>NZ_JBSFHN010000059.1:0-24860 GCF_053597115.1 Streptomyces sp. NPDC001515
CATCGCGCGTGCCCGGCCGCCGCTGTGCGTGGGCCACGGACCGTCCGGTACGGCTCAGCCGGCCGTGACCTCGACCGCCGCGAGGTTCTTCTTGCCCCGGCGCAGCACCAGCCAGCGCCCGTGCAGCAGCTCCTCGCGGGAGGGCGCCGCCTCGCCGTCGACGGCCTTCACGTTGTTCACGTACGCGCCGCCCTCCTTGACCGTGCGCCGGGCCCCCGACTTGCTGGGGGCCAGGCCGACCTCCACCAGCAGGTCGACCAGCGGACCCAGCTCGGTGACCCGGGCGTGCGGAACCTCGGACAGTGCGGCGCTCAGCGTCGCCTCGTCCAGCTCCGCCAGCTCGCCCTGGCCGAACAGCGCCTTCGACGCGGCGACCACGGCGGCGCACTGGTCCGCGCCGTGCACCAGCGTCGTCAGCTCCTCGGCCAGCGCGCGCTGCGCGGTGCGCGCCTGCGGACGCTCCTCGGTGACCTTCTCCATCTCCTCCAGCTCCGCGGGGCTGCGGAAGCTGAGGATGCGCATGTAGCGCGAGACGTCTCGGTCGTCCACGTTCAGCCAGAACTGGTAGAACGCGTACGGCGTGGTCATCTCCGGGTCGAGCCAGACGGCGCCGCTCTCGGACTTGCCGAACTTGGTGCCGTCCGCCTTCGTCATCAGCGGCGTCGCCAGCGCGTGCACCTCGGCGCCCGGCTCCAGGCGGTGGATCAGGTCGAGCCCCGCGGTCAGATTGCCCCACTGGTCGCTGCCGCCCTGCTGGAGGGTGCAGCCGTACCGCCGGTACAGCTCCAGGAAGTCCATGCTCTGGAGCAGCTGGTAGCTGAACTCGGTGTAGCTGATGCCCTCGTCGGACTCCAGCCGCCGGGCGATGGACTCCTTGGTCAGCATCTTGTTGACCCGGAAGTGCTTGCCGATGTCCCGGAGGAACTCGATCGCGGACAGGCCCGCGGTCCAGTCCAGGTTGTTCACCATGACCGCCGCGTTCTCGCCCTCGAAGGACAGGAACGGCTCGATCTGGGTGCGCAGCCGCGCCACCCAGGCCGCGATCGTCTCCGGGTCGTTCAGCGTGCGCTCGGCGGTGGGGCGCGGGTCACCGATCTGGCCGGTGGCCCCGCCCACCAGGGCGAGCGGCTTCAGCCCCGCCCGCTGGAGCCGGCGCATGGTGAGCACCTGCACCAGATGGCCCACGTGGAGGCTGGCAGCCGTCGGGTCGTACCCGCAATAGAAGGTGACGGGACCGTCCGCGAGCGCCTTGCGCAATGCGTCCTCGTCGGTGGACTGGGCGAACAGCCCGCGCCACTTCAGCTCGTCGACGATGTCCGTCACGGTTCCATGCTCCTTAAGAGACCGGTCAAGTGCGATGTGTCAGTCAGTCTAGGCCGGTCAGACCCCCGGACTGACCGAGCTCATGTTGAAGTCCGGGACGCGCATCGCCGGCATCGCCGCCCGGGTGAACCAGTCGCCCCACTCGCGCGGCAGCGTCCGCTCGGTGCGCCCGGCCTCGGTGGCCCGCGACAGCAGGTCCACCGGGGACTCGTTGAAGCGGAAGTTGTTCACCTCGCCGACGACCTCGCCGTCCTCCACCAGGTACACCCCGTCGCGGGTCAGCCCGGTCAGCAGCAGGGTGGCCGGATCGACCTCCCGGATGTACCAGAGGCAGGTCAGCAGCAGCGCCCGCCCGGTCGTCGCCGCGACCATCTCCTCCAGTGAGCGGTCGCCGCCGCCCTCCAGCAGCAGATTGTCGATCGCCGGGGCGACCGGCAGCCCCGTCAGGCCCGCCGTGTGCCGGGTCGTCGTCAGCCGTTCCAGCCGGCCGCCGCCGATCCAGTCGGTCCGGCCGAGCGGCAGCCCGTTGTCGAAGACGGAGGCGCCGTCCCCGGAGCTGTGCGCCAGGACGAACGGGGCGGACTCCAGGCCCGGCGCGTGCGGATCGCTGTACAGGGTCAGCGGCAGCGGCGACAGCATCTCGCCCAGCCGGGTGCCGCCCCCGGGCTTGGAGAACACCGTCCGGCCCTCCGCCGCGTCCCGCGCGGTCGCCGACCACAGCTGGTAGACCAGCAGATCGGCCACGGCCGTGGGCGGCAGCAGCGTCTCGTACCGCCCGGCGGGCAGTTCGACGCGGCGCTCCGCCCAGGCCAGCCGCCGCGCCAGCTCCGCGTCCATCTCCGCCGGGTCGACGTCCTTGAAGTCCCGGGTCGAGTGCCCCGCCCAGGCCGAGCGCGTGCGGTCCGGGGACTTGGCGTTCAGCTCCAGCGTCCCGTTGGGCTGGTCGTGGCGCAGCCGCAGCCCCGTGGACGTGCCCAGGTAGCTGGACGTCATCTCGTGGTTCGCGAAGCCGTACAGCTCACGGCCGCCGGACCGGGCCCGTGCGAAGGCGTCGCCGAGGGCCGGGGCGAACGCCGCGAAGACGTCCGAGTCGGTCTCGGCGGGCGCGTCGGTGAAGTCGGGGGACGGGGGCACCCCGGTGACCAGCGGCTGGGCGTCCTCCGCCGGACCGGCCGCCCGCGCGGCGGCCTCGGCGGCCCGCACCAGCGGCTCCAGGTCCTCGGCGGTGACCGCGGCCCGCGACACCACACCGGAGGCGGCGCCCTCGCCGCCGTCGACCGTGGCGATCACGGTCACGGTCCGCCCCCGTGTCACCCCGTTCGTGGTGAGCGCGTTCCCCGCCCAGCGCAGATTGGCCGACGACTCCTCGTCGGCGATGACCACACAGCCGTCCGCGGTGGACAGGCCGAGCGCCCGCTCGACGATCTCGTGCGGCTTGCTCACGCGGCTCATCGCCCGGCCTCCTGCGTCGTGTTGAGACTGTGCCTGCCCGGGGGGCGCCCCCCGGACCCCCGGCCGGTTCCGTGGTCGCCGCTCATCGCCCGGCCTCCTGCGTCGTGTTGAGGATGTTCACGCCCCGGAAGAGGGCGGAGGGGCAGCCGTGGGAGACGGCCGCGACCTGGCCCGGCTGGGCCTTGCCGCAGTTGAAGGCGCCGCCCAGGACGTACGTCTGCGGACCGCCCACCTTCTCCATCGAGCCCCAGAAGTCCGTGGTCGTCGCCTGGTAGGCGACATCGCGCAGCTGACCGGCGAGCCGGCCGTTCTCGATGCGGAAGAACCGCTGACCGGTGAACTGGAAGTTGTACCGCTGCATGTCGATGGACCACGAACGGTCACCGACCACGTAGATCCCGCGCTCGACCCCGCCGATCAGATCCTCCGTGGAGAGCCCGCCGGGATCCGGCCGCAGCGACACATTGGCCATGCGCTGGACGGGGACGTGGCCCGGCGAGTCCGCGAAGGCGCAGCCGTTGGAGCGGCCGAGGCCGGTGAGGCGGGCCATCCGGCGGTCCAGCTGGTAGCCGACCAGGGTGCCGTCCTTCACCAGGTCCCAGGACTGCGCCTCGACGCCCTCGTCGTCGTAGCCGATCGTCGCGAGCCCGTGCTCCACCGTGCGGTCGCCCGTCACGTGCATCACGGGCGAGCCGTACGCCAGCTTGCCCAGCTGGTCGAAGGTGGCGAAGGAGGTCCCGGCGTACGCCGCCTCGTAGCCCAGCGCCCGGTCCAGCTCGGTGGCGTGGCCGATCGACTCGTGGATGGTCAGCCAGAGGTTCGACGGGTCGACGACCAGGTCGTAGCGGCCGGCCTCGACGCTCGGGGCCCGCATCTTCTCGGCGAGCAGGCCGGGGACGGACTCCAGCTCCGCGTCCCAGTCCCATCCGGTGCCGGTCAGGTACTCCCAGCCGCGCCCCACCGGCGGGGCGATGGTGCGCATCGAGTCGAACTCGCCGGTCGCCGCGTCCACGGCGACCGCGGTGAACTGCGGATGGATCCGGACCCGCTGCTGCGTGGTGACGGTTCCCGCCGTGTCCGCGTAGAACTTGTTCTCGTGGACGGTCATCAGGGAGGCGTCCACATGTGCCACCCCGTCCGCCGCCAGGAGCCGGCCGCTCCACTCGGCGAGGAGTCCCGCCTTCTCCGCGGCGGGGACGGAGAAGGGGTCGGTCTCGTACGAGGAGACCCAGGTCCGCTCGCCGTGCACCGGCTCGTCCGCCAGCTCCACCACCTCGTCGGAGCCCGCCGCCGCGGTCACCTTCGCCGACAGCTTCGCCATGGCGACGGCCCGCGAGGCCACCTTCGCCGCCGCGTCCATCGTCAGATCCACCCCGGAGGCGAAGCCCCAGGCCCCGCCGTGCACGACCCGTACCGCGTATCCGAGGTCGGTGGTGTCCGAGGATCCGGCCGGGCGCGCGTCCCGCAGCCGCCAGGTGGCACTGCGCACCCGCTCCAGCCGGAAGTCGGCGTGGGCCGCCCCGAGCGCGCGGGCACGGGCCAGCGCGGCGTCCGCGAGGGCCCGTAGCGGAAGGTTCAGGAACGACGGATCTACCTCATGGGGCACGGGTGGCCACTCCTCTGTGTCACATACCCATGGATCGGTTACGAGGCAGTGAAGCACGGCCGCGACGGCCCCGCGGCCGAATTCCCCCGGCGCCGGACGGGCCGGGGGCCGCGACTGTAGGAACCCCACAGTGCCCGGCGGGAGGCCCTGTCAGGGGCCGATTGCTCGCGGGGCGGACGGTACCGATAGGTTTTCGACGTACCAGACCGCTAGGGAAAGGGTGATCCGTTGAGCCGCTCGGTTCTCGTCACCGGAGGAAACCGGGGCATCGGCCTCGCCATCGCCCGCGCTTTCGCCGACAACGGCGACAAGGTCGCGGTCACCTACCGTTCCGGCGAGCCGCCCGCCGAGCTCACCGAGGCCGGGGTTCTCGCGGTCCGTTGCGACATCACCGACCCCGAGCAGGTGGAGCAGGCCTACAAGGAGGTCGAGGAGAAGCACGGCAATGTGGAGGTGCTGGTCGCCAACGCCGGTATCACCAAAGACCAGTTGCTGATGCGGATGTCCGAGGACGACTTCACCTCGGTCCTCGACACCAACCTCACCGGCACCTTCCGCGTGGTCAAGCGCGCCAACCGCGGCATGCTGCGGGCCAAGAAGGGCCGGGTCGTCCTCATCTCCTCCGTCGTCGGCCTCCTCGGCTCGGCCGGTCAGGCCAACTACGCCGCGTCCAAGGCCGGTCTGGTGGGTTTCGCCAGGTCCCTGGCGCGCGAGCTGGGCTCGCGGAACATCACGTTCAACGTCGTCGCGCCCGGTTTCGTCGACACCGACATGACGCAGGTCCTCACCGAGGAGCAGCGCAAGGGCATCGTCGCCCAGGTCCCGCTCGCGCGTTACGCGCAGCCGGAGGAGATCGCCGCCGCGGTGCGCTTCCTGGCCTCCGACGACGCTTCGTACATCACTGGAGCCGTCATCCCCGTTGACGGCGGATTGGGCATGGGTCACTGATCACCATGAGCGGAATTCTCGACGGCAAGCGCATCCTCATCACCGGGGTGCTGATGGAGTCGTCCATCGCGTTCCACGCCGCCAAGGTGGCCCAGGAGCAGGGTGCCGAGGTCATCCTGACCGCGTTCCCGCGCCCCACGCTCACCGAGCGCATCGCCAAGAAGCTGCCCAAGCCCGCCAAGGTCATCGAGCTGGACGTGACCAACGACGAGCACCTGGACCGGCTGGCCGGTCTGGTCCGCGACGAGCTGGGCTCGCTCGACGGCGTCGTCCACTCCATCGGCTTCGCGCCGCAGGACGCGCTCGGCGGCAACTTCCTCAACACCCCCTTCGAGTCGGTCTCCACCGCGATGCACGTCTCGGCGTTCTCGCTGAAGTCGCTCGCCATGGCGTGCAAGCCGCTGATGAGCGAGGGCGGCTCGATCGTCGGGCTGACCTTCGACGCGCAGTTCGCCTGGCCGCAGTACGACTGGATGGGCCCGGCCAAGGCCGCGCTGGAGGCCACCTCCCGCTACCTGGCCCGCGACCTGGGTCCGGACGGCATCCGCTGCAACCTGATCTCGGCCGGACCGCTGGGCTCGATGGCCGCCAAGTCCATCCCGGGCTTCGACGGGCTGGCGGACGTGTGGAACACCCGCGCCCCGCTCGCGTGGGACATGACCGACCCCGAGCCGGCCGGCCGCGGCATCGTCGCGCTGCTCTCGGACTTCTTCCCGCGCACCACGGGCGAGATCATCCACGTCGACAGTGGCGTGCACATGATGGGCGCCTGAGCCCGGCACCGTACGCACCGGCCGCGCACCGTCTCCCCGGAGGCGGTGCGCGGCCGTGTGTCCGGACCCCCCCGGGGCCCCCCGGGGCCCCGGCCCTTGTCCCGCACGGCCTGGCGCCGCTCAGGTCGAAAAGCCGGACGATCCACCGCAGAATGTGGAGGAACCGGACTTCTGGTCAGGCGAGGGGAGGAGATCGCTGTGCGACGTACACCTCACCGAACCAAGGCCCTGCTGGCTTCCGGCGCCGTCGTCGTCGGACTCCTCGTCCCGGCCGGGCTGTACGCCGCCGGGCACGTCGGCGCAGCCGGTGCCGCCGCGCCCCCGGCCCCCAGCCCCGAACCCTCGGGCGCCGAATGCCGTACGTCGGTGAAGGGCTCCCGGGTCGTCGCCTACTGCCACAACCCGTACCCCTCCACCGACCGTGTCCAGCTGCACACCGAGTGCGCCCAGTGGTGGGACATCGACGCCGACGGCCGGGCCGTCGACGTGCGGCCGGGGCGGACCGTGCGCCTGGACGACCGCTGCTGGAAGGACGTCGCCTCCGCGTGGGTCACCCACGCCGCGCCGGGCGGGACCTGAGCCTCCCGGACCCCGCCTCAGACGCGGTCCGCCAGGCAGGTCAGCGCGTGGCTCGCGGCCTCCGCCGCCGCCGTCTCCGCGTCGCCGGCCCGGATCGCCTCGACCAGCCGGCCGTGGTCCATGTGGTTCTCCGGACGCAGCTCGGCGCCGACGTCGCCCCGCAGGTAGTCCCGCAGCAGATCGCCCAGATCGGCGTAGAGGCCCGTCAGCACGTCGTTGTGGGAGGCCGCCACCACCGCCAGGTGCAGCGTCGCGTCCGCCGCCACGAACGCCTCCACGTCCCCGGCCGCCCAGGTCTCCTCGCGCCGCCGCATCAGCGTGTCCAACTGCTTCAGATCCCGGTCGGTGCGCCGGAGAGCCGCCAGCCGCGCGGCCGACGACTCCAGGGTCGAGCGCAGTTCCGCCACATGGCGCGGATCGGCCGAGGCGAACCTGCGGTGCATCACCCCGGCCAGCTCGCTGGTGGCGACGACATAGGTGCCCGAGCCCTGGCGGATGTCGAGCAGTCCGTTGTGCGCGAGCGCGCGCACCGCCTCGCGCACCGTGTTGCGCGCCACCCCCAGCTGCTCGACCAGCTCGGGCTCGGTCGGGATGCGCGAACCCACGGGCCACTCGCCGGACGTGATCTGGTTCCTCAGCTGGGCGATCACCTGGTCGGCGAGTGCCGAACGCCGCGGGGTGGTCAGCGTCATGGTGCTCCTTGCTCGGGTGGGCGGCGGACGGCGGACGGGCCGTCGTCCCGCGGAGGTGTCCGCATCTTCTCAGAGCATTGGACAACCAATCATCCCATGATTCTATGATGGCCCCATGCGTGACGACGAGACCCCGACCGGCACCCCCGCCGGAACCCTGAACCCCGCCGCCCCCGCGGTTCCCCGCACCGAGGCCCCCGCCCGCGCGACGGCCGCCTCCCCGTGGATCCTGCGGCTGGTCGCCGTGGGGCTCGTCCTCACCGCGCTCAACCTCCGCCCGGCCATCACCAGCCTCGGCGCCCTCCTGGAGGAGGTGCGCGACGGACTGCACATGAGCGGCAGCGTCGCCGGGGTCCTCACCTCGGTGCCCCCGCTCTGCTTCGCCGTCTTCGGCGTCATGGCACCGCGCCTGGCCCGCCGTTTCGGGCCCGGCGCGGTCGTCTGCGCGGGCATGGCCGCCATCACCGCGGGCCTGGTCGTCCGGCCGCTCGTCGGCGGCACCGCCGGCTTCCTCGCGGCGAGCGCCCTGGCCCTCATGGGCATCGCCGTCAGCAACGTCCTGATGCCGGTGATCGTCAAGCGCTGGTTCCCGGACCGGGTCGGCTCCATGACCGGCCTCTACTCCATGGCCCTGGCGCTGGGCACCTCGCTGGCCGCCGCCGTGACCGTGCCGCTGACCGGCGCGCTCGGCGGCGGCTGGCGGGCCGGCCTGGGCATCTGGGCCGTCCTCGCCGCCGCCGCGATCCTGCCCTGGCTCCCGCTGGTGCGGGGCGGCGGCACCGCCGCGCGGTCCGCCGCCGCCCAGGCCCCCGCCCCCGAGCTGCGGATCACCCGCAGCCGCACCGCCTGGGGCCTCGCCTGCTTCTTCGGCCTCCAGGCCACCGCCGCGTACATCACCATGGGCTGGATGCCGCAGATCTTCCGCGACGCCGGGGTCTCGGCCGGTACCGCGGGCGTGCTGCTCGCCGTCACCATGGCCATGGGCGTGCCCCTCGCCTTCGTCATCCCCCGGGTCGCCGGCCGGATGCGGAACCAGGGCCCGATCGTCCTCTTCCTCGGCGCCTGCGGTCTCGCCGGCTACGCCGGACTCTTCCTCGCCCCGGCCGGCGGTGCCTGGGTCTGGGCGGTGCTCCTGGGCATCTCGAACTGCTCCTTCCCGCTCGCCCTCACCATGATCGGGATGCGCGCCCGCAGCGGCGCCGGCGTCGTCCGGCTCTCCGCCTTCGCCCAGTCCACCGGCTACCTCATCTCCATCCCCGGCCCGCTCCTGGTCGGCGTCCTCTACCAGCACAGCGGCGGCTGGGGCGTGCCGATCGCGCTGATGGCGGCCCTGATGGTGCCCCAGATGGCGGCGGGCTTCCTGGCCGGCCGGGACCGGACGATCGAGGACGAATGCTGAGATGCGAGACTGGGGCCATGTCTCCTGTGCTCGACCCGAATCCCCAGAACGGTCAGAAGAAGCTGCTCCTCGTCCTCGGGGCCATGCTGCTGATCACGGTCGTCATCGGCGTGGTCGCCTCGGTCTTCTCGCCCTGACGGACGCCGGGGGTGGGGCTGGCCCCACCATCCCTTAGGGGGCCAGGGTCAGGGTGAAGTGGGTGGGTCACCGGATGGGACCGGCGCCGCCGGATCCGTAGGTTCGTGGATGTCGAGAACCCACAGCCACGGAGGCGGTCATGCAGGCCCGTACGGACACCCGCTCCACCCGCTCCGACGCGGCCGGCGTCGAGGTCCGCCTCCCGTGGTGGGCCGTCGTGCTGCCCGCCCTGGCCTTCGCCGCGCTCCTGCTGCTGATGGCCGGGCCCGGCGAGGCGCACGCCGCCTCCGGCGAGCCCGCGATCAGCCGGCTGCTGGGGCACCTCGTCGCGTTCCTGGGCCGCTGACGTCCGGCGGACCGGGCCCGGGAGCCCGTCAACACCCTGCGCCGGGCCGCGCGTTTCGTGCGAAGCTGAGGTGTATGAGCGTCGATACACCTCGCAGGATCGTCCTACTCAGGCATGCCAAGGCGGAATGGTCGAACGACTCCGACCACGAGCGCCCGCTCGCGGAACGGGGCCGCAAGGACGCCCCGGTCGCCGGCCGCAAGCTCGCCGACTCCGGGATCGCCTTCGACCTGGCCCTCTGCTCCACCGCCGCCCGGACGCGGGAGACCTGGAAGCTCGCCGTGCACGAGATGCCCGAGCGCCCCAGGACCGTGTACGAGGAGCGCATCTACGAGGCTTCGCCCGGCGAGCTGATCGCCCTGCTCAACGAGACCCCCGACGAGGTCCGCGATCTGCTCGTGATCGGCCACAACCCCGGGATGCACGCCGTCGCCGACGCCCTCTCCGGCGACGCCGAGGGCGATGCCCTGGCCCGGATGAGCCGCGGCGGCTTCCCGACCGCCGCCTTCGCCGTGGTCGCGTTCACGGGCGGCTGGAAGACCGTCGAACACGGCGTCGGCACGCTCGTCGAGTACTGGACTCCGAACGACTGACACCCCCCGGCACACGGAAGGGCCCCGGCACGCGCACCGCGCACCGGGGCCCTTCCGCGTACCGAGGGCTACTCGACGAGACCGTCGGCGGCCTCGACCTCCTCGCGCGTGACGCCCAGCAGATAGAGCACGGTGTCCAGGAACGGCACGTTCACCGCCGTGTGCGCGGCCTCGCGGACCACCGGCTTGGCGTTGAAGGCGACCCCGAGCCCCGCCGTGTTCAGCATGTCCAGATCGTTCGCCCCGTCGCCGATCGCCACCGTCTGCGCCAGCGGCACCCCGGCCTCCGCGGCGAACCGGCGCAGCAGCCGCGCCTTGCCCGCCCGGTCCACGATCTCCCCGGTCACCCGGCCGGTGAACTTCCCGTCCACGATCTCCAGCGTGTTCGCCGAGGCGAAGTCGAGCCCCAGCCGCTCCTTGAGATCGTCGGTCACCTGCGTGAAGCCGCCGGAGACGACCCCCACTTGGTAGCCGAGCCGCTTGAGCGTACGGATCAGGGTGCGGGCCCCCGGCGTCAGCCGCACCTCGGCGCGGACCTTCTCCACCACCGAGGCGTCCAGCCCGGCCAGCAGCGCCACCCGGGCGTGCAGCGACTGCTCGAAGTCGAGCTCGCCGCGCATCGCCCGCTCGGTCACCTCCGCGACCTGGGCCTCGCAGCCGGCATGGGCCGCGAACAGCTCGATCACCTCGTCCTGGATGAGCGTCGAGTCGACGTCCATCACCACCAGCCGCTGCGCCCGCCGGCTCAGCCCGGCCGAGACCACGGCCACGTCCACACCGATCTTGGTGGACTGGGTGGCCAGCGCGGTGCGCAGCGCCTCCGTCCCCGTACCGGACACGGCGAACTCCACGGCCGTCACCGGATACTTCGCCAGCCGGAAGATACGGTCGATGTTCCCGCCGGTCGACGTGATGCTGGCCGCTATGGCGGCGGTCGACTCCGCGGTCAGCGGGTGCCCCAGCACCGTCACATGGGAACGGCCGTCGCCGCGCGGGCGGTTGTCGCCCGTCCCGGAGATGATCTCGGCCTGGAGCTTCAGCGACTCGGCCCAGCTGTGCACGGTGGCCCGCAGATCGCCCTCCGTGGTCCCGCCCGCGGTCGGGGCGGTGACCAGGGCGCACAGGACGATCCGGCCCCGCGTGACGACCTGCTCGATGTCGACGACGTCCACGGAGTAGGCGGCGAGGGTGTCGAAGAGGCCGGCCGTGATGCCGGGCCGGTCCTTCCCGAAGATCTTCACGAGAAGCGTCGGGGTGTCGGAGCCCCGTGACGCGGGGGGCTCGGGAGACGGGGCGGGCTGCGGGGGCTGAGGTGCGCTCATGGTGTTCCCACCGTATCGGTCCCGGCCACGCGCCCGGCGGCCCGTTCCGAGGATCGGACAGGCGTCCGATGTCCGTGATCACGCTCTTGGAAACGTTCCGCCCCGGTGTGCGGCGAGCTGCCGGGAACCGTGAGGTATGCCCCGGAGCGGTCGCAACAGCGCGGTCTCGGTTCGGTCACCGTCCCGCCCGGCTTTGGCATCGCCTTCCGCCCGGCTTTCGTATCCGGGACTGGTCCTGGAATAGTTCCCCACGATGTTCAGCATCCCTAGACTCCCCGCAACGGGGGTCACTCGGGGGACGACTAGTGGGGCGCGGAGTGCCGGAACTCGTACTGGAATTGAATGGCAGGACCTGGACGCTCGATCCGTCCAGGTCGTACACCCTCGGACGTGATCCGCAGGGCGACATGACGATCGACGACGCCAGGGTGTCGTGGCGGCACGCCACGATCAGCTGGAACGGCCGCGGCTGGTCCATCGAGGACCACGGCAGCACCAACGGCACGTATGTGCAGGGGCAGCGGATCCAGCAGATGGAGATCGGCCCCGGATCCACGGTGAACCTGGGCAACGCCACCGACGGCCCCCGGCTCAGCCTCAGCGCCGCCGGGGTGTACAGCGGCCAGGCCGCCGCGGGGGCCCAGGCCCCCGCCCCGCAGCAGCACGCCCCGGCACCGCAGCAGCATGCCCCGGCACCGCACCAGGCCGGCCCCGGCATGCCGCAGCAGCAGCCCGCCCCGCAGCAGGGCTGGCAGCAGCAGGCGCCGCAGCAGCAACCCCGGGTGCCGCAGCAGGGCATGGGCGCGGGCGGTCCGGCGGGCGGCCCGCCCGTCTACGGCGACCGGAGCCCGACCACGTTCCACCAGCTGGCCCTCGACCGCGTGATGCGGATCGGCCGTGCGCTGGAGAACGAACTGGTCGTCTCCGACCTCCAGGTCTCCCGCCACCACGCCGAGTTCCACGCGACGCCCGACGGCCGCTTCTCGATCCGCGACCTCGGCTCCCACAACGGCACGTACGTCAACGGCCAGCCGCTCTCCAAGTCCGGTTCGGCGCTGATCGGGCCGAACGACATCGTCGGCGTCGGCCACTCGACCTTCCGGCTGGTCGGGGACCGGCTCGAAGAGTTCGTCGACACCGGTGAGGTCTCCTTCGCCGCCCGCCACCTCACGGTGACCGTCGACGGCGGGAAGCAGATCCTCAAGGACGTCTCCTTCGGCGTCCCGGAGAAGTCGCTCATCGGCGTCATCGGCCCGTCGGGGTCCGGCAAGTCCACCCTGCTCAAGGCGCTGACCGGCTACCGGCCCGCCGACCAGGGCGATGTCCTCTACGACAACCGGAACCTGTACAAGCAGTTCGCCGAGCTCCGGCAGCGCATCGGTCTGGTCCCGCAGGACGACATCCTGCACAAGGAACTCACCGTCGCCCGCGCCCTCAAGTACGCCGCCAAGCTCCGCTTCCCCGCGGACACCACCGAGAACGAGCGCCAGGCGCGGATACACGAGGTCCTCGCCGAGCTGAAGCTCGACATCCACAAGGACAAGAAGGTCACCTCGCTCTCCGGCGGCCAGCGCAAGCGCGTCTCGGTCGCCCTGGAGCTGCTGACCAAGCCGTCGCTGATCTTCCTGGACGAGCCGACCTCCGGCCTCGACCCGGGCATGGACCGCGATGTGATGCAGCTGCTGCGCGGACTGGCCGACGACGGACGCACCGTCCTGGTCGTCACCCACTCCGTCGCGGAGCTGGCGATCTGCGACAAGCTCCTGGTGATGGCGCCGGGCGGTTCGGTGGCCTACTTCGGCCCGCCGGACGAGGCGCTGAACTTCTTCGGCTACAGCACCTGGGCCGATGTCTTCTCGGCCTTCGAGAACTACCGTGACTACGACTGGTCGGGCCGCTGGCGCGGCTCGCAGCACTACCAGCTGTACGCGGCCGACATCGACGCGGTCGCCGCGCAGTCCGTCCACATGCCGCCGCCGCAGCAGATGCGCCCGCCGAAGCCGCAGGGCTGGTCGGCGCAGCTGTGGACGCTGATGCGCCGCTATGTCTCGGTGATCGCGTCCGACAAGGGCTTCATGGGTCTGATGGTGATCCTGCCCGCGGTGCTCGGCGTGGTCAGCGTGGTCATCCCCGCCGACTTCGGCCTGGCGCCGCCCAAGCCGCCGTCCCGGTTCAACGGCGACGCCGGAACGATCATGCTGATCCTGGTGATCGGCATGACGTTCTCGGCCGCCGCCAACTCCGTACGAGAACTGATCAAGGAACGGGTCATCTACGAACGGGAACGGGCCACCGGCCTGTCCCGCTCGGCCTATCTGATGTCCAAGGTGATCGTGCTCGGCGTGATCACGGCCATCCAGGGCGTCATCATCTGCGGGATCGGCTTCGCCACCCGCGATCTGCCCGAGGAGGGGCTGATCATGCCGCCGGCCGTGGAGCTGTGCGTCACGATCATCGCGCTCGGCTTCACCTCGATGATGTTCGGCCTGGTGATCTCCTCGCTGGTGAAGACCGCCGAGAAGACCATGCCGTTGCTGGTCATGTTCGCCATCGTCCAGGTCGTCTTCACCGGCATCCTCTTCCAGGTCTACGGTTCGCCCGGCCTGGAGCAGTTCGCCTGGCTGATGCCCTCGCGCTGGGCCATCGCCGGCGCCGGGTCCACGCTCGACCTGGCCCACCTGATGCCGCCGTGGGACGCCAAGAACCCCACGGACCTGGACCCGCTGTGGGAGCACTCGGCCGGCCAGTGGGGCGTCAACATCACCGTGCTGCTGGTCCTCGGCATCATCTGCGGAGTGGCCGTCGCCCGGCTGCTGCGCCGCCACGAGCCCGAGGTCATGCGCAAGTAGCTCGGGCCCGCCACCGTACGACGCCGAAGGGCGGCACCCCCGCGGGGGTGCCGCCCTTCGGCGTGTGCCACGGCCGGTCAGTAGGCGCTGTTGACGTTGTCGATCGAGCCGTACTTGTCGGCGGCGTAGTTGGCCGACGCGGTGATGTTGGCGACCGGGTCGTACTGCGTGTGCGGGGTGCCGGACACGTGGTAGTAGTCGAAGGTCGGCTTGATGATCTGGAGCAGACCGATCGAGGGCACACCGTTGCGGGCGTTGATGTCCCAGTCGTTGATGGCGTTCGGGTTGCCGCTGGACTCGCGGATGATGTTGCGGTGCAGCCCCTCGTACGTACCGGGGATGCCCTTCTCCTTCATGATGGCCAGCGACTCGCGGATCCAGCCGTCCAGGTTGTTCGCGTAGACGCGGGTGCGGGACTCGGAGCGGCTGGACTTGTGGCCGTGGCGCTCGGAGACGGCCTTCTCGGCCTTCGCCTTCTTGGCCTTGGCACGCGCCTCGCTCTTGACCTTCTCGGCCTTCGCGACGGCCTCGACCTTCGCCTTCTCGGCCTTCGCGGCGGCGGCCTTCTCGGCCTTGGCCGCGTCGACGGCCTTGACCAGCTGCTCGGCGGTGGCGTGCTGCTCCAGCAGGCTGTTCTGGATGGTCCTGGCCTGCGGGGCGCCGGAGTCGAACACGACGGGGGACGCGGAGAGGGCCTGCGGCTCGGTCTCGGCCGCGGCGTTACCCGGCACCAGGGACAAGGAGAGGGCAGCGGCGGCGACGGCGGAGACACCGGCGGCGGAGAGCTTCTGGGTCTTGTTCAGGTTACGGATACGGGCGGGAATGCGGGACGCGGACATACAGGCATTACCTCTTCGAATCGCGGGAGTCCTCACGGAGGACGAAGACGGGAGCGACTGCGCATCTCCGTCGGGGACAACAGCAATTCTTAGCGGCGGCAAAATGGCCTGGCAAAGGTGTGACGTACGAAGCCGGGTAGTGGAACACGGAGGCGTTTGTCCGTTATGACCCACACGTGACGCCGAGCAAATCGCCCTTTTCCACCCACTAGGGAACTTCGTAAGTGACCTGGGCCCTATGCCCGGCCTCACACCACACCCGGCCCCGTCTCACCATCCGTTGCTCCTGCAACTCGCTGAGTGAGGGCCTGGGGCCCTTTCGGGGGCCCTGTCCGGGAGCGCCGGCCCGCCACGGCTCCCGCGTCCGAGGCCCTAGTCCCCAGGGCCTACCCCGGGGCCGTCCGCAGGCCGATACGGGCAGGTCGGGCCGCCGGTACGGTGTGGCGCATGAGCCATCGCCCCGCCTCGGGCCTCGCCGCCGTGAGCGCCGCACTGCTCGCCATGAGCAGGCACCTCGAAATGCGCGACGTCCTCAAGACGATCGTCGCCTCGGCGCGTGAACTGCTGAACGCGCAGTACGCGGCGCTCGGCGTCCCGGACGACCACGGCGGCTTCGCGCAGTTCGTCGTCGACGGGGTGAGTGACGAGGAGTGGAAGGCCATCGGCCCGCTGCCCCGCCAGCACGGCATCCTCGCCGCGATGCTGCGCGAGGCGAAGCCCGAGCGCCTGGCCGACGTCCGCAAGGACCCCCGGTTCGAGGGCTGGCCGGCCGCCCACCCCGACATGTCCGACTTCCTCGGACTGCCGATCCGGGACGGCGACGACGTCATCGGCGCCCTCTTCCTCGCCAACAAGCAGTGCCCGAAACCCGAGGGCAGCTGCGGATTCACCGCCGAGGACGAGGAACTGCTGTCGATCCTCGCCCAGCACGCGGCGATCGCCCTCACCAACGCCCGGCTCTACGAACGCAGCCGCGAGCTGACGATCGCCGAGGAGCGCTCCCGGCTCGCCCACGAGCTGCACGACGCGGTCAGCCAGAAGCTCTTCTCCCTCCGCCTCACCGCCCAGGCCGCCGCCGCCCTCGTCGACCGCGACCCGGCCCGCGCCAAGGGCGAGCTGCACCAGGTCGCCGCGCTGGCCGCCGAGGCCGCCGACGAGCTGCGCGCCGCCGTCGTCGAGCTGCGCCCCGCCGCCCTGGACGAGGACGGGCTCGTCGCCACCCTGCGCACCCAGATCCAGGTCATGGACCGGGCCCACACGGCCCGGGTCACCTTCACCGGCGCCGGCGTACGGGCGCTGCCGGCCTCCCAGGAGGAGGCCCTGCTGCGGGTCTCCCAGGAGGCCCTGCACAACGCCCTGCGCCACTCGGGGGCCGACCACGTCGACGTCACCCTCGCCCGCCGCGACGGGGGCACCGTGCTCCGCGTCACCGACGACGGGCGCGGCTTCGACCCGGCGGCCACCCGGCGGGCCGGACGCCATCTGGGCCTGGTCTCCATGCGGGACCGCGCCGCCGGGGTCGGCGGAACACTCAGCGTTGAATCGGCGCCCGGCAAGGGCACCACGATCGAGATGGAGGTGCCCTGTGGCTGACGGGACCATCAAGGTGCTGCTGGTCGACGACCACCAGGTGGTCCGCAGGGGCCTGCGCACCTTCCTGGAGATCCAGGACGACATAGAGGTCGTCGGGGAGGCGTCCGACGGCGCCGAGGGCGTGGCCAGGGCCGAGGAGCTGCGGCCGGACGTGGTCCTGATGGACATCAAGATGCCCGGCACCGACGGCATCGAGGCCCTGCGCCGCCTGCGCGAGCTGGAGAACCCCGCGAAGGTCCTCATCGTCACCAGCTTCACCGAGCAGCGCACGGTGGTCCCCGCCCTGCGCGCCGGAGCCTCCGGTTACGTGTACAAGGACGTCGACCCCGACGCGCTGGCCGGCGCCATCCGCTCGGTCCACGCGGGCCACGTCCTCCTCCAGCCCGAGGTGGCCGGGGCGCTGCTCGCCCAGGACGAACCCGGCGCCGGAACGGGGCGGGGGAGCACCCTGACCGAACGCGAGCGCGAGGTCCTCGGCCTGATCGCCGACGGCCGCTCCAACCGGGAGATCGCGCGGGCCCTCGTTCTGTCCGAGAAGACCGTCAAGACCCATGTCTCGAACATCCTGATGAAGCTCGACCTGGCGGACCGCACCCAGGCCGCCCTGTGGGCCGTACGGCACGGCGCGGCGGGCTGATCCCGCCCTCCGGCCCGGCACCGGCCCGCCCCCGCTCGGCGTCGGCTCGGCTCCGCGAATTCACTCACGCGGGTATGCGTCACCCGAACGGCGGATCCTCTTCCGGCCGCGGGCGTTCTTCAGGGCGTGCCGCGGCGGACCGTCGCGGCGACGCGAGGAGGAACCTGGAGTGAAGAACCTGAAGAAGGCTGCCGACGTCACCATGATCGCCGGCGGGCTCATCGCCGCCGGATCCGGCGCGGCGTCCGCCACCGGCCACGGCGGCGCCGGCGCGCACGGCGTCGCGGCCCACTCCCCGGGCCGGGCCTCGGGACGCGCCGGCCCCCCACACCGAAGGGTCTCCAGGCGCGCCGGGCCGTCGAACGCCGGGCCCCGGTCTCCGGGCCGTCCCCCTACCGCGCCCGCTCCTCCACATACGCGTTGTACGCCGCGACCTGCGCCCGTCGGGCCACCCGCTCCACCGGCCGCAGCGCCTCGCCCCGTGCCGCGATCTCGGAGGCGCTGACCGCACCGCCGTGACCGTCGTACGCCAGGGAGATCAGCAGCCCGATCCGCTGGGCCAGCGCGAGCACCCGTGCGGCGCGCGGCGGATACCCGGGGGCGAGCACCTCGCCCCCCTCGGCCCGCGCCCGGTACGCGTCCAGCGCGGCCTCGGCCACCGGCCCGGAGGCCGCCACGTCGAGGCGCGACAGCACCGACGTCGCCTCCCGCATCGCCTCGGCCAGCTCCCGTTCCGCCTCGCCCAGGGACGGCACGTCCGCCGGGGGCGCCTCGCGCACCGTCAGACAGTGCCAGACGCACTCGACGTGCTGGTCCCCGGTGTGCCCGGCCGCCCGCACCTCGGGTACCAGCCCGTACGGCGCACCGAAGGTGACCACGGCCTCCTCCGCCTCCAGCGCGCGGGCGTTGAACTCCGCGGGACCGCTCAGCCCCAGCGGATGCCCGGGAACCGGCAGCGCCACCCGGAACCCCGTCGCCCCCAGCCGCCGCAGCCGCCCCAGGGCGAGGGTCAGCCCGACCGGACCCGCCTCACCCGGCAGCCCCTCGACGCGGTGCACCGCGTCCTCCCCGACGATGGCCGCCGCCGCGTCGTCGGGCGACACGAGCCCGGCCAGCAGCGCGTTGCCCCAAGCGGCCAGCAGCCCTGAGCGTGGTTCCGAATGCATGGGCACAGCCTAAGGGCGTCCGCGGTCCCCGGCGGGCGCGCGACGGCACCCCTTGGGCCGCCCCGCCGGTCACGGCCGATCCGTGGGACGGGCCCCTCGGCAGCCCCCTGGGACCCCTCGCACTCGCGCGGTGGCGTAGGTTTTCCCTGGGAGCTGTGCCCACCGGCACGCGACGATCTCGACACTGCATGGGGAGACAACGCGCTCATGAGCGATGTACTGGAGCTGGTGGACGTATCCGTGGTCCGCGACGGACGCGCTCTGGTGGACGACGTCTCCTGGGCGGTCAAGGAGGGGGAGCGCTGGGTCATCCTCGGCCCGAACGGCGCCGGCAAGACCACCCTCCTCAACATCGCGTCCAGCTACCTCTTCCCGACCACGGGGACCGTCTCCGTCCTCGGCGAGCGGCTCGGCGGCGTCGGCACCGACGTCTTCGACCTCCGCCCCCGCATCGGCATCGCGGGCGTCGCCATGGCCGAGAAGCTGCCCCGCCGCCAGACCGTCCTGCAGACGGTGCTCACCGCCGCGTACGGCATGACCGCCACCTGGAAAGAGGACTACGACCAGGTCGACGAGGACCGCGCCCGCGCCTTCCTCGACCGCCTCGGCATGACCGAGTACCTCGACCGGAAGTTCGGCACCCTCTCCGAGGGCGAGCGCAAGCGCACCCTGATCGCCCGCGCCATGATGACCGACCCCGAGCTGCTCCTCCTCGACGAACCGGCCGCCGGTCTCGACCTCGGCGGGCGCGAGGACCTGGTGCGCCGGCTCGGCCGGCTGGCCCGCGATCCGTACGCCCCCTCGATGATCATGGTGACCCACCACGTCGAGGAGATCGCCCCCGGCTTCACCCACGTCCTGATGATCCGTCAGGGCAAGGTGCTCGCCGCCGGCCCCATGGAGACCGAGCTCACCTCCCGCAACCTCTCCCTCTGCTTCGGCCTGCCCCTCGTCGTCGAGCACCAGGGCGACCGCTACACCGCCCGCGGACTCCCGCTCGGCTGAGCCCCGTTGACGGGGCCCCGCTGCCGGGGCTCCGTCAAGCGCCCGTCGCCGGTCCTGTCGTCGGCCTTGCCCGGTTGCGCCCTGTCCGTGAGGGTGCCTGCGGTCCTACGATGACCCCGTGGACATCGACGCGTGGGTGTGGTGGCTGATCGGTGCGGTGGGACTGGGCATTCCGCTCGTCCTCACCGCGATGCCCGAGTTCGGCATGTTCGCCGTGGGCGCGGTCGCCGCCGCGGTCGTCGCGGCCCTCGGTGGCGGAATCGTCGCCCAGGTCCTGGTCTTCGTCATCGTCTCGGTGGCGCTGACGGCCGTGGTACGCGTGATCGCCGGCCGGCAGCGCGGGGACCGCGCGCCCCAGCACGCCACCGGCATCGATGCCCTGAAGGGCCGTCAGGCCGTCGTCCTGGAACGGGTGGACGGCGCCGGCGGGCGCATCAAACTGGCCGGCGAGGTCTGGTCGGCCCGCTCACTCGACGCCGAGCTCAGCTTCGAGCCCGGCCAACAGGTCGACGTCGTCGACATCGACGGGGCGACGGCCGTCGTCATGTGACCGAACTGCCCCCACGCCAAGGCGCGTTCTGTCAGACTCGGTGACGATCATCAACCGAAGGGCACGAGGAAACGATGCAACCGATCATCATCGTCCTGATCATTCTGGTGGTGCTCGTCTTCATCGCTCTGATCAAGACGATCCAGGTCATTCCCCAGGCCAGCGCCGCCATCGTCGAACGGTTCGGCCGGTACACCCGCACCCTCAACGCGGGCCTGAACATCGTCGTCCCGTTCATCGACTCGATCCGCAACCGGATCGACCTGCGCGAGCAGGTCGTGCCCTTCCCGCCGCAGCCCGTCATCACCCAGGACAACCTGGTCGTCAACATCGACACCGTCATCTACTACCAGGTGACCGACGCCAGGGCCGCGACGTACGAGGTCGCCAGCTACATCCAGGCCATCGAGCAGCTCACCGTCACCACGCTCCGCAACATCATCGGCGGCATGGACCTGGAACGGACCCTGACCTCCCGCGAGGAGATCAACGCCGCGCTGCGCGGAGTCCTCGACGAGGCCACCGGCAAGTGGGGCATCCGCGTCAACCGCGTCGAGCTCAAGGCGATCGAACCGCCCACCTCTATCCAGGACTCGATGGAGAAGCAGATGCGCGCCGACCGCGACAAGCGCGCCGCCATCCTCCAGGCCGAGGGCACCCGGCAGTCCGCGATCCTCACCGCGGAGGGCGAGAAGCAGTCCGCCATCCTGCGGGCCGAGGGCGAGGCCAAGGCCGCCGCCCTGCGCGCGGAGGGCGAGGCTCAGGCGATCCGTACGGTCTTCGAGTCGATCCACGCCGGCGACCCGGACCAGAAGCTCCTCTCGTACCAGTACCTCCAGATGCTCCCGAAGATCGCCGAGGGCGACGCCAACAAGCTCTGGATCGTCCCGAGCGAGATCGGCGACGCCCTCAAGGGCCTCAGCGGCGCCTTCGGCAACATCGGCGGCGGCGTCCCCGGCTTCAACACCGCCGCCGAACGCCGCGAGGAACCCCCCGTCGACTGACGCCCGCCACCCCTCGTGCATGATTCGGTGCACCGAACACCGATCAGGCACGGGGGATGAGCCATGACCATCTGGGAGATGCTCGCCGTCTTCGCGGCGGGCATCAGCGCGGGCGCGATCAACACGATCGTCGGCTCCGGCACGCTGATCACCTTCCCGGTGCTCCTGGCCGTCGGCCTGCCGCCGGTCACCGCCACCGTCTCCAACGCCCTCGGCCTGATCCCCGGCTCCATCAGCGGCGCCATCGGCTACCGCAAGGAACTGGAGGGCCAGCGCCGCCGCGTCCTCAACCTCGCCGTCGGCGCTCTCATCGGCGGCCTCACCGGCGCCACCCTGCTCCTCGCGCTGCCCTCCACCGCCTTCGAGACGATCGTCCCGGTCCTGGTCGCCCTGGCCCTCGTCCTCGTCATCCTGCAACCACGCATCAGCAAAGCCGTCCAGCGCCGCCGCGAACGGACCGGCGGCGAGGCCCGCCCCGACGGCGGCCCGCTGCTCTTCGTCGGACTGATGCTCGCCAGCGTCTACGGCGGCTACTTCACCGCCGCCCAGGGGATCATCTACCTCTCCCTCATGGGCATGCTGCTGGACGACACCATGCAGCGCCTGAACGCCGTGAAGAACGTCCTGGCGGCCGTCGTCAACAGCATCGCCGCGCTCTTCTTCCTCTTCGTCGCCGACTTCGACTGGACCGCCGTCGTCCTGATCGCCGTCGGCTCCGCCCTCGGCGGCCAGATAGGCGCCACGATCGGCCGCCGCCTCAGCCCCGCACTGCTGCGCGGCCTCATCGTCACGGTCGGTACGGTCGCCATCGTCCAGCTCGTCCTGCGCTGACACGACGAAGCCCGCCTCCTCACGAGGCGGGCCTCCCCTACAGCAGCGGTCGTACGGCGGCTACGCCGCGGACCGGGACAGCCACTCCGGCAGCTCCGACCGGTCCCCGGCCGCCAGCGCCAGCAGCATCGCGTCCGCCGGCGAGGGCACGAACGGCTGCCGCAGCAACGGCATCCCCGCCTCCTCCGGCGTTCGCGCGGCCTTGCGGTGGTTGTCCTCCGCACAGGACGCCACCGTGTTCAGCCAGGTGTCCTGGCCCCCCTGGGCGCGCGGCAGCACATGGTCGACGGTGCTCGCCCGCCGCCCGCAGTACGCGCACCGGTGCTGGTCCCGGATCAGCACCCCCCTCCTGGACCACGGGGCCTGTCTTCGGAACGGCACCCGTACGTACCGGCAGAGCCTGATCACCCGCGGCACCGGAATGTCCACGGCGGCACCACGCATACGGAGCTCGGGGTGGGACTGCTCGACGACGGCCTTGTCCTGCAGAACCAGCACCACCGCACGGTTCAGCGTCACCGTCGACAGCGGCTCGAAGCTCGCGTTCAGTACCAGCGTGTCCCGCATCTCGCCCACCTCCCGTGTGCCGCCCGCCCCCTGGCAGGCCCGGATCAACTGTGGCCGGGCAGGCCGTGACGGACAACGCAATAAAAAGTGCCCTGCCCTGATCTCTCCAGGACCAGGGCAGGGCAAACAGCGGGCGAACGTCCGGATTCAGGCTCCGGCGGCGGGTTCGGCGTACTCCCCGACCAACTGGGCCCGGCCCAGCGTGTGGAAACGCAGGTTGAAACCGACCGCGGCCGGGGACGTGTCGCTGTCCGTGCCGAGCTTCTCGGTGTCCACCGCGTACACGGTGAAGACGTAACGGTGGTTCTCCCCGGCCGGCGGGGCGGCGCCGCCGAACTCCTTCGACCCGTAGTCGTTACGGGCCTGCACGGCGCCCTCGGGAAGCCCCTCGAACGCCCCGCTGCCCGCACCGGCCGGCAGGTCCGTGACCGACGCCGGGATGTCGAAGACCACCCAGTGCCAGAAACCGCTGCCCGTCGGGGCGTCCGGGTCGAAGCACGTCACGGCGAAGCTCTTCGTCTCCGCCGGGAACCCCTCCCACCGCAGCTGCGGCGAGGTGTTCCCCGCCGCGAACACCTGCGCGTCCGCCAGCACCCCGCCCGGCGCCAGATCCTCGCTCACCACGGTGAACGAGGGCACCTCGGGATGGAAGTCGTGCGGAAGCGGGGCCCTCTTCGGCTCGGTCACGTCAGCTCACCTCTCCTGATGATTCAGCTCCGGGACGGTCTCCGGCTCCCCGAGCCTAGAACCAGTTGCGCTGCCCGCCGACCTGCGCCAGCCACTGGTTCAGATACGCCGCCCAGTCGGTCCCCCGGAAGTCGTGCAGGCCGACCTGGAACGAGCGGTAGGAGTCGCTGCCCTCGCTGAACAGCCCCGGCTTCTTGTCCATCTCCAGGATCACGTCCATCTCGCGGTCGTCCGCGACGAAGGACAGCTCGACCTGGTTCAGCCCGCGGTACTGCGACGGCGGGTGGAACTCGATCTCCTGGTAGAACGGCAGCCGCTGGCGCGTCCCGCGGATGTGCCCGCGCTCCATGTCGGCGCTGCGGAAGCGGAAGCCGAGCTGCCCGAAGGCGTCCAGGATGGCCTGCTGGGCCGGGAGCGGGTGCACGTTGATGGGGTCGAGGTCGCCCGAGTCGAGCGCCCGCGCGATCTCCAGCTCCGTGGTGACCCCGATGTTCATGCCGTGCAGATGCTGCCCGGCGAACATCGTGATCGGGGTCTCCCAGGGGATCTCCAGCCCGAACGGCACCACGTGCACCGCGCCGGCCCGCACCTCGAAGGCCCCGCCCAGCCTGAGCTTCGTGAACTCGATGTCCTGCTTGTACTCCTGGTCCTGCCCCTCGACCTCGACCCGGGCCTGGAGCCCGACGGAGAGTCCCTCGATCTGCTGGTCCACGGACCCGCCCTGGATCCGCACCTCGCCCTGGACGATCCCGCCCGGCACGACGTTGACCTCGGTCAGCTCCGTCTCCACCGAGGCGCCGCCGGCACCCATGCTCGCGAGCAGCCGCTTGAAGCCCATGTTTCTCCTCCTAGGTCCTGACCCCTACATACGCGCGAGGACCGTACCCGGTTCCCGGTAACGTCGACCGGCATGAACGCCGATCTCCTCTCCCGCCCCGCCGAAGAGGTCGCCCCCGATCTGCTCGGCGCGGTGCTCTCCTGCACCACCTCCGAGGGAACGGTGAGCATCGCCCTCACGGAGACGGAGGCGTACTCGGGCGCGGCCGACCCGGCCTCGCACGCCTACCGGGGCCGCACACCCCGCAACGCCGTGATGTTCGGTCCGGCCGGACATCTGTACGTCTACCGGTCCCACGGCCTCCACTGGTGCGCCAACGTCGTCACCGGCGTGGACGGCATCGCCTCGGCCGTCCTCATCCGGGCCGGCCGGATCGTCGCGGGCGAGGAACTGGCGCGCGAGCGCAGGGGCGCGGGCATCGACGCCCCGCGTCTCGCACGGGGGCCGGGGAACTTCTGCCGGGCGCTCGGCATCACCTCGGAGCACATCGGCGCGGACCTCCTGGCCGGTTCCGAGGTGACGCTGACGGACGGGGAGCCCGTCCCCGCCGCCCGCATCCGGGTCGGGCCCCGCGTGGGCGTGAGCAAGGCCCACGACTGGCAGCACCGGTTCTTCGTGGCCGGCGACCCCACGGTGTCGGCCTACCGGCTCAGCCCGCGCGCCAAGCCGCCCACCCAGACCTGAGCCGTCGGTGCGAGGGCAACTTGACTCTCCCTTGGTGGACCCCTAAGGTGGACCGAGTCGCTTGACACAGGTACGTCCTTGGTTCGGTCCATCGGATCGCACACCGGACCATCTGAGGCGGCCAACCACTACCTACGATTCACCCTCAGCGGGTGCGTATTTTGGCGTGCCAAAATACAACCCCGGGACTCGATTATGAGTGACCGAGGAAATCCGCTAACGTAGTGGACACGCCGAAAGGGAAAGCGCGAAAGCGAATTCCTGGAAGGTAAAAGCTGGACCCGCTTCGACCGGGAATCGGACACGAAAGAGTCTGATAGAGTCGGAAACGCAAGACCGAAGGAAAGCGCCCGGAGGAAAGCCCGCAGGGGTGAGTACAAAGGAAGCGTCCGTTCCTTGAGAACTCAACAGCGTGCCAAAAGTCAACGCCAGATATGTT
>NZ_JBSFHN010000060.1:0-24095 GCF_053597115.1 Streptomyces sp. NPDC001515
TGGACGAGGGTTCGTTCCAGGAGGTCGAGCAGTTGCGGCGGCACCGGGCGACGGGTTTCGGTCTGGAGGCGAAGAAGCCGTACACGGACGGTGTGGTCACCGGCTGGGGCACGGTGGAGGGGCGGACGGTGTTCGTCTACGCCCACGACTTCCGGATCTTCGGCGGGGCGCTGGGTGAGGCGCACGCGACGAAGATCCACAAGATCATGGACATGGCCATCTCGGCCGGTGCGCCGCTGGTCTCCCTGAACGACGGCGCGGGTGCCCGTATCCAGGAGGGCGTGTCCGCGCTCGCCGGCTACGGCGGGATCTTCCAGCGCAACACGAAGGCGTCGGGGGTGATCCCGCAGATCAGTGTGATGCTCGGCCCGTGCGCGGGCGGCGCGGCCTACAGCCCGGCGCTCACCGACTTCGTGTTCATGGTCCGTGACACCTCGCAGATGTTCATCACCGGCCCCGACGTCGTCAAGGCCGTCACCGGCGAGGAGATCACCCAGAACGGGCTCGGCGGCGCGGACGTGCACGCCGAGACCTCGGGCGTCGCGCACTTCGCGTACGACGACGAGGAGACCTGCATCGCCGAGGTCCGCTACCTCCTCTCCCTCCTCCCCCAGAACAACCGCGAGCTGCCCCCGGCCGCCCCGGCCGACGACCCGCACGACCGGCGGAGCGAGGCCCTGCTCGATCTCGTCCCCGACGATCCCGGCCGGGTCTACGACATGCGTGCGGTCATCGAGGAGATCGTCGACCACGGGGAGTTCTTCGAGGTCCACTCCGGCTGGGCGGGCAACAGCCTCTGCGTCCTGGCCCGGCTGGGCGGCGAGGTCGTCGGCATCGTCGCCAACCAGCCCCAGTCCCTGGCCGGCGTCCTGGACATCGAGGCGTCCGAGAAGGCCGCCCGCTTCGTCCAGTTCTGCGACGCCTTCAACATCCCGATCGTCACGCTGATCGACGTACCCGGCTTCCTCCCGGGCATCGACCAGGAGCACAACGGGATCATCCGGCACGGCGCCAAGCTGCTCTACGCGTACTGCAACGCCACCGTTCCTCGCGTTTCGGTCGTGATTCGCAAGGCATACGGTGGGGCCTACATCGTGATGGACTCAAGATCCATCGGAGCCGACCTGGCCTTCGCCTGGCCGGGCAACGAGATCGCGGTGATGGGCGCGGAGGGCGCGGCCAACGTCATCTTCCGCCGCGAGATCGCCGCCGCCGACGACCCCGAAGCGGTGCGGCAGCAGAAGATCCAGGAGTACCGCGCCCAGCTCATGCACCCTTACTACGCCGCCGAGCGCGGTCTCGTCGACGACGTCATCGACCCCCGCGAGACCCGCGGAATCCTCATCGGCTCCCTCGCCATGCTGCGCGAGAAGCACGCCGACCTTCCCTCCCGCAAGCACGGCAACCCCCCTCTGTGACGGAGAATCATGTCCGACATCCGGGTAATCCGCGGTTACGCTACGTCCGAGGAACTCGCTGCTCTCGTCGTGGTGTTGATGGCTCGGTCCGCCGCGTCCCAGCCCCTTCGCCCGTCCCGCCGCCGCTCACCCAACTGGCACCGTCTGGAACGCGCGCTCCGCCACAGCGGCGCCCGCGGCTGGGGCCGTGAACACGGCACGGGCCGCACCCCCGCGGCGAGTTCCCCGGGCCGGATGGGATCACCGGGCCGGTCCTGACGTCAGCCGAGGTCCGACCTTCGGACCCGGACGGAGAGGCCCCGGCCGGCTCCGCCCGGACAGGTACTAGAGGAGATGTATGTCCGCCACACCCCTGCGCCTCGCCGTGATCAACAGCAGCGTGCGGGACGGCCGGTTCGGCCCGACCGTCGCCAACTGGTTCGTCTCGCAGACCGGGCAGCGCGCCGACGTGGAGGTCGATCTGATCGATCTCACCGAGCACGCGCTGCCGCACGCGCTGTCGCACGCCCCCAGTGACGCGGTGGCCGAGGAGCTGGCCCGGGTGTCGCCGCGCCTGGCGTCCGCCGAGGCCTTCGTCGTGGTGACGCCGGAGTACAACCACAGCTACCCGGCCTCGCTCAAGAACCTCATCGACTGGCACTCCACCCAGTGGCAGGCCAAGCCGGTCGGCTTCGTCTCCTACGGCGGTCTGGCCGGCGGCCTGCGGTCCGTGGAGCACCTGCGCCCGGTCTTCGCCGAGCTGCACGCCGTGACCGTGCGCGACTGCGTCAGCTTCCACAACGTGTGGGGGCAGTTCGACGAGTCGGGGGCCCTCACCGACCCGACCGCTGCGGCCACCGCCGCCAAGGCCCTGCTGGACCAGCTGGTGTGGTGGGGCGTCTCGCTGCGCGAGGCCCGCGCGCAGCGCCCGTACGGCGCGTAACGCCCCTCGTCCGCGGGTGGCCGGCCGGACCGGCGACCCGCGGGCGCACACCTGCCCCGGCCCTACTCCTCGCCCTGCGCGAGCCGCGTCAGCACCTTGTGGAACTGCTCGCGCTCGGCGGGGGAGAAGGCCGCGAACATGGTCTCGTTGGCCTTCTCGACGGCCCGGTCCATCTCGTCGAACAGCGCGCGTCCGTCCTCGGTGATGCTGACCAGGTTGCGACGGCGGTTGGCGGGGTCGGTCCGCCGGGTGACGGCTCCCCGGCCCTCCAGATCGCCCAGTATCGCGACCAGGTTCCCCGCGTCCAGGCCGAGCGCGCGCCCCAGATCGGCCTGGGTGCACTCGCCGAGCTCGGCCAGGCCCGCCATCACGCGGTAGTGCTGCATCCGCAGCCCGGTGGTGTCGAGGTGGTCGCAGAGCAGCCGCTGGGCGCGCAGCGCGGCCCCCGAGAGCAGCCAGACATCCAGTTCGGCAAGGCGTCCGTACAGGGTCATGCCCAGAAGTCTACGCGACAGTGTTGTGCCGACCAACGGTTCATGCTTATTGTTATGTCGAACAACATTGGTCGGCACAACATATGGGTCGGCCGCCCTCGCACGTCGGACCTGCCCGAGACCCGGCGTCCTGCCGTCACAGAAGTGGGAACCCGTCATGGCTCAAGAGCACCTCACCGCGTCCGGTACGCCGGACGCCGCCGCCCCGGACCCCCGGCGCTGGCAGGCCCTGGTCTACATCGCCCTCGCCCAGCTGATGGTCTCCGTGGACAGCACCATCGTGAACATCGCCCTGCCCTCCGCGCAGCACGCGCTCGGCATCTCCGACAGCAACCGGCAGTGGGTCGTCACCGCCTACATGCTCGCCTTCGGCGGACTGCTCCTGCTGGGCGGCCGGATCAGCGACACCATCGGCCGCAAGCGCGCCTTCCTCATCGGGGTCATCGGCTTCGGAGCGGCCTCCGCCCTCGGCGGACTGGCGGCCGACGCCGGGATGCTGCTGACCGCGCGGGCCCTCCAGGGCGCGTTCGGCGCCCTGCTGGCCCCGGCTGGCCTGTCCCTGCTCGCGGTCACCTTCGCCGAACCCAAGGAACGCGCCAAGGCGTTCGGGGTGTTCAGCGCGATCGCCGGCAGCGGCTCCGCCGTCGGCCTGATCCTCGGCGGTGTCCTGACCGAGTACCTGAACTGGCGCTGGTCCCTCTTCGTCAACATCGCCTTCGCCGCCGTGGTGGTGGCCGGATCCGTCGCCGTCGTCCGGGACGAGGGCACCCGCCCGGCCCGCGAGAAGCTCGACATCGCCGGAACCCTGCTGTCCGTCGCCGGAATCGTGGCCCTGGTCTACGGATTCACGCTCGCCGACAGCGAGGGCTGGACCGCGACCCCCACCCTGGCCCTGTTCGTGGCGTGCGCCGTCCTGCTGACCCTGTTCGTCGTGGTCGAGAAGCGGAGCAGCGCCCCGCTCCTGCCCCTGCGGATCGTGACCGAACGCAACCGGGCCGGGGTCTTCGCCTCGCAGGCACTCGCCGTCATCACCATGTTCGGCCTGCTGCTCTTCCTGACGTACTACTTCCAGGAGATCCGGGGCTACAGCCCCCTGGTGTCCGGGGTGGCGTTCCTCCCGATGGTGGCGGGCATGCTGATCGGCGCGGGCCAGATCGCGAGCCGGCTGATGCCGAGGACCGCGCCGCGCTGGATCATGGGCCCCGGCTTCGTCGTCGCCGCCCTCGGCATGCTCCTGCTGACCCAGCTGGACGTGAACTCCTCGTACCTCCTGGTCGTCCTGCCCGGTCAGCTGCTGTTCGGCATCGGTCTCGGGCTCGCCTTCACCCCGGCGATGAGCCTGGCCACGCACGGGGTGGCCGAACACGAGACGGGCGTCGCCTCCGCGATGATCAACGCCTCGCAGCAGTTGGGCGGCTCCATCGGCACGGCCCTGCTCAACACCATCGCGGCCTCCACCACGGCCGCCTGGCTGGTCTCGCACAGCGACGGGGCCGACGCCGTGAACCGGGCGGCCGTGCACGGCTACGCCACCGCCGTGTGGTGGACCGTCGGCATCCTGCTCCTGGCCGGGGCGCTGATCATGCTCACCAACAACCTGCCCCGGCCGAACCAGGACGAGCAGGCGGAGCAGGACCAGGACCTCGCCGCCGTCCCCGTCTGACCCGTTCCGACCCGTTCCCTGCCGGGCCCGCCGAGCGGCCCGCGTTCCCAGACCCTCTCCCTCCCGCGGTCCCCCGGCCGCGGACCGGTGACCCCCGGCGCCCGACGGCGCCGGGGGTCATCGTCGTTTCCGGCCCGACACCGCACAGGAGACCCCGTGGACCACGACCGACAGGCGGCCCGCTCCGGCGCGGCCGCGCCGCCCCCCACCGCCGCCCCGGTGCGCGCGGTCACCCTGGACGCCGGGGGCATCCCCCTGTCCGGACTGCTCGCCGAGCCCGCGTGCGCGCCGCGCGCGCTGCTGGTGGCCCTGCACGGCGGCGGCATGCGGGCCGGGTACTTCGACGGACGCGCCGACCCGGACACCTCGCTGCTCGCCCTCGCCGCCGCCCGGGGCTACGCGGCGCTCGCCCTGGACCGCCCCGGCTACGGCGCCTCCGCCGCCCGGCTGCCGTCCGGCGCGGACCTGGCCGCCCAGGCGGACCTGATGCACACGGCCCTCGACGCGCATCTGACGGACCGGCCGTACGGCGCGGGCGTCCTCCTCGTCGGGCACTCCCTGGGCGGCGGCGTCGCCCTGCTCACCGCCGCACGGTGGACGGGCGGGAACCTGCTGGGGGTGGACGTCTCCGGCATCGGCGGCCAATGGGCCCCGGGCGCCCGGGAACTGGCCGGCTCCGGCGCACGGATCTCCCACCATATGCACTGGGGACCCCTGGCCCTCTACCCGCCGGGCACCTTCCGCGCCGCCGACCCCCTCATCACCCCCGTCCCCGCCGACGAGGCCCGCGCGATACCGGACTGGCCCCGGGCATACGAGCAGCTGGCACCCCGGGTCCGCGTCCCGGTGCGCTTCACCTTCGCCGAGCACGAGCGGTGGTGGCGCTGCGACACGACCGCCGTACGCGCCCTGCTGGGCCGGCTGGAATCCGCGCCCGCCCGCAGCGAACGACTTCCGGACGCCGGCCACAACATCAGCCTCGGACGGACGGCCCGGGACTACCATGTGCGCGTCCTCGCCTTCCTGGAGGAGTGCCTGACGCTCCGGCAGGCCGTCGCGGTCCACCCCGCACGCCCCTGACCGGCCCGGACCCCCAGGCCGTCGGCGTACCGGAATTCCCCCCTCCGAGATCCACTGGAAAACCGCTCCACATCGCCTCGAGAAAAACCCCGCATTCGGCGGAACCGTACTCGTCCCACGCTTTCGAATCAGCCATGTCATTCATGCGCACGATACGCTCGCGCCGCTCCGGAGTACTTCTGGAGACGGCCGCGAACGAAGTCCTCCCATGAGTCCCACATGACGGAATACGAGACCGGGGGTGCGATTCCTCGTGCGACAGGATCAAGCCGACGTCAAACTGCTGCGCTGGCCGGCGGAATCGGCCAAAAGACGCCAATGCATGGAGGAAGGCGTCCTGCGCCTCCTCATCGTGGAGGGCGGCGGACCCGCGCCGATCTGCTCCGACGCCCGTGAGGACTGGGCACGGGCGCCCATCAGCAACGCCGACCTGCGGGCCCGCGTCACCGCGCTGCGCGCCAAGTCGTACCCGTACACCGTGCCGACCGTGGACCCGAGCGGCGCGCTCAAGTACCGCGACCGGGTCGTACCCGTCTCACCGGTGGAAACAGCGCTCCTGGACAGCCTGACCGGCTCCTTCCAGGCGCTCGTGTGCCGCGAGGAACTGCTGGGCCGCCTCGGCGAACGCCAGGCGTGCATCAGCCGCAACGCCCTGGACCTGCACATCATGCGCATCCGCCGGCGCATCGAACCGCTGGGCCTGGTCCTGCAGACCGCCTGGGGCCGCGGCTACATCCTCGCACCGGCCGCCCAGGCCTCCTGAGGACGGGGAGCGGCCGGCCGTTCCACCGGACGCGACGCCGCTCCACCGGAATCGAAAGAGTGCGGACAGGAAAGGCTGACACTCCCGCTCAGTCCGATGTCAAATGTTGCGGCACCATGAAGAACTGCTGCTCGCGGCATTCCGCCATCCACTCTGATGGGAATCCTTCATGACCATTCAGCGCCCGGCCTCCATCGACCACCGCGGGGAACCCTGGCTGCGGATCGGAACCCGCGAGTTCCGCTCCCGGCTCATCGTCGGAATCGAGCAGTACGACTCCGTATCCGTGGTGCGCGACGTGCTCACCGTCACCGACGCGGACATCTTCATCACCACCGTGGACCCGGACAACCGCCGCAGCAGCCTCCTGCTGTCCGACCTCGACGCGGTCCTCGACCTCGACCGCTTCACCTGGATCGGCACCACCTCGTTCGCCCGCTCCAAGGAAGGCGCCCTGCGCACCGCCGACGTCCTGCGCGACTCCTGGGGCATCGACATCCTGAAGCTGGACGTGCGCGGCGAGGACAACATGCCCGACAACCACCAGACGATCGAGGCGGCCCACGAGCTCCGCGAGAAGGACTGGGCGCTGCTCCCGTTCATCCTCCCCGACCTCGACACCGCCATGGCCCTCCAGGACGCGGGCTGTTCGGCGCTGCGCGTCATGGCGGCGCCGGTCGCCTCCGGGCGCGGCATCGTCGACCCGCAGCCCATCCAGGAGATCATCGACGCCCTGAGCATCCCCGTGATCGTCGAGGGCGGACTCGGCACCGCCCACCACGTCGCCCAGGCCATGGGCATGGGCGCGGCGGCCACCCTCGTCAACACCGCGCTCGTCCAGGCCAAGGACCCCATGAAAATGGCCCTGGCCATGCGGCACGCCACCATGGCCGGCCGCTGCTCCTACGAGTCGGGGCCGATGCCCGAGGCCATCGCGGCCTGACACCGGACCCGGCGGCCCCGGCCCGGGGCACAGCCGCGCAGGAGAGGATGTCGTACCCCTGAACCGCCACGAGGGTTTCAGCCCCACCCGCGTCCCACCGGTGGGCCGTGAGGCCGACCCGGACCGGCCGCCGCACACGGCCGGACCGGACGGCCCGTGGCGGGGGGTACCGGCGTTCGTCGCCGGCACCACCGCCCTGGCCGGTCTCGGCCTCGCCGCCGGCGGAACGGCCGGCGTCCTGCTCGCCACGGAACTGGCGGGCACGGCCTCGGTGGCCGGACTGCCGGTCGCCCTGCACCTGACCGGCTCCGCCGCCGGCGCGCTCCTGGTATCGCACCAGGCCGCCCGGGGACACCGGGGCCGCGGCCTGGCCCTCGGCATGGTCCTGGGAGCCTTCGGCGCCCTGGTCGTCGTCCTCGCCGCCCGCGAAGGCAGCCTCGCCTGGATGCTGGCCGGCAGCGTCCTGCTCGGCACGGCCAACTCCTCCCTCTTCCTCCTCCGTTACACCGCAGCCCAGGCCGTCCCCGAAGGAAGCCGGGGCCGGGCGCTGGGCGCGGTCTTCCTCGCCACCGCGCTCGGAGCGGTGATCAGCCCACTGCTCCTCGGCCCCAGCGGTGCCGTCGCCCGGAGCATGGGACTGCCGACCCTGTGCGGCCTGTACCTGGTCGCCGTGGCCGCGTTCGGCGGCTCCGCGCTCCTGCTGGCGGCCGGCTGCTCACCGCGTACGCCGGTCCTGGGGCGGGCCGCCGGAGTGCTCGTCTCCGGTGTACGCCCCGTGCGCGGCGGCGTCCGGCTCGGCACCGCACTGCGCGAACCGGCGGCGGTGGCGGCCCTGAGCGCCCTGGCCGGGGCCAACTTCATCATGGTCGGCATCATGACCATCACCCCCGTGCACCTCAGCGGGCACGGCGCGGGCACCGGCACGGTCGGCACCCTCGTGGCGCTCCACGTCATCGGGATGTTCGCCCCGGCGCCCCTCGTCGGCCGGCTGGCCGACCGGCACGGAGCGGTGCCGGTCGTCCTCACCGGCGCCGTGATCTCCCTGGTCGCCTGCGTCCTGGGCGGCTTCAGCACCGGCCCCACCGCGATGACGACCACCCACCTCGTCCTGGCGGGCCTCGGCTGGAACTTCGGCGTGGTCGGCGCCAGCACCCTGCTGACCCAGGCCGTCCCCGGCCGGCTCCGCCCCCACGTCGAGGGAATCGGCGAGGCCACGATGGGCACCGCGGCCGTGGTCGTCGCCCCGCTCGTGGCCGCCCTCCCCGGATTCTGGGGATACCAGCTCCTGGGACTCTGTGCCGTGGCCCTCACGGCACTCGCCCTCGCCCGGCTCCGACGCCCCGCCACCGGCCCGCTCCCCACCACCCCAAGGATGCCGACATGAAGCTTCTGACCTGCAGCAACAGCTGTCCTCAGTGGACGGACGGGCGGCTCAACCCGCGTTCGGCCGGCGGCCTCGTGCCCATGCTGAACGCCCTGCTAGACGCCCACGGCGGCGACTGGATCTTCACCGCGCCCCCGGGCGGCGACCTGCCCGCGTCGGTGGCCCTCGACGGCGGCGTCACCCTGCACCCCATGGCCCTGGCCGAGGACCTGCGCCGCCACCACTACGACACCATCTCCATCCAGCTGCTGCTGGGGCTCCTCCACTACATGCACGACACCTCGGTCGAGCCCGTCTTCGACAGCGCCCTCGACGAGGCGTGGTCGGGCTATGTGACGGTCAACCGGATGTACGCGGAACGGCTCACCGCCGTGTCCGCCGACACCGCGGACGAGATGATCCTCATCAACGACCCGCACCTCATGCTCGTCCCGGAGTTCTTCACCGCGGGCCGGACGGACCGGCGCAGCCGGCTCGCCTACTTCCTCGGGACGCCGTGGTGCGAACCCGACTACTTCACCGTCCTGCCCCAGCCCGTCCGCACCCGGATCCTGGAGTCGCTGCTCGCCTGCGACACCGTCGGCTTCCACGCCCGGCGCTGGACGGACGCGTTCGCCGCCTGCTGCGCCCGGTTCCTGCCCGGTGCCGTCGTCGAGGGCGACACCGTCGTCCACCGGGGCCACCGCACCCGGCTGGTGTCCTCGCCGTTCCCGCTCGACCACCACGTCCTGGACACGATGGTGGACGAACCCGCCACGGCCGCGTGGACGGAGCGGCTGACCGCGATGGCGGACGGGCGGCGCGTGATGGTGCGGGCCGACCGGATCGACCTCTGGAAGAACATGCCGCGCGGGTTCGCCGCCTTCGAGGCCGCCCTGGAACGCTCCCCGGAACTCGCCGAGACCACCTGGTTCCTCGCCGTGGGAACCACCCCCAGCCGCGCCTCCGCCCGCCACCTCGCCTACCAGCGGGCGACCGAGGAGGCGATCCGGCGCGTCAACGACCGCTTCGGCACCCCGGACCGCCCGGTCGCCACCCTCCTCAAGCCCGGCAAGGGCCGCGACTCGCGCAACTGCGTCATCGCCGCACTCCTCATGAGCCGGGCCGCCATGGTCAACTCCACCTACGACGGCCTCAACCTCTTCGCCAAGGAGGCCGCCTGGCTCCTCGACGACTCGGCTTCCCTGCTGCTGTCCGCCAACGCCGGCGTCCACGACCAACTGGCCCCCTTCGCCCGCACCCTGGACCCCTTCGACCTCGACCAGACCGCCCGCGCCATCGAGGCCGCCCTCCGCCCGGACGCCGAGGGCACCCCGTCCGAGAAGCGCCGCGCCGTGCTCCGCGCGGAGACGGCCGAGGACTGGCTGGCCGCGGTCTTCCCGAACTGACCGGCCGACCCGGTCCCTCCCCTGCCGTTCGCCGACATCGGCCCTCGTTGGCGCATGCCCCGCGCCGACGAGGGCCGATGGCCGATAGATTCGGGCCGTCAAGGGCGAACGCCGCTCGGAAGGGGTGACCGTGGAGGACTCTCAGCTCGCCTTCCGCTTGGAGCGGGGCGTGACCGGGGCCCGCGACCACAACGACCCGCCCCTCCCGAGCACCGATCCCCGAACGTGCCGTGCCGCGTGGTACGCCGCCGCGCGGGCTGCGGGCGGGCACGTCGAGGACTTCACGGAGCGGGAATACCCGCAGAACTTCCACAGCGCCACGCTCAGCGGCCGGGACGGCACGCACACCGCCCTGTTCCACGCCCACTACCCGCTGATCGCCTTCGTCGGAGACCGGCGCTACTGGTACACCGACGAGTTCCGGGACCCGCCCGCCTGGGCCACCGCCCTCACGCATACCGGCTTCGTCGTGCTGAACGCGGCCCAGCTCCTCTCGCCGCTGACGGAGTCGGACACCTCCGCCCTGACCGCGACGGAGTGGCGCCAGATCACGCACTGGCGACCCGCGACCCTGGGCGCGACGCTCTTCAACTCCTGGGACTGACGACCGGGTTCGCTCCGCCACGTCGTCGTCCTTCGACGCCCCGGACCGGTCCCCTCCGGGGAGCGCACCCCTGGACTGCACCCTGGTCGACGGAACGTCCCCGCGCGCCCCGTGGTCTCCCCTCCCGGAAACGACGTCTCGGCCGCTCCGACCCTGCTCGGGCGCCTGCCCGGCAGCGGCCGACACCGCCGCGGATTCGCTCAGGGCCGGGGCGTCCGGGCGGACACCCGCTCCGTTCCGCCGGCGGCGGAACACCGGCCGGACCGGGCTCGTCGGTCGCTACCGTCCGGGGTCATGGCGACGATGACGACGCGTACGGTCGCGTACCCGGCCGACGGGCTGACCATGATCGGACACCTCGCGCTCCCGGCAGGTGCCGGCCTCCGGCCCGCGGTGCTGCTCGGACCGGAGGGCATGGGGCTCAGTGACGTGGAGCGTCGCAGGGCCGACGCGCTTGCCGAACTGGGCTATGTGGCACTGGCCTTCGACCTCCACGGCGGGCGCTATCTGAGCGATCCCGACGAGATGCTGGCCCGTTGCCTGCCGCTGCTCGCTGATCCGGACCGGATGCGGGACATCGGTGGAGCGGCGCTCGACGTGGTGCGGGCCGAACCACGGACCGACCCCGACCGGATCGCCGCTGTCGGTTACGGCACCGGGGGCGCTGTCGCCTTGGAACTCGGGCGCGGCGGCGCCGGCCTGCGGGCGATCGGGACGGTCAACGCCCTGACCACGGGCCGCCCGGGAGAGGCCGCGCGCATCCGCTGCCCGGTGTGGGCCGGGGTCGGGTCGGAGGACCCGATCATGCCGCCCGCGCAACGGGAGGCGTTCACCGCCGAGATGCGGGCCGCGGGTGTCGACTGGCGGCTCACGGTCTACGGCGGCGCCCTGCACGCTTTCCACCATCCGACGGTCGCCCACCCCACCGTCCCCGGCGTCGGCTACCACGCACGGCACGCGCGGCGCGCCTGGCACGACGTCGTCGGCCTGCTCGCCGAGTGCCTGCCCGTGCCGGAGGCCCCCGGGTCATGACCCGGGGGCCTCCGGCAGACCGGCAGCGGGCGCGATCGATGTCTCCGGCCCCTGTCCGGGCCGGAACTCACACGGAACTGGCTTCACGCTCCGGCCACGCCACCGGCCCCCGCTTCCCCTTCTCGCCATCACCGTCGGTGTCGGTGTCGGTGTCGGTGTCGGCGGTCTCGGTGGGCAGTGCCATCAGCAGGACGGCCGCTCCGAGCAGGGCGATGCCGGCGATCCAGGCGGCGCCGACGTGCATGGCGTGGACGAAGGCGTGGTCGGCGGCCTGGGCGAGGGCGGGGCGATGGACGGCGGCGGCGACGTGGCGGGCCTGTTCGGCGGAGACGAGGGCCTGTTCCCGTACCGGGCCGGGTACGCCCGCCAGGGAGGGCTCGATGGCCTGCCGGTAGGCGAGGGACATGAGGGTGCCGCCCACCGCGATGCCGATCACGCTGCCGGTCTGCCGCACGGTGTTGGTGACGGCCGAGCCCGCACCGGCCTGTTCCAGCGGCAGGTTGCCGACCAGCGCGGCCGTGACGGGGCCGATCACGATGCCGACCGCGAACCCCTGGACCAGGAGCAGGACCTCGATCGCCACGAGGGGCGTCTGAAGCCCCAGGAACGCGTAACCGCCCATGCTCAGCGCGGCAGCGGTCATGGCCGGAACCACGACGGGGCGCAGGGAGAAGCGGCGCACCAGACGCGTGGCGAGGGGCGCTCCCAGGAGCGCACCGGCCGCGGTCGGGGCATTGGCCAGTCCCGCCTTCATCGGTGAGAAGCCCAGCGCCCCCTGGAGGTAGAAGGCGTTGTAGAAGGTGATGGCGGCCACGGCGAAGAGCAGCAGCCCGAGCGCCGCGTTCCCGCCCCCGAACACGCGCCGCGCGAGCAGCCGCGGATCGAAGCCGGGCGCCCTGACCCGCAGTTCGACGACCACGAACGCGGCCAGCAGCACGAGGCCGGCGACGACCGGCACCCAGACGTCGGTACGGGTCCACGCGGACACCTGCCCGGCCCGGATCAGCCCGTAGGCCAGGGCCACCAGTCCGGCGGCCGACAGCAGCATTCCCGCCGGATCCAGCGGCTGCCGAGCCGGGCTGCGGAAATTCGGCACCAGCACGACGAGCCCGACCAGCGCCACGACCGCGACCGGAACGTTGATCAGAAAGACCGAGCCCCACCAGAAACGATCGAGCAGGAATCCGGCGAGCACCGGACCGACCGCCATGCCGACCCCCGCCGACGTGGAGAAGATCCCGATCGCCGCCGCGCGCGCCGGTCCGCTGAACGTCCACATGAGCAGGGCCATGGTGGCCGGCGTGATCAGCGCACTGCCCACGCCCATCACCGCCCGCGCCGCGATCAACTGCCCCGCGTCGGCCGCGTACGCCGCCCACCACGAGGACCCGGCGAACACCAGCAACCCGGCGGCGAACACCGTCCGGTGCCCGAACCGGTCGCCCAGGGCGCCCGCGGTGAACATCAGCGTCGCGAACGCCAGCGTGTACGCACCGGTCGCCCACTGGAGCTGGCCGGGGTCCGCCCCCAGCCCCCGGCCCGGGTCGGCGAGCGTCTCCAGCGTCGTACTCAGAACCGTGTTGTCCAGCCAGATCAGCAACGAGCACAGCATCAGCACGGCGAGGATCAGCCGCTGCCGGGACGTGGGCAGGGTCGGAGACTCTGTCATGAATACCTTCGCATTCCGATCGACGAAAAGTGAACGGCTGGACCATAAACAAATTCCGGTGACGCCGTCAAGGATTTAATTTTTCGTCAGAAACGTTGCGGGCGAACGGAATTCATGCCCCGGGTGATATTTGCATTCCGCTTATTCCTGTGCCCTCCGAACTATTCGCGTTCCAGAGGTATTCATGCCTCACGGACATGTACGACCGAGCGGACGAAACCGGACCGGGGCCCGGACGGGCGGACCGGCCGGGGTGCGGGCTGCCCGTTTGGCGGGCAGGGGGCGTGCCCTGCTAGATTCCCGGAGGCCGTGCGAGACGACGAGGAGGTGGTACCCGTGAACACAGCATTGACATGGGTGCTCCCCTCCGGGGTCACGGTCGGGCGATAGACAGGTCGTCCGGGAGCGCCGTCCAGTGCACTCCCGAAAGGCACGACCATGCGTTTCACTTCCGAGAACCGTCTCGACGACGGTGTCCTCGAACGGGAATTCATCCTCGGTGACATCCCCGGCTTCCTCTGGACGCCCGAAACCGCGTCCGCTTACGCCCCGGTTCCCCTGATCCTGCTGGGTCACCCGACGCTCGGCCTCGGCCGGATGTATCCCCGGCTGCTCGGCCGGGCCCTGCACTCCGCAGAGCAGGGCTTCGCCACGGCCACCATCGAACTCCCCGGCTGCGGCGTCCGGCCCAGTTGGCCCGCGCTCGACCGGGCCCGTGCCGACCTGCGCCGGGCCATGCGGGCCGGCGAGCCGGTCAGCGACGAGATGATCGACGCGCTCGTCCTCCCCCTGGTCGACCAGGCGGTCCCGGAGTGGCGGTCCGCGCTGGACGCCTGTCTGGCGCAGCCCGAGATCGGCGGTCCGGTCGGCTACTCGGGCGGTGTGATCTCCCTCGGCATCCGGCTGGCGGTGGCCGAGTCGCGCATCGCCGCCGCCGGCCTGTTCGCGGGGAGCCTGGTGCCCCGCGTCATGTTCGACGAGGCCCGGCGGGTCACCATTCCGCTGCACGTCCTCCTCCAGTGGGACGACGAGGGCAACGACCGGCAGGCGTCCCTGGACCTGTTCGACGCCTTCGGCTCCGAGGAGAAGTCCCTGAACGCCAACATGGGCGGCCACACCGGCGTTCCGCAGCACGCCGGGGACGCGGCGGCCCAGTTCTTCGCCCGGCATCTGAAGCCGGGCGGCCCGTCCGCCACCCCTGGGACGGACGGCCGCTAGCACCGATGGGCGGTGGGCAGCCGGTCCGCGGCTGCCCACCGCCCATCAGCTTCCGGCCACCCGTCCCAGGGGTCCGGCAGTGGCCGCGCGGTGCATGGCGCGGCGGCCGTATTACGCCGTAATACGCAGCGCGCGATGACGCGGTCATGCTCAGCGCGCGAGCGAGGCCCCGGAGGCCGGACCCTCCGCCTGCTCGGCCCTCATCCGCTTCGACTCCTCGATCTTGTAGTCGACGAGCAGTTCGGTGAGCTTGCGCCGGGCCGGTACGTCGAGCTGGGCGATGATCAGCGCGGTCAGGACGTGCGGATCGGTCGAGGGCAGCGGGGCGGGCGCGGCGGTCGGACGCGATGGCCCGGCGGGGGCGGCCTTCTTGGCGCGGGCGGCCTTCAGACGCTGGAGATGGGCCTCCTGCTCCTCGGGCTTCTTCTTGCCGACCAGGCGCAGATTGGCCGCCGACTCCTCGCCCGACTGGAGCTTCTCCTTGAGGGCGGGCGTCAGGGTCAGCAGCGCGAGGCGCTGGGAGACCCACCCCTGCGAGCGGTGCAGCCGGGCCGCCAGGGCCTCCTGGGTGCCGTGGATGCTCAGCAGCTGTTCGAGGGCCCTGGCCTCGTCGAGGTGGTTGAGCTCCTGGCGGTGGATGTTGGCGACGAGCGCGGACTCCAGGATCTCGTCGGGGTTGCCGCCCAGGCTGTCGTCGAGCATCACCTTGATCCGGGTGAGACCGACGTCGCGGGCCGCGGCGAGACGGGAGTTGCCGTCGATGACGACGTAGCGGGTGCCGGGCTCCAGATCGCCCTCGCGTCCGGGGTTGCCTTCGAGATAGGCGAACCGGCCCATGATGCTGATGGCGGTCTTCTGCCCGTGGTCGCGCAGGCTGTTGCCGAGGTCGGTGAGGTCGCCGAGGTCGGAGCGGGGGTTGTCGGGGTTCAGGCTGATGACGTCGAGGGGCAGGTCGACCGGGGGCGGCGCACCCTCCGTCGGTGCGGCGGTGACCTCGTTGATGGCGGCGCGGCGGGCGCTGATGGACCGGGTCTGGCCGAAGGAGGCCCCGGCGCCGAGTCGGGATGCCTTGCTCATGAGATCTCCCGGGCGAGGGCGCGCAGGCCGACGGCCTGATCGCAGCGGGGCGAGTAGGCGAGCAGGGGCTGCTTCACGCGTACGGCCTCCTTCTGTTCCTTGAGGTCTCCGATGACCCCGACGACCCGGGGGTCCTTGATGTCCATCCACGAGCTGAGGGAGGAGGTGGCGATGTAGCCGCGGCGGGCGTCGTAGTGGTTGACGACGATGCCGAGGTAGTCGAGTTCGAGGTGCATGTCGGTGCGGAGGTCCTCGATCTGCGAGGTGAGGAGCCCGTAGGCGTCGGCCGAGCTGTCCTCGGCCTGGACGACGACGAGGATGCCGGAGTTGCCCGGCGCCTCGCCCTGGCGCCGGCGGCCGTAGTACGCGGCGGCGTCCATGCTGAGCCCGAGGCTGGGCGGGCAGTCGATGATGACGGCGTCGTAGTCGCCCTCGATCGCGGACAGCGCCCGCTCCAGGGCGGCTTCGCGTGCCCGGACCCCCGAAAGCTTCACATCGAGGAGGAAGGCGTCGGTGCAGGCGGGCAGCAGATGGAGACGGTCACCGAACCGGGGGTCCTCGATCCGTACGACGAGGTCGGCGAGGCGGCCCATCGCCTCACCGGCCATGTGCTTGGTGAGGCTGTCGCCCTCCAGGGGCAGCGGCTGGTGGCCGAGCTGCTTGGTGAGGTGGCTCTGCGGGTCGAAGTCGACGAGGAGGACCCGCATGCCGAGTCCGGGCAGGTCCTCGTGGTCGAGGGGCGAGGGCTCGTCGTCCCCGGAGAGCGCGGCCGCGAAGTGCTTGGAGATGCGGACCGGGTGCAGCGCGTCGGCGTCCTCCGCGAGCGCCTCGCCGGTCCCGGCGGCGATGGCGGTCTTGCCGACACCGCCCTTCTGGTTGCAGGTGATGATGCGCTTGGGGTGCTCGGGACGTACGGCGGTGGGCGCCGGGTTGGTCTCCAGCCACATGACGACGGACTGGGCGAGCCCCTGGATGAGCGACACCCCGCGCGCGGCGCAGTCGGCGCGGAACCCGTCCCACTGCCCGTCAGGGAGGAACGTGGCGAAGGACTTGGCCCCGGCGGTGTCGATGGGGGACAGGTTCGAACCGAGCCGCCGCCAGGCTTTGATGCCCGCCTCGACGGCGTGCTGGATGTCGGTGTCGTACTGGGCGGCCCGGACCTTCAGATCCTGCTGGAGCACCGGGGGCAGCTTGGAGACGACCTTCTCACGGTCGCCGGGGGAGGACGGAGTCATAGAAGTCACCTTACTAACTCCCCAGGCATATCAAGCCATCGAGGCGTTAGTTGTGACAGTCCTCAATCAGCCAGAGCCGCGCGGGGGCGGGCCGGGTGACGGAACGAGGGAACGGCTGAGGGCGGGCTATTACGCCGTAATAGCCCGCCCTCAGCCGTTCCGCTCCCCGGTGCGCCTCAGTTGGCGGCGTCCGCCGTCGCGGCCAGACCCCGCTGGGAGCGGGGCGTCTTGTCCCCGACCCGCTTGGGCTCGATGGTGCTCGGGTCGACGGCCTCGCCGGGCGCGCCCTCGTGGTACGGGCCGTCGGGGTCGGCGTCCCGGTCGTGCGGGAGCAGGAAGAAGACCCGGCGCAGATGGAGGCCGCTGTCCGGGTCGGCCTCGGTGTGCGCTTCGAGCTCGGTGTAGCCGACCATGCGTCCGTCGCGCTCGTAGCGGGGCTTGCCACGACGGCGGGTCGTCTTGTCGAGGGCCTGGCGTACGTAGTCGAGGTTGTCGGGGTTCTCCAGCCAGACCACGGCACTCTCGTGGTGGAGGTCGCTCTCGTTCAGCAGCGAGCTCATGGCTGCAGCCCCTTTGTCGTTCGGCCGGCCGGGAGAGGGCCGGGGTGGGTGTGAGCACGTTCCCGGGTGGGGGCACCGTGTCCATGGTATGCCGGGCCGGCGGATGCCCGCCGGGCGCGTGCGTCATCCATGGCCGGTCCTGGAGTCGTCGTCCGCGAGGAGCCCGAGGCCGGGGTAGTACTTCTTGCCGCTGGACTTCATCATGTCGGCGGGCGAGGCGAGGGACAGCTCCTGGCGGACCCGGGTCGCGAACGCACGGGCCGTCGCGGGCCGGATGCCCTCACCGGCACTGCACCAGCCGCAGTACGCCGCGTACAGCAGGCCCTGCTCCACCCGCAGGTCCGGGGCGGCCGTGGTGCAGCACTCCGCGAGGAACCGGCCGATGTGGTCCTCGGTCGTGGCGTAGGCGGCCGTGGCCGTGCGGACGGTGGCGGGTCCGTCGAGCGGGTCGCGGGTGGCCAGATAGAGCTGGGCGCCCTCGATGAGCCACTGCAGGATGCCGGACCCCTCGCTCTGCACCAGCTCCTTGGCCAGGTTGTCGATCTTGCGCGCGGCGGGGACGACGCGCTCGAAGGGGATGAGCCGGATCCGGCGCCAGAAGGCATGGCCCCCGGTGCCGACCTCGGGACGGTGGTTGCCCAGCAGCCACAGCTTGTGCGTGGGGTTGAAGCTGAAGAAGTCCTGCCGCATCCGCCGGGCCATGATCCGGTCGCCGCCGGTCAGCAGTTTCACCCGCGACTCGTCGAACTTGTCGTTCGGCTTCAGCTCCGAGCAGACGACGATGCGCCGCCCGTGCAGTTCCGTCAGCTCGGTGGAGTGCTCGGAGAACTTGCCCTTCTCCATGAGGAAGCCGGGCGGCGCGGCCTGCGCGTAGTCACCGAGGATCTGCGTCATCACGTCCAGCAGGACGGACTTGCCGTTGGCCCCGGTCCCGTACAGGAAGGGCAGCACCTGGGCGCCCACGTCCCCGGTGACGGAGTAGCCGAGCAGCAGGTGCAGGAAGTGGATGGTCTCCTCGCCCTTGGCGTCGTCGCCGAAGGTGTCGTGGAGGAAGCGGTGCCAACGCGGGGTGGGCGTCGCCTCGGGGGCCACGCTCGTGGCCCGGGAGTGCATGTCGCCCTCGGGGTCGGGCTTGTGGAGCCGCCCGGTGTGCAGGTCGACGACCCCGGCCGGGGTGCACAGGGCGTACGGGTCGCCGTCCAGGACATCGGGGTCGAGGGCGAGCGCGGGGGACGCCTTGGCCTGGGTGAGCATGGCCTTGATGCCGGGCGTCGACATGGAACGGCGCCGGTGGGCGGCGAGTTCGCGGTCGCTGTACTGCCCGGTGGGGTCGGTGGCGGGCATCTGCTCGGCCAGGTCGCCCGCCGCCCAGACCGCGGCCTTCTCGCCGCCGGTGCGCTTCCAGCGGTACTGGTCCCAGTGGTACCAGCCCAGTCCCTCGACGTGGCGGAACTGGTCGCCGAACATCACCGCGAACAGCTTGGCGTTGCCCCGGTCGGTGAGGAGCGCGGGCAGCCGGCCCGCCACCGGGGCGGGTTCGTTCACCACGGTGACGTTCTGCTGGGCGGGCAGACCCGGCAGGCCGCCCTCCGTTTCGAGGGCGAGCATCTGCTGCGCGGCGGCCGTGGCGTCGAAGCGCGGGCTGCTCTCGGCGCTGCTCATGGGCGTCCTTCGAGAGGGAACGGGCGGGCCGCCCCGGCGGACAGGGCCGAGGCGATGACGGTCAGGCTGTGCCGGCTGCGGTGCGGGCGGGCGGCATCGGCGGCGGCGGCGAGCAGACTCCGCGCCTCGGACTCGGAGAGGTGCCCGGAGGCGACCAGACCTCCCGCGGTGTACGCGGCCCGGTTCAGCTTCTCCGTGAACGCGGTTCCCTCGGCGGCCATCGCGCAGCCCTCGATAGCCGCGAGAAGGGGCTCCAGCAGCCTCTGGGCGCGCTGGGAGCCCCGGGGTGGGGTCTTGGGCCGGGGACGCGGTGCGGGGAGCTGGAGCGGGCCCTGACGGGGCGTATGGCCGGTGCGCCGGAGTTCGGCGGCGAGCCAGCCGGGGAGCGGGGCCGGGAAGCGGGCCGGGCCGACCGGGGTGTAGGTGCCCGCAGGGGTGCGGGTCGCCGGGGTCACGATGTAGCCGCCGGCCGCGCGGACGTCGACCTGCCAGGCGAGGGCGACCTTGGGGCTGGAGCCCACCGATGAGCGGTAACCCGGCCCGCCGGGATCCGTGCGGTACCAGACGTGGAGGCCGCCGGAGGGCGTGCGGACCCGCAGGGTCGACGCGTCGTCCGCGGGGCTCGGCTGTCCGCGCAGCGCCGCGAGGAGGGCCAGGGTGTCGAACCCGGAGGCCAGCCCGGCCAGGTCGACGCCTGCGTGGATGGGGATGCCCGGCAGCAGCCGGTCCCGGTGCGGCACTTCGGCGCTGTGGGCGTCGACGTCCAGGACGACGAGACCGGCCGGTCCGCACGAGACCCCGACGCCCAGCGCGGGATTGACCCCCCACCAGGCCGCCAGCCGCTCCGGGTCGGTGGTCGCCGCGTGGAAGCCGTGGCACCACCGGCCGGCCGGGAGGCACGGGCAGTCCTCCGGCCGGTGCGGTTCCCGGCGGCAGGCCGGGCAGTTGCCCGCGGGCGTCTTGCGCCCGGCGGCCAGCGGGTGGACGGGCCAGCCGTTGCCCGCGCACCAGCGGGCCATGTCGAAGGGACTCGTGGCTCCCGCTGCACGCGGGCCACTGGTCTCGCTTTGACGCGGCACGCTGATCGTCCTTGCCGAGGGCCAACAGGTTGTCCAGTCCCTGGGAGAAAGACCAGGTCACGGCAGTTCGGCTGCCGGGCAGAGGGACTGAAGGGACTGAGTTTTCCAATCGGGTCAGAGCCTACAACAGCAGTCTCCGGGTGGGAGGGAGTGTTCCTCCGCGAGTCCCTTCAGTCCCTTCCGTACCCAAGGGCTACGCGAAGGGCGGCGGCGCGCGCATCACCCTCCAGGGGGATGCGGGCCGGGCGTGTCGGTGAGACGTGCCGAATCCGGCGGACGGAGGGACCAACGGGAGGGACTGAACGGAGATCGGAGGGACTGGACGTTTCGGTCCCTCTTCGGTCCCTTCGGAAAAGCCGCAGGTCAGAGCGGTCTCGGCTCATAACCGAGGGACTGAAGGGACTGAGAGTCCGTAGTTATGAACGGCTCAGAGAAACGAGGGGTAATTACCTCTGTATTGGGGGGATTTGTCATGCGCGCACGCATACACACGCACCCGTAATCGGTGGAACAGGGAAGTTGAGTCCCTTCAGTCCCTTCGGACCCTGCTTCCTGATGAGTGCACGTCTCTGACCTGCGGTTTTATTGGAGGGACTGAAGAGGGACCGAAACGGTGCCTTCGGTCCCCGGTCTTCAGTCCCTCCAGCGGGCGGCCACCCGCCGAAAGCCGGATCGATGAGTTGACGCGCTTACCTGTTCGATGTCGCATGAGATGTTCGGCTTCGGGTGGGGTGCGACGTCCGGCCCCTTCTCCCTGGCCACGGCAGCCGTGGAGAGGAGCGTTCCGGTTGCCAGGGCTCCCCACAGGACCGCCGGACCCCTGGGCGCGAGCGCGGTGATGACGGCCGGTGACACGGCGAGACCGAAGCCCGTGGACAGCTGGAAACGGGCGAGGGCGCGTCCCAGCATCCGCTCGGGGGCGAGAACGGTGACCAGGGCCGTGGCGCTCCCCGCGTACAGGATCTCGCCGAGCGTGCAGACCACGGACACCGCGGCGACGGCGGGTACGGCCCAACCGGAGCCGAGCGTCACGGCCGCGAGGAAGCCCAGGTACGAGACCGTCAGCACCGCGCCGGAGAAGGCCAGCACGGTCCGGCGGGGGAAGCGCCCCAGCAGGACCGTGACCGGTACCTGGAGCGTGACCACGAGCACGGTGTTGGCCACGAACACGGCGGCGGGCCAGGCCGCAGAGGCATGCAACTCGCTCACCAGGACGAGAGGGAGGGCGATCTCGGGCACATTCAGGCAGAAGACGTACATCACGTTGGCGGCGAGCAGGGTGCCCATCCGCGGCGCGGGCGGTTCCCCGTTCGGGGCCGCCGGGGAACCCCCCGCCGGGCGGGCCCGTACGCGGACCGACCGGGCGAGGACGCCCGCGGCGAGGTAGGCCAGCGCGGTGGCGCCCGCCATGGCCCGCAGTGCGGGGGCACCGCCCGCCAGGCAGCCGGTGGCCAGGAGCGCCCCGACGCCCAGGGCCGCGTTGCGCAGGGCCCGGCCGGCCGCGAGCGCGGTGTCGCGTTCCCGGCCGTGGACGAGGGTGGCGACGAGCGCGGCGTGGGCGGCCGGCCACGCCTGGTTGCCGATGCCGAGGAACAGGGCGGCCACCGCGAAGAACCAGACGTGTCCGGAGGGCGCGGCCAGCAGCAGGGCGGAGCCGAGGACCCGGACGAGCATCGAGGCGGCCACCACGGAACTGCGGGCACCGTGGTCCAGCCAGCGGCCGACGAGGGGCATGCAGGCCAGTCCGGCGACGATGCCCCCGGTCATGGCGAGACCGGCGACCGGCGCGGACAGGTGAAGCACGGTGATGCCGTACAGGAGCAGGAAGGGCCGCAGCAGACCGCTCCCGAGGGCGTCCACGGTCAGGGCGACGGCGTAGCGGGGGCCTCCCGAGACGCGGACCAGGGTGCGTGGCCGAAAAAGGGCGGTGGTGGTCGTCATGGAGTCAGACGGTGCGCCTGGGAGAGGGGACCGGCCGTATCGGTTGACGATGTACGTCAACCGACGCGGCGGCCCTAGCCCCGGGGCCGTGATGATGGGGGGATGACGCTGAGGATCGACATCAGCGGTCTGCCGTCCGAGCGCGTGCGGTTCGCCGCTTCCCCGCTGGCGGAACTGACCGCGATGCTCCATGTGCTGGCCGAGCCGGTCCATCATCCGCACTACGCGCGATGGGCGGCGGACACCTGGGCCGGGCTGCGCCCGGAACTGGCCGAGCGGCTGCGGGAGGCGGATTTCCTGTGGCGGTCCTCGCAGGCCGACTTCCTGATCCCCGCGCGGCCCCGGCGCACGCTCGCCGAGGAACTCGACGACGTGGACCGGCTCGACGACGAGACGTATGTGAGGGCCGCCCTCGTCACCACGTGCGGCAGCAACCGGGTCCACTTCGCCGGGTCCTCGCCCCTGACCGACACGGCCGCGCGGGAGAAGGCCCTGGAGGTGGCCCAGGCCCGTGGTGGCCGCCAGGAGGCGTTCGCGGAACGCCTGCTCAGCGATCCGGCGGCGGTCCGGGCCCGGGTGCGGGAAACCCTTGAGGAGTGCGGGGAGGCGTTCTTCGAGGAGGCATGGGCGGGGGTGGCGCAACGGCTCGCGGCCGATCTCCGGCTGAAGAACGACCTGTTGAGGCGGCAGGGTCCGGCCGCCGCCCTGGCCTCGGTCTCCGGGGCGGTCGCCCTGGCACCGGACGGCGACCACATCGTGGTGGACAAGGTCCAGGACAAGGCGACCGCCGCCCGCGGCGCGGCCGTCACGTTCATCCCCAGCGTCTTCGGGCGCCCCCATCTGGTGGCCGTGCACGCACCGGGGTGGCATCCGGTGCTGCAGTACCCGGTGGCGGAGGACCCGGCCGCGCCGGTGTCCTTGGAGACGGTCACCCTGCGGTTGGAGGCGTTGGCCCATCCGGTGCGGCTGAGGCTGCTGCGCACGCTCGCCCGGGGACCGCACACCAACGGTGAACTGGCTCATTTCTGGGAGCTCTCACCGCCGGAGGTCTCGCGCCACCTCGCCGTTCTGCGCCGGGCGGGCCTGCTGACGGCGCAGCGGCGCGGCCGTTACGTGCGCTACTCCCTGAACCTGTCCGACCTGACGGCGCTCGGTACGGACCTGCTGGCGGCGGTGCTGCGCTGAGAGAGGCGCGCGGGCCGGGCTCTCCCGGCGTTCCGGCGCGCGACGACGGGCCGGGCGCTGTCACCCGGCGGGCAGCGGTGCCGGGACCCGGGTGCGCGTAACGGCCCACAGCAGGAGGCCCAGGCTACTGAAGGCGGCGCCCAGGACGCAGACGGCGCCCCAGCCGGCGGCGTCGTAGAGCGCGGTGGAGGCCAGGGCGCCGATGGCGCTGCCGGCGGAGTAGAAGATCATGTATCCGCCGATGAGGCGGCTGCCCGCGTCGGGGTGCACCTGGTAGATGACGGTCTGGTTGGTGACGTGGACGGCCTGTACGGCGAGGTCGAGCAGGACGACTCCGGCGGCCAGGGCCCAGAGCGAGCCCGGGGTGAGGGACAGCGGCAGCCAGGAAGCGGTGAGCAGGGCGAGGGCGGCTCCGGTGGTCCGCGCGGAGTGTCCCCGGTCGTTGAGCCGCCCCGCCACCGAGGCGGCCAGCGCACCGGCCACGCCGATCAGCCCGAGGGCGCCGATGGCCGTGTGGGACAGGGAGTACGGCGGCCGGCTCAGGGGAAGGGCGACGCTGCTCCACAGGGTGCTGAACGCGGCGAAGACGAGCAGGCCGAACAACGCCCGCAGGCGCAGCAGCGGTTCACGGGCGAAGAGGGTGACGGTGGAGCGCAGCAAGGGCCCGTAGCGCAGGGCGGCGGGCCTGGCGGTGGGGGGGGGGGGGGGGGCGCCCCCCCCCCCCCCCCCCCCCCCCCCGCGGGGGGCCCCCCCCCCCCCCGATAAACACAACCCCAGC
>NZ_JBSFHN010000061.1:0-23787 GCF_053597115.1 Streptomyces sp. NPDC001515
TTTGGTCGTCGGATATGCTCCGGCGGGGGGGGCGCGGCGCCGACGTGCGTGGGGCCGGGGGCGGTTCTTTCTCCGGTGATCGGGGGCCGGGGCCGGTCCGCTACGCCCCGAACGCCCGGGACACCGAATAGATCAGCAGGCCCGCCAGGGCGCCCACCACCGTCCCGTTGATGCGGATGAACTGGAGGTCGCGGCCGATGTGGGCCTCGATCTTCTTCGAGGTCTGCTCGGCGTCCCAGCCCGCCACGGTGTCGCTGATCAGCGAGGTGATCTCCGTCCGGTACGTCGTCACGACGTACACCGCCGCGTCCTCCAGCCAGCCCTCCAGCTTCGCCTGGAGGCGGCCGTCCGTGGCCAGCCGGGAACCGAGGGCCATCAGCGAGGCGCGCGCCCGCAGCCGCAGCTCGCTGCGCTCGTCCTCCGCCGCCGCGATCATCATCTGCCGGACCGACGACCAGGCCGAGGCGATGACGTCCTGGACCTCGCCGCGCCCCAGGACCTCCGACTTCAGCCGCTCCACCCGGGCCCGGGTCTCGGTGTCCCCCTGGAGATCGGCGGCGAAGTCCCGCAGGAACGTGTCGATGGAGCCGCGCGCCGGGTGCCCCGGCATGTCCCGCATCTCCGTGACGAACCGCAGCAGCTCCTTGTAGACCCGCTCACCGACCCGCCGGTCGACGAAGCGCGGGGTCCAGCCCGGGGCGCCGCCCTGCACCGCGTCCATCACCGAGTCGCCGTGCAGCACCAGCCAGTCGTGCGCCCGTGCGCAGACCAGGTCCACCACCTTGCGGTGGCCGCCGTCCGCGACGACCTTCTCCAGCATCTTGCCGAGACCGGGGCCGACCTCCGCCGCGTTCGCCCGGCGGGTGATCGCCTCGCCCACCACGGCCTGCACGTCGGAGTCGCGCAGCACGGTCAGCGCGCCGCGCAGCGCCGTCGCCAGCTCGGCCGTCACCCGGTCCGCGTGGGCGGGCTCCGCCAGCCAGGCGCCGACCCGGCCGCCGACGGCCAGTGCGTGGATCCGGTCGCGCACCACGGATCCGGAGAGAAAGTTCTCCCCGACGAAGGAACCGAGGGAGGCCCCCAGCTGGTCCTTCTTGGTGGGAATGATGGCGGTGTGCGGAATCGGCAGACCGAGCGGACGCTTGAAGAGAGCCGTAACGGCGAACCAGTCGGCCAGCGCACCCACCATGCCCGCCTCGGCGGCCGCGGCGACGAAGCCCGGCCAGCCGCCCACTCCCGCGTTCCCCGCCCAGGTGGCGAGGGCGTACACCAGCGCGACCAGCAGAAGGAGGCCGGTGGCCGTGGTCTTCATCCGGCGTACGCCACGACGCTTCTCCTCGTCCGCCGCCGTGTACGCGAACGAGGCGAGCGGGCCCGCCGCGCGCCCCGGCCCGCGTCCGGGGCCGGGCGGGGCCGCGCCCGCTCCGTCCGTGCCCGCGCCGGCGTCGTGGCCCGCGCCCTCGGTCCGTTCCATCCCGTCCATCCGCTCCACCCGTCCGCGTCGTCGGCGTCCCCGGCGCCCCGTACGCATTGTCCCTGTCTGATCTACTCCCGGGCCGCACGTCAGGTTCCCCGCGCGCTGCCGCATCATGGGGAGCCGCCCCCACCACGCATCACCGAGGAGACACACCACCCATGCCCAGGCGCCACGGGTACGCCCTGTTCATCGCCCTGGTGGCCGGCGTCGCCGCGCTCGCCGCCGCGGTGGCCTTCGCGGGCCCGCTGCTGTTCGGCGGAGCCCGTGCCCAGGCGGACGCCGCCCCCGGGGCGCGGAGCGCCGCCCGGAACCCGGCCGCGCCCGCCGGTTCCACCGGACTCTGGCTCGCCACCTGGACCGCCGCCCCCGTCCTGGGCGTGCCCGACCCGGACGCGGACACCGATCCCCGGCTGCGCACCGTCCGCAACGTCGTGCACACCAGCGTCGGCGGTGACGCGGCCCGCGTCACGCTCTCCAATCTCTTCGGTACGCGTCCGCTGCTCGTGGACCGGGTGACGGTGGACGGCCGCCCGGTCACGTTCCGCGGCGCGCCCTCCGTGACCGTCGCGGTGGGCGGGCAGTCCGTGAGCGACGCGGTGGCCGTACGGGTCGCCGCCGACGCCGATCTCGTCGTCGCCCTGCGCACCCCCACCGCCCGGGGGCCGGTCACCGTGCACCCCAACAGCCACCAGACGTCCACGACCGAACTCCCGGCGGCCAGCCGGCCCACCACCGACTGGCGCTACCTCACCGCCGTGGACGTCCGCACCGAGGCCGCCACCGGGGCGGTCGTCGCGCTCGGCGACTCGCTCACCGCGGGCAGCGGCTCCACCACCGACACGAACAGCCGCTGGCCCGACGTCCTCGCCGACCGGCTGCACGGCCGGTACGCGGTGGTCAACCAGGGCATCGCCGGCAACCGGCTGCTGCGCGACGGCAGCGGGCCGCGCGCCCTGGACCGCTTCGACCGCGACGTCCTCGGCGTCACCGGGGCCAGGACCGTCGTCATCGCCCTCGGCATCAACGACGTCCAGGCATTCCCCCAGGAGACCGACCCCGCCCGCATCACCGACGCCCTGCGCACCCTGACCCGGCGCGCCCACGCCCGCGGCCTCGCCGTCGTCGGCGCGACGCTGATGCCGTACGAGGGGCACCGCAACTGGACCCCGGCCCGTGACGCCGTGCGGACGCGGGTCAACGAGGCGATCCGGGCCGGCGGGGTCTTCGACCGGGTCCTCGACTTCGACCGGGCCGTCCGCGACCCGGAGGACCCGCGGCGGCTCCGCCCGGCCTACGACTCCGGCGACCACCTGCACCTGAACGACTCCGGCTACCGCGTCCTCGGCTCCCTGCCCGACGTGGCCGCGCTGCTGCGCCCGAGCCCGGCCACCGACGCCCTGTGACCGGCGGGGCGACGCACACGGCGGTTACGCCCGGGACGCCGTAACGGCGGTCGGGCGCGGGCGCCGGGGTCAGTGGCCGTCGCCCTTGCCCAGCCGGGGGTCAGCGGCCGTCGCCCTTGCCCAGCCGGGGGTCAGCGGCCGTCGCCCTTGTCCAGCCGGGGGCGCCCCGCGTCGCGCAGGCGCCGGCGCTCCTCGTCGCGCAGCCGGGCCTTCTCCGTCTTGCTCCGCTTGTGCTCGACGCCGATCCCGCCCATCAGCGCGAGGCCGGTGATCCGGACCCGGGGCGCGTCGGGTGACGGGATGCCCTCGTCCTTCGTCCGCTCGCCGAATCCGCCCATGATGCCGATGCCGCGCACGTCGACGTTCAGCTCCGGCGGGACCGTCACCTGGATGCCGCCCATGATCGCGAAGCAGCGGACGACGATCTCGCGGTCCTCGAAGTTGGCCTCGCGCAGATCGATCTCGCCGCCGCCCCACATGGCGAACGCGGTGAAGACCCGGGGCACCGTCCAGTTCCCCCGGCGGCCGAAGCCTCCCCAGAACGCGATCGCCCGCTTCGAGGTCGGCTGCCGGCCGATCCGGTCCTGCCAGCGCGCCGCCGAACCGACGCGCCGCTCCCCGGCCACCGGGGCCGCCGGCCCCCGGCCGGGCGCCGGGAGATCGCGGACGAGCGGCTCCAACTCCCCGTGCGTCCGGGCCTTGTAGGCGGCGTCGAGCCGCTGCTCGAACTCCGCCATCTCCAGTCGGCCCTCGGCGACGGCCTCGCGCAGGACCTCGGCGATCCGTTCGCGCTCGGCATCGGAGGCACGCATCTCCGGCAGTTCGCTTGTCATACCGCGCAGCCTATTGAACGGGGCCGCCCCCGTCACCGACCCCCCACCCGGCCCGGACCCCTGACCAGGACCCGGGCCGGGCGCCGGACCAGGGGCCCGGCCGGGTCAAAGGGCGTGCTCCCGGGCGCTATCGGCCGAGGCGTACATCCGGGCGATCACGGACTCGATGTCGGGCTCGCGCACCGACAGGTCCAGCAGCGGATACTCCGCCGCGATCCGCGCCACCAGCGGGGCCGCCGACGCGGAGGCCGGGAACGCCAGCCACTGGCGGACGCCCTCCACCTTGACCGTCCGCACGGAGGGCTCCGACTCCAGCCGGATCGGCGGCAGTTCGCGGGCCAGGTCGACCACGAGGACCCGTTCGCTCTCCCCCGCCTCATGGAGCCCGTCGAGCCCGCCGTCGTACATCAGCCGGCCGTGGTCGATCACCATCACCCGCCGGCACAGCTGCTCGATGTCGGTCAGATCGTGCGTGGTCAGCAGGACCGTGGTGCCGCGCTCGGCGTTCAACTCCCGCAGGAATCCCCGCACTTTGGCCTTGGAAATCACATCGAGGCCGATCGTCGGCTCGTCCAGGTACAGCACCTCCGGATCGTGCAGCAGCGCCGCCGCGATGTCACCGCGCATCCGCTGCCCCAGCGACAGCTGCCGTACCGGCACGTCCAGCAGCTCGCCCAGGCCCAGCAGCTCGACGCACCGGTCCAGATTGGCCCGGAACCGCGCGTCCGGGATCCGGTACATCCGGTGGACCAGCCGGTACGAATCCCGCAGCGGCAGGTCCCACCACAGCGTCGTGCGCTGCCCGAACACCACCCCGATCCGGTGGGCCAGCCGGGTCCGCTCCCGGGACGGGTCGATGCCGGCCACCCGCAGCGTGCCGCCGCTCGGGGTAAGGATGCCGGTCAGCATCTTGATCGTCGTCGACTTGCCCGCCCCGTTCGGACCGATGTAGCCGACCATCTCGCCGCGCGCCACCCGGAAGCCGATCCCGTCCACGGCCCGCACCTCCCGGCGCTCGGCCCGCAGCAGCCCGGTGCGCCGCCGGACCGTGAACACCTTCTCCACATCCACGAGTTCGATGAAGTCCTCGTCCACCACGCCTCAGCTCCCCGTACTCCGGTACGACCGCAACCCCGCCCGCCACGCCAGCCCGGCGAGCACCCAGCACACCCCCGCCACCAGCGGCGGCAGGAACGCCACCCAGCGCGGCAGATCCAGCGGATAGTCCCGCCCCAGCACGTACAGCGCCGGCAGCCAGTTCACGAACGCCAGCGGCACCACGAACGTCACCCCGCGCACCAGATCCGCCGCGAACACGCTCGGCGGGTACTGGAGCAGCGTCGCTCCCCCGTACGTGAAGGAGTTCTGCACCTGCGAGGCGTCCTGGGCGACGAACTGGAACGCCGCCCCGGCCGTGAACACCGCCCCGAAGATCGCCGCCCCGCTGACCAGCATCAACGGCAGCAGCACCGCCTTCGCCGGCGTCCAGTCGATGTCCAGCGCCACCAGCGCGTAGCCGAGCACCGCCACCCCCTGGGTGACCCGGCCCAGCCGGCGCAGCGCGAACCGGTCCGCCGCCACCTGCGCGAGCACCGGCACCGGCCGCACCAGCAGGGTGTCCAGCGTGCCGTCCCTGACCCGCCGGCCCAGCCGGTCCACCGACCCCATCAGCAGGTCCGCCAGACCGAAGGACGTGCCGGCCGCCCCGTACAGCAGCGCGATCTCCGGCAGGGTGAAGCCGCCCAACGCGTCGACGTGCGAGAACATCAGGACGATCGCCACGAAGTCGAAGGCCGTGACCGCGAAGTTCGCGACCGCCGTCATCAGGAACGACGCCCGGTACGCCATCGTCGAGCGCATCCACATCGCCACGATCAGCCCGTACGCCCGCACCCCGTCGGCCACCCCCGGCCGCCGCGCGGGCGCGTCCGGGAGCGGGTCCGCCGCCACCACGACCGGGACCTCCACCGGCTCAGCCACCCTGGACCACCACCCGGCGCGTCGCCACCGACTGGAGCGCCCGGCCCACCAGCAGCAGCGCCACCGCCCAGCCCGCCTGGAAGGCGTACACCCGCAGCAGCCCGGTGCCCGTGTGCGTGCCGAGGAACACATCGGCCGGGACCTGGAGCATCGCCGACCACGGCAGCGCCCGCGCGATCTCGCCGAGCAGCCCCGGGAACAGGTTCAGCGGCAGCAGCATCCCCGAGAAGAACAGCCCCGCCAGGAACGAGACCTGCGCCGCGCCCGCCCCGTCCATCAGCCAGAACGCCGACAGCGCCACCAGATAGCGGATCGCGAAACTCACCACGACCCCCAGCGCCACCGCGACCAGGAACGCCGCCCACGTCCACACCGACCCCGGCAGCGCCAGCTCGAAGGCGAGCGAACCGACCGCCATCGGCACCACGCCGCGCCCCAGCAGGTGGAAGGCCGCCCGGCCCATGTCGCCCGCCAGCCACCACAGTTGGAGATCGACCGGCCGGTAGAGGTCGACCGCCACATCGCCCGTACGGATGCGCTCGATCAGCTCCTCCTCGAAACCGCCGCCCATCATCACGCACGTCATCAGCAGCGCCTGGCCCAGCCACACATAGGTGAGCGCCTGCGCCATGTCGTACCCGCCCAGATGCGGCCGCTCGTCCCACAGCGCCTGGTACGTATAGGCCAGGATGAAACCGAAGACGGTGTTGGTGAACACGCCCGCCGCCGTCTCGATCCGGTACGTGGCGTGCCGCCGGAAACCGCCGGCCGCCACCACCGCGTACACCCGCACCCGCACCACCGCCCTGTGTCCCGGGTGCCCCGCACCGCGCGGACACCAAAGCGCAGGACTCTAGTGCGCCCCAACCCGCCGCCGCGACCGCTTTTCGAAGGTCGATCCGGGGGTTATTCCATAGAAAAGGGCACTATGGGGGAACTGACCGAGGCCGAGGAGTCCGCACCGACATGAGCGACGAGCCACCGCAGCAGAACGGGGAGCCCGACCCCCGGGGCTGGCCCCCCAGAGACCTGTCTGCCGACGCCGCCGCCTCCGCCGGGCAGGACGCCCCGGCCGGCGGCCCGCCCGGCGCGGCCCCACCGGACGGAACGAAGCCGAAGAAGGCGAAGCGCCCCAGGCGCACCGGCTGGCGGCGGGCGATCCCCACCTGGCGCATGGTCCTCGGCGGCGTCCTCCTCATCGCCCTGCTCCTCATCGGCGGGTTCATCGCCGGCTACCAGCTCGTCGACATCCCGCCCGCCAACGCCAGCGCCACCGCCCAGTCCAACGTCTACCTCTACAAGGACGGCAGCGTCATCGCCCGCGACGGCGAGGTCAACCGCGAGAACGTCCGCCTCGCCCAGGTCCCCCTCACCGTCCAGCACGCGGTCCTCGCCGCCGAGGACCGCGACTTCTACTCCGAACGCGCCATCGACATCAAGGCGATGTTCCGCGCCGGCTGGAACACCCTCACCGGCAAGGGCAAACAGGGCGGCTCCACCATCACCCAGCAGTACGTCAAGAACTACTACCTGGGCCAGGAGCAGACCGTCGTCCGCAAGATCAAGGAATTCTTCATCGCGATCAAGCTCAACCGCGAACAGTCCAAGAGCCAGATCTTCGAGGGCTACCTCAACACCAGCTACTTCGGCCGCAACGCCTACGGCATCCAGGCCGCCGCCCAGGCGTACTACGGCAAGGACATCGGCGACATCAGCACCGCCCAGGGCGCCTACCTCGCCTCCCTGCTCAACGCCCCCAGCGCCTACGACGTCGTCACCCACCCCGAGAACAAACCCGCCGCCCTCGCCCGCTGGAACTACGTCCTCGACGGCATGGTCAAGGAGCACTGGCTCGACGAGGCGAGCCGCGCCGCGATGACCTTCCCCACCCCCGGAGCCGTGAAGCCCGCCAACAGCCTTTCCGGACAACGCGGATACATCGTCCAGGCCGTCGAGGACTACCTCGTCGACAACGGCATCCTCGACGCCAAGACCCTCGCCACCCGCGGCTACCGCATCACCACCACCCTGGAGAAGAAGAAACAGGACGCCCTCGTCTCCGCCGTCGACACCGACGTCCTGTCCAAGACCTCCACCGACCGCAAGGCCGACCGCGACGTCCGCGTCGGCGGCGCCTCCATCGACCCCGCCACCGGCCGCGTCCTCGCGATGTACGGCGGCGTCGACTACACCCGGCAGTACGTCAACAACGCCACCCGCCGCGACTACCAGGTCGGCTCCACCTTCAAGCCCTTCGTCTTCACCTCCGCCGTCGCCCACGACTCCACCACCCAGGACGGCCGCCGCATCACCCCCAGCACCATCTACGACGGCACCAACAAACGCATGGTCCAGGGACCGAACGGCCCCACCGGATACGACCCCGCCAACGAGGACGACGTCAGCTACGGCCCCATCACCGTGCGCACCGCCACCGACAAGTCCGTCAACGCCGTCTACGCCCAGATGGCCGAGGACGTCGGCCCCGAGAAGGTCCGCGCCACCGCCGTCAGTCTCGGCATCCCCAAGGACACCCCCGACCTCACCGCCTCCCCCTCCATCGCCCTCGGCCCCGCCACCGCGAGCGTCCTCGACCTCACCGAGGCCTACGCCACCCTCGCCAACCACGGCAGGCACACCGCCCACACCCTCGTCGACAAGGTCACCAAGGACGGCGAGAGCGTCGACCTCCCCGCCCGCCCCACCACCCGGGCCGTCACCCGCGAGGCCGCCGACACCACCACCTCGATCCTGCGCAGCGTCGTCGACGGCGGCACCGGCACCGCCGCCCAGGGCGCCGGCCGCCCCGCCGCCGGCAAGACCGGCACCGCCGAGGAGGACCGGGCCGCCTGGTTCGCCGGCTACACCCCCGGCCTCGCCACCGTCATCGCCGTCATGGGCCAGGACCCCGACACCGGCTCCCAGGAATCCCTCTACGGCGCGCTCGGCCTGCCCCGCGTCAACGGCGGCGGCGCCCCCGCCCAGACCTGGGCGACGTACACCGCCGCCGCCCTGCGCGGCACGCCCGTACAGAACTTCGACCTCGACCTGGAGGGCGGCACCGACGAGACCGAACTCCCCAGCGACCAGGACACCGCGCCCGGCGACACCGGCCGCCCCACCCGCACCCCGTCCAGCACCGCCCCGACCACCCCCTCCCGCACCCCGCCCACCTCACCGGCCGCCCCGCCGACCACCCCCGGCACCAGCGACACCCCCGGCACCACCACGGAAGGATCCACCGGAGGCGAGGGCGACGGAGGGACGGACGGAGGCGGGGACGGCGGAGGCGACGGCGGGGACGGGGGCGCGGACGGCGGGGCCTTCGAGGGCCCGCACGGCACCCGCGCCCCCGCCCCGGTACTCCCACGGCCCGTCCCGCACCGATGACGTACGGGACGCGGCACGCGGGCCGACGGGATCAGTGACCCACGCGGGCCGACGGGATCAGTGACCCGACGTGGCCTTCAGGCCCACCACGGCCACCAGCAGCAGACAGACGAAGAAGATCCGGGCCGCGGTCGCCGGCTCGTTCAGCACCACCATGCCCAGCACGGCCGCGCCGGCCGCCCCGATCCCGACCCACACCCCGTACGCCGTACCGATCGGCAGCGTCTTCGCCGCCTGCGACAGCAGCACCATGCTGGCCACGATCCCGAACCCGGTGAACACACTCGGCCACAGCCGGGTGAACCCGTCGGTGTACTTCATCCCGATCGACCAGCCCACTTCGAGCAGACCGGCGACCACCAGCAGAACCCATGCCATGACGGCACCTCCGACCACAGAAAAACGCGGACAACAGGTGCGTCGTCTTTGCGGAAACCCGGTACGGCGCGTCTCGTCGGGGGTCACTCCACCGTAGCAAAGAACACGCAAAGGGCCCGGTGACACCAGTCACCGGGCCCACTGCCGCCACCCGAGCGGAACCGGGGGCGGCCCGCGGGACTACAGATACAGCCCCGTCGAATCCACCGAACCCTCGAACCGGTCCGCGGCCACGGCGTGCAGATCCCGCTCCCGCATCAGCACGTACGCCACACCCCGCACCTCGACCTCGGCACGGTCCTCGGGGTCGTACAGCACCCGGTCCCCGGGCTCCACGGTCCGCACGTTCTGCCCCACCGCGACCACCACCGCCCAGGCCAGCCGCCGGCCGACCGCGGCCGTGGCCGGAATCAGAATGCCGCCGCCGGAACGCCGCTCGCCCTCGGGCACGTCGGACCGGACCAGCACACGGTCGTGCAGCATCCGGATGGGCAGCTTGTCGTCGGTGTTCTCACTCACGCCCCGCAACCTACCCGCCCTCCCGGCAGCCGCGCGCCGGAGGGGGTGACGCGGAGCCCGGACGGGGGCCGCCCCGGAACGGACGAGCGAGCACCACCGTCAGCGCTTCCTACGCCGCGAAACCACCAGCAGCCCCACCACACCGGCCGCCACCAGCGCCACCGGCACCACCCGCTCCAGCCGCGGCGCCCCGTCCTCCGTGACGAACCGCGCCCGCACGTCCGAGACCGTCCGGTTCACCGCCACGAACGCCCGCCCGGCCGTCCGGTCCACCGCCTGGGCGGCCCGCGCCTTGGCATCGCCCATGATCGTCTTCGGGTGCACCCGCACCCCGATCTCGTCGAGCACCACCGCGAGCTGCTCACGCCGGCTGATGATGTCCGCCTCGATCTGCGCAGGGGTCCTGGTATCCGACACCGCGCCGCCTCCATGGTCGTCGTCCGGTAAACCTTCATCGACAGTCTGTCAGCTCCACCGCCCCCGCACCCGGCGGCACCCCCGTTACGCTCGGTCCCGTACACCCCGCATGCCCCGAAGGAGAACCATGAGCGAGCGACTCCAGCCCGGCGACACCGCCCCCGCCTTCACCCTCCCCGACGCCGACGGGAACGACGTCTCGCTCGCGGACCACAAGGGACGCAAGGTCATCGTCTACTTCTACCCGCGCGCCCTCACGCCGGGCTGCACCAAGCAGGCCTGCGACTTCACCGACAACCTCGACGTCCTCGCCGCCGCCGGCTACGACGTCATCGGCGTCTCCCCCGACAAGCCGGAGAAACTCGCCGCGTTCCGCGAGAAGGAGAACCTCAAGGTCACCCTCGTCGCCGACCCCGACAAGACCACCCTGGAGGCGTACGGCGCCTTCGGCGAGAAGAAGAACTACGGAAAAACGGTCATGGGCGTCATCCGCTCCACGATCGTCGTCGACGAGAACGGCAAGGTCGAGCACGCCTTCTACAACGTGAAGGCCACCGGCCACGTCGCCAAGATCATCCGGGACCTCGGCATCTGACCGCCACGCCCGCCGCACCACCGCCCGGGGATTGGGCCGAACGGCCGAAACCATGTGAGGGACATCCCATTCCCCGGGCCGATGGGTTTGCACCCATCACCTTCGCGCAGAAGCCTTTCCTGGAACACCCATCGAGGAAAGGACCCGGCCATGGCGGCCTCCGACCCCCACCAGGCGGCCGACCCCGAAGCGGTCAAACGCCACCCCGCCCTCTTCCGCGCCATCCGCAAGCGCCAGAACCCCAAGCTGCGCCGCTCGGACATCACCGTCACGGACGACCAGGCGGTCAAGAGGGCCGTCAAGGCGGCCTCGCTCGGCAACGCCATGGAGTGGTTCGACTTCGGCATCTACTCCTATCTGGCCGCCACCCTGGGCCATGTCTTCTTCCCGTCCGGGAACGACACCACCCAGCTCCTCTCCTCCTTCGCCACCTTCGCCGTCGCCTTCCTCGTCCGTCCCCTCGGCGGGATGTTCTTCGGCCCCATGGGCGACAAGATCGGCCGCAAGAAGGTCCTCGCCCTCACCATGATCATGATGGCGATCGGCACCTTCGCGATCGGCGTCATCCCCTCCCACGCGGCGATCGGCATCTGGGCGCCCGTCCTGCTGATCTTCTTCCGCATGCTCCAGGGCTTCTCGACGGGCGGCGAGTACGGCGGCGCCTCGACCTTCATCGCCGAATACGCCCCCGACAAGCGGCGCGGCTACTTCGGCAGCTTCCTGGAGTTCGGCACCCTGGCCGGCTACGTCGGCGCGGCGGGCCTGGTCACCGCGTTGTACGCCCTCCTCGACGACGCCCAGATGGAGTCCTGGGGCTGGCGCGTCCCCTTCCTCGTCGCCGGTCCCCTCGGCCTCGTCGGCCTCTACCTCCGGCTCCGGCTCGACGAGACCCCCGCCTTCCAGAAACTGGAGGGCGGCACCGCGCACGCCACGGAGGCGGCGGACGGCGTCGAGACCACGGCCAAGGGCGACCTCGCGAAGATCTTCCGCCAGTACTGGCCGACACTCATCCTGTGCATCTGCCTGGTCGGCGCGTACAACATCACCGACTACATGCTGCTGTCGTACATGCCGACCTACCTCTCCGACGAGCTCGGCTACAGCGAGACCCACGGTCTGCTCATCCTGCTCGGCGTGATGGTCGCCCTGATGCTGATCATCAACCAGATCGGCAAGCTCTCCGACCGCTTCGGCCGCAAGCCCCTGCTGATGACCGGCATGCTCGGCTTCCTGCTCCTGTCCCTCCCCGCCTTCCTCCTGATCCGCCAGGGCAGCATCCCCGCCATCATCATCGGCATGTCGATGCTCGGGCTCTCCCTGGTCTGCATGCTCGGCACCATGTCGGCGGCCCTCCCCGCCCTCTTCCCCACGAACGTCCGCTACGGCTCCCTCTCCGTCGGCTACAACCTCTCCGCGTCGATCTTCGGCGGCACGACCCCCCTCGTGATCACCGCCCTGATCAGCTGGTCCGGCACCAACCTCATGCCCGCCTACTACTCCATGGCCGCCGCCCTCGTCGGCGTCATCGCCGTCGCCTGCATGAAGGAAACCGCCAACCGCCCCCTCGCCGGCTCCCCGCCCTCCGTCGAAACCCCCGAGGAAGCGGAAGAACTGGTCGCCTCCCAGACCCCGGACCCGAAGTTCTGACCGGCCGCTCCCACGTCGGCAACGCGCCCCGGTAGCATGTCTGCCTGCTGGCGGCGGTGGTGCAATGGCGACACAGCAGACTTAGGATCTGTGGCCCGTGAAACGGCTTGAGGGTTCGAATCCCTTCCGCCGCACAGAGAACGGCCTGCCCCCCGCATCGTCGGGGGGCAGGCCGTTTCGCATGCGCGAGGACGCTTCGCGTCCGCGACTCACCCCACCAGTTCCCGCACCACCGGCACCAGTGCGCGGAATGCCTTGCCGCGGTGGCTGATGGCGTTCTTCTCGGGTGCGGTCAGTTCGGCGCAGGTGCGGGTTTCGCCGTCGGGCTGGAGGATCGGGTCGTAGCCGAAGCCGTTGGTGCCGGCGGGGGTGTGGCGGAGGGTGCCGGTGAGGCGGCCTTCGACGACGCGCTCGGTGCCGTCGGGGAGGGCGAGGGCGGCGGCGCAGGCGAAGTGGGCGGCGCGGTGGGGGGTGTCGATGTCGGAGAGCTGGGCGAGGAGGAGGTCCAGGTTGGCCCGGTCGTCGCCGTGGGTGCCGGACCAGCGGGCCGAGAAGATGCCGGGGGCGCCGCCGAGGACGTCGACGCAGAGGCCGGAGTCGTCGGCGATGGCGGGGTGGCCGGTGGCGCGGGCGAGGGCGTGGGCCTTGAGGAGGGCGTTCTCGGCGAAGGTGACGCCGGTCTCCTTGACGTCGGGGATCTCCGGGTAGGCGTCCGCGCCGACGAGTTCGTGGGTGAGTCCGGCGTCGGCGAGGATCGCGTGGAGTTCGGTGATCTTCCCGGCGTTGCGGGTGGCGAGGATGAGACGGGTCATGGCTCGATTATCGCCGCGCCGGGGGTGCGGGCCGTGTCTCAGGGCTCCTCGGGGAGGCGGGCGGCGAGGGCGCGGATGCCCGCGAGGACCTCGTCGGCGGTGGGGGCGGAGTCCGGGTCGGTGAGGTGTTGCATCATCAGGCCGCTGACCAGGGCGAGTTGGACGGAGCCGAGGGTGCGGACGGTCTCCTCGGAGAGGTCGGCCTCGGGGGTTCGGGTGATCTCGCGGGCCATGCCGCTGCGGCCCTGACGCAGGCCGGCGGCCATCTGCTCGCGGAGTTCGGGGTCGCGCTGGGCGCGCAGGACCGTCTCCAGGTTGGCGAGCCAGAAGGTCTTGTTGGCGGAGAACGCCTCGATGAGGCGGCGCCAGAGCGCGGCCGGGTCGTCGCTCTCGGCGGGCGGTCCGAAGGCCCGGTCGCCGGTGTCGAGGGCTTCGAAGAGGGCCTGGTTGAGCAGGGCTTCCTTGGATCCGAAGTGGTAGCCGATGGCGGCCATGCTGACGCCCGCCGCGGAGGCGAGGTCGCGGACCGTGGTGCGTTCGTACCCCTTCTCGAAGAGGCACTGCCTGGCGGCTTCCAGCAGTTTTTCCCGGTTCCCGGTTCCCATGGCGCGGATCGTAGCAAGGGGTGTGCGGGCGCGTCAGGCGAATGCCTCAGGCGATCGCCTAAGACATTCGCCTTGGACAAGCGTATTGCACAACTGCCCAAATTCTGGCTAGCGTTGCCGCGTCGAACCGATCACGTCGATCCCGGGGAGTCCCGATGTCCGTCATCACGTCACGTATCGCCGCTCTGGCCGCCTCCGCCGTCGCCGCCGCGCTGACCGCCACCGCCCTCACGGCCGGACCGGCCGCCGCGCGTCCGGTCACCGGTCCGGCCGCCGTCGCCCCGGACCGGGTGGTCACCGAGGAGGGGCCGGTCCTCGGCTCGACCGCCGGGGCGGTGCGGACGTTCCAGGGGATTCCGTACGCGGCCCCGCCGACCGGTGAGCGCCGGTGGAAGAGGCCGCAGGCGGTCCGGGCCTGGTCCGCGACGCTGGACGCCCGCGCCCCGCGCGGCGCCTGCGCGCAGCCGACGGACCAGCCCATCGCGATCGCCGGCGGGGGCGGTGAGGACTGTCTGTATCTGAACGTCACGACGCCGGCCGCCCGGCCCGCGAGACCGCTGCCGGTGATCGTGTGGATCCACGGCGGGAGCTTCGCGTACGGGGACGGCGCGAGCTACGGCGCGGCGAAGCTGGCGGCAGCACGGCAGGGCGCGGTGGTGGTGACGGTGAACTACCGGTTGGGGGTGTTCGGTTTCCTGTCGGCGCCGGGGCTGGACGCTCCGGCCAATCTGGGGCTGCTGGACCAGCAGGCGGCGCTGCGGTGGGTGGCCAGGAACGCGGGCGCCTTCGGGGGTGATGCCCGGAACGTGACGATCATGGGGCAGTCGGCCGGCGGGTACAGCGTGTGCGCACAGTTGGTGTCGCCGGGGGCTCGGGGCCTTTTCAGCAAGGCGATCGTGCAGAGCGCGGGGTGTGTCGGGCCGGACGGTTCGTTCTCGCGGGAGGAGGCGGAGGAGACGGGGAAGGCGGTCGTGGAGGCGTCGGGGTGCCGTGAGCCGGGGGCGGTGGAGGCGTGTCTGCGGGGCAGGTCCACGGAGGAGCTGGTCGGGGCGTCGGTGTCGGGGCACGAGGGGTTCCGGCCGGTGGTCGACGGTGAGGTGCTGCCGGAGGCGCCGGCGGCGGCGATCGCGGCGGGGCGGTTCGCGCGGGTGCCGGTGCTGCACGGTTCGACGCGGAACGAGATGAGCGGTCTGGCGGGTCTCGACGAGATCATGACGGGCCGTCCGATGACGGCGGAGGGGTACGAGGAGGAGGTCCGGCAGCGGTTCGGCGCGGACGCCGCGGCGGTGCTGGCGGAGTATCCGGTGGGGCGGTACGCGGCGCCGGGGGCGGCGTGGTCGGCGGTACTGACGGACGCGGAGTGGTCGGTGGCGGCGCTGCGGACGCAGCGGGCGCTGGCGCGTCGTACCGCGGTGTACGCGTACGAGTTCGCGGAGGATCCGGCTCCGTACTTCCGGGGGGTGCCGCGGCCGGCGAGCTTCTCGCTGGGGACGGGGCACATGGTCGATCTGGCGTATCTCTTCGAGAACGGACTGTTCGAGCCGTTGGACGCGGCGCAGTCGGGGCTGTCGGACACGGTGACCGGGTACTGGAGCCGGTTCGCGGCGGAGGGGCGGGTGGGCGGTGCGGGGCTGCCCCGGTGGGAGCCGTTCTCGGGCGGTGACGGCTATGTGCAGCGGCTGGCGTCGGGTGCGGTGGGGCGGACCGATTTCGCGGCGGGTCACCACTGCGCGTTCTGGGAGGGCCTGGCCGCCGCCCGCTGAGCGGCGGGCGGCGGGGTGGCGCGGCCGGGGTCGTCAGGGGGTGCAGACCTTGCCGATCTCGGCGGCGGCGTCGGTGACGGGGGTGATGTCGGGGGTGTCGTCGCCCTTGTCGATGGCCGCGCGGACGTTGCCGATGCCGGCGCCGAGGTCGTCGACGGCCTTGCCGAGGTCGGCGTTGTCGGTGGTGTCGCCGAGGTTCTCCAGTTCCTTCTCGATCGCGTCGAGGGATTCGGATGCCTGGGTGGGGTCGCTGGAGGCGTTCGCGACGGCCTGCTGGAGGTTGTCGACGCTGGTGGCGATGGCGTCGGCGGTGCGGACGCAGTCGAGGGTCTTGTCGAGGGCGCCGCAGCCGGCCGCGGTGGTGGCGGCGAGGAGTGCGGCGGTGAGGGCGAGTGCGGTGCGGTGGTGTCGTCGGCGCGCTGCCATGACGGGTCCCTCCCCGGGTGCGGATACGCGGACGGGCGCACGGTTTCGACTCCGTGCGCCCGTATGCGTATCGACGCCGTGCGGGGGGACTTGGTTGCCTCGTCGCGCGCCCGGGTGGGGTCGGACGCGTGAAGGCGGGGGGGGTGGCCGCGGGGATGTGTCAGACGGCGCCGAGGGTGCGGGCGAGGGCGTCGTTCTGGAGGGCGGCGAGGTCGGCGCAACCGGCGGTGGCGAGGTCGAGGAGGGCGTTGAGTTCGGTGCGGTCGAAGGGCTCGGCCTCGGCGGTGCCCTGGATCTCGACGAAGCGGCCGTCGCCGGTGCAGACGACGTTCATGTCGGTCTCGGCGCGGACGTCCTCCTCGTAGCGGAGGTCGAGGAGGGGGGTGCCGTCGACGATGCCGACGCTGACGGCGGCGACGGTGCCGGTCAGGGGCTTGCGGCCGGCCTTGACGATCTTCTTGCCCTGGGCCCAGGCGACGGCGTCGGCGAGGGCGACGTAGGCGCCGGTGATGGCGGCGGTGCGGGTGCCGCCGTCGGCCTGGAGGACGTCGCAGTCGAGGACGACGGTGTTCTCGCCGAGGGCCTTGTAGTCGATGACGGCGCGCAGGGAGCGGCCGATGAGGCGGCTGATCTCGTGGGTGCGGCCGCCGATCTTGCCGCGGACGGATTCGCGGTCGCCGCGGGTGTTGGTGGAGCGGGGCAGCATGGAGTATTCGGCGGTGACCCAGCCCTCGCCGCTGCCCTTGCGCCAGCGCGGGACGCCTTCGGTGACGGAGGCGGTGCAGAGGACCTTGGTGTCGCCGAAGGAGATGAGGACGGATCCTTCGGCGTGCTTGCTCCATCCGCGTTCGATGGTGACGGGGCGGAGCTGTTCGGGGGTGCGGCCGTCGATACGAGACATGGCGTCGACCCTATCGGGTGCGCGGCGGTGTCCCGGCCGGTCCGGCGGGGGTGCGGGGCGGGGTGACGCCGCAGGCCCCGTCCGGGTGGGAGGGGGCCTGCGGGGGTGCCGGGCGGTGGGTTCCGGCGGGGTTCAGCGGTGGGTCACATCATGTCTTCGATGTCGGCGGCGATGGGGTCGGCGTCGGTGCCGATGACGACCTGGATGGCGGTGCCCATCTTGACGACGCCGTGGGCGCCGGCGGCCTTGAGCGCGGCTTCGTCGACCTTGCTCGGGTCGTGGACCTCGGTGCGCAGGCGCGTGATGCAGCCCTCGACCTCTTCGATGTTCTCGATTCCGCCGAGCCCGGCGACGATCTTCTCAGCCTTGCTGGCCATGGCCTTCTCCCTGGGTTTTCACGAACATGCGACGGCCCACCATGGGTCCGTTTCGTCACGGTAACGCACGGTTGGCCCACCTTCGCGGGCGAGGAGCCGGACCGTCACCCATGATGACGATCACCGGCGCCCTGTCTTCCGGGCGGGCTCCGCACCGTACCGCAACTGGTCTACACCAGTCTGCGGCAACCGCCAAATGACGCCCGATCCGGGAGGACGCCGATGAGCTCCAGCAGCGCAGCGATCCCTCAGAAGACCTGGTGGAACACCTTCTTCCAGGGCCTCCAGAAGATGGGCCGCAGCCTTCAGCTGCCGATCGCCGTCCTGCCGGCGGCCGGCATCCTCAACCGGCTCGGCCAGCCGGACGTGTTCGGCGACGACGGCCTGGGCTGGAACAACGTCGCCAAGGTCTTCGCCGCGGCCGGTGGTGCGCTGCTCGACTCGGGACTCGGTCTGCCGCTGCTGTTCTGCATCGGTGTCGCGATCGGCATGGCGAAGAAGGCGGACGGTTCGACGGCCCTGGCGGCCGTGACCGGATTCCTCGTCTACTACGCGGTGCTGCACGCCTTCCCGGTCGACTGCGACAAGGGCTCGACCTTCGTCTCGGGCGGCGTCTGGTTCGGTACGTGCGTCGCGGGCGACGCCACCGTGACCCCGGCGGCGTACCAGAACCCCGGGGTCTTCGGCGGCATCGTCATGGGGCTGATGGCGGCGTGGTTCTGGCAGCGGTACCACCGGGTCAAGCTGGTGGACTGGCTGGGATTCTTCAACGGCCGCCGGCTCGTCCCGATCATCATGGCCTTCGTGGGCCTGCTCTTCGCCGCACTGTGCGCGTGGGTGTGGCAGCCCATCGGTGACGGTCTGACCAGCTTCTCGAAGTGGCTGGTGGACCTGAACTGGCTCGGATCGGGCATCTTCGGTGTCGCCAACCGCGCCCTGCTGGTGATCGGCATGCACCAGTTCCTGAACACCTTCGTCTGGTTCCAGTTCGGCGACTACACCAAGCCGGACGGCACGGTCGTCCACGGTGACATCAACCGCTTCCTGGCCGGTGACCCCACGGCCGGCCAGTTCACCTCGGGCTTCTTCCCGATCATGATGTTCGCGCTGCCGGCGGCGGCGCTGGCGATCTACCACTGCGCGAAGCCGCACCGCCGCAAGGCGGTCGGCGGCATGATGATCTCGGTCGGCCTGACCTCCTTCGTGACGGGTATCACGGAGCCGATCGAGTACTCGTTCCTGTTCGTGGCACCCCTGCTGTACGCGATCCACGCGGTGCTCACCGGCGTCTCCATGGCCGTCACCTGGGCGATCGGGGTGAAGGACGGCTTCAGCTTCTCAGCCGGTCTGATCGACTACGTCATCAACTGGAGTCTGGCGACGAAACCCTGGCTGATCATTCCGATCGGCCTGTGCTTCGCGGTCGTCTATTACGCGATCTTCCGGTTCGCGATCACCAAATTCAATCTCCAGACCCCGGGCCGCGAGCCCGAGGAGCTGGAGGAGGAGATCGAGAAGAACCTCACGAAGTAGCTGTTCCACGGGGTGCGCGCCCCGTCTCGCCAAGGCCCTCGGACCCTGCGGTCCGGGGGCCTTCGGCATGTCACTGTGCGTGCGTGATGGCTACTGCGAAGTAGTCGGAAATTGCAGGTTCCTTATCTAACCCTCACCGTGCTACAACTGGTCTACACCACTCAGTGGTCCAGACCACGCGACGCCTGCGCGCCGCGTTCCTCGAGTCGTCGCCCACCCCAAACACCCTGTCCCTGGCGGCGCCTTGCCTACTGGAGGAAGTTGATGAGTACGGCCACCGCTACGGCGGCCCCCGCGAAGAAGCGGGGCTCCGGCCTGTTCCAGGGCCTGCAGAAGGTGGGCCGCAGCCTGCAGCTGCCCATCGCCGTGCTGCCCGCCGCCGGCATCATGGTGCGGCTGGGCCAGGACGACATCTTCGGCAAGGACGGTCTCGGCTGGGACAAGGTCTCCGCCGTCTTCGGCAACGCGGGCGGCGCCATCACCGGCAGCCTCCCGATCCTGTTCTGCATAGGCGTGGCCATCGGCTTCGCCAAGAAGGCCGATGGCTCGACGGCGCTCGCCGCGCTCGTCGGCTTCCTCGTCTACAGCAAGGTCCTCCAGGCCTTCCCGGTCACCGAGGCGGTGATCCAGAAGGGCGCGGACACCGCGGCCACGTACAACGATCCCGGTGTGCTCGGCGGCATCATCATGGGTCTGCTCTCCGCGGTCCTGTGGCAGAAGTTCCACCGCACCAAGCTCGTCGACTGGCTCGGCTTCTTCAACGGCCGTCGGCTCGTCCCGATCATCATGGCCTTCGTCGGCGTCGTCGTCGGCGTCTTCTTCGGTCTGGTCTGGGAGCCGATCGGTGACGGCATCTCCAACTTCGGCGAGTGGATGACCGGTCTCGGCTCCGGCGGCGCCGCCCTGTTCGGTGGCGTCAACCGCGCGCTGATCCCGATCGGCATGCACCAGTTCGTGAACACGGTCGCCTGGTTCCAGCTCGGTGACTTCACCAACTCGGCCGGCGAGGTCGTCCACGGTGACATCACCCGCTTCCTGGCCGGTGACCCGAGCGCCGGCATGTTCCAGTCCGGCTTCTTCCCGATCATGATGTTCGGCCTGCCGGCCGCCGCGATCGCCATGGCGCACTGCGCCCGCCCCGAGCGCCGCAAGGCCGTGATGGGCATGATGGTCTCCCTGGCGCTGACCTCCTTCGTCACCGGTGTGACCGAGCCGATCGAGTTCTCGTTCATGTTCATCGCGCCGGTCCTGTACGTCCTGCACGCGGTGCTGACCGCCGCCTCGATGGCCGTCACCTGGGGCCTGGGCGTCCACGCGGGCTTCAACTTCTCGGCCGGGTTCATCGACTACGCCCTGAACTGGACCCACGCCACCAAGCCCTGGATGATCATCCCGATCGGCCTGGTCTTCGGAGCGATCTACTACGTGACCTTCCGCTTCGCGATCATCAAGTTCAACCTCACCACCCCGGGCCGCGAGCCCGAGGAGGAGATCGAGGACCTGACCAAGGCGTAGGCCCCGGCCGGTCCCCCGACAGCCCGAAGCCCTCACCTGCCCGGCGGCAGGTGAGGGCTTCGTCGTGCGTACGAAGAAGGGGCGGGGCGGGCTCAGATCTCGTAGACCGCGCCCGGGACCGCCAGCTCCGCCGGGCCGTCGAAGACCTCGCGGGCATCGGTCAGGTTCCGGTCGGCGTCGGTCCACGGCGGGATGTGGGTGAGCACCAGCCGGCCCACCTCCGCGCGGGCGGCCAGCTCACCGGCCTCGCGCCCGTTGAGGTGGAGGTCGGGGATGTCCTCCTTGCCATGCAGGAACGATGCCTCGCACAGGAAGAGGTCCGCCCCCTCAGCCAGCTCCTCCAGGGCCTCGCACATCCCGGTGTCACCGGAGTACGTGAGCGCGCGTCCGCCGTGCTCGACGCGGATGCCGAAGGTGTCCACGGGGTGGCAGAGCTTCTCCGTACGCACCGAGAAGGGGCCGATCTCGAACGAGCCGGGCTTGAGCGTGTGGAAGTCGAAGACCTCGCCCATCGCGTGCTCGGAGGGGGTGTCGGCGTGCGCGGTGGTCAGCCGGGCCTCCGTGCCCTCGGGGCCGTACACCGGGATGCGGGCCGGACGCGTGCCACTGTTCGGGTAGTAGCGGACGACGAAGTACGCGCACATGTCGATGCAGTGGTCGGCGTGGAGATGGCTGAGGAAGATGGCGTCGAGGTCGTACAGACCGACATGGCGCTGCAGCTCGCCCAGGGCTCCGTTGCCCATGTCGAGGAGCAGCCTGAAGCCGTCGGCCTCTACGAGGTAGCTCGAACATGCCGATCCCGCGGAAGGGAACGAGCCGGAGCAGCCGACGACGGTGAGCTTCATGGAGCGTGAACCTCCGAAACGTGGGAACGGGAGGGTTCGTGCGTGGAACGGGTTTGTCGAGCGTAAGGCGCGCGGCACCCCGTCGCTCCTTCGGGGCATGCCGTTGTGGGGGAACTCACCTGCGCTGTCACCGGTTCGATGGAAGCCCGCCGCGCGGCGGGGCGCGGAACGGCGGACGCCGGGGGCCCGGACCGTGTCGGTCGCGGGCCCCCGGCGTCCGGGGGTGCTCGGTTCAGGCCCAGAGCTGGCCGTGGAGCGTTTCGATGGCGGCCTCCGTCGTGGGCGCGGTGTAGACGCCCGTCGAGAGGTACTTCCAGCCGCCGTCGGCGACGACGAAGACGATGTCGGCCGACTCGCCGGCCTTGACCGCCTTCTTTCCGACGCCGATCGCGGCGTGCAGCGCGGCGCCGGTGGAGACGCCCGCGAAGATGCCCTCCTGCTGGAGCAGTTCGCGGGTGCGGGTGACGGCGTCGGCGGAGCCGACGGAGAAGCGGGTGGTGAGGACGGAGGCGTCGTACAGCTCGGGGACGAAGCCCTCGTCGAGGTTGCGGAGCCCGTAGACCAGGTCGTCGTAGCGCGGCTCGGCGGCGACGATCTGGATGCCGTCGACGCGCTCGCGCAGATAGCGGCCGACGCCCATCAGGGTGCCGGTGGTGCCGAGCCCGGCGACGAAGTGGGTGACGGACGGGAGGTCGGCGAGGATCTCCGGACCGGTGGTGGCGTAGTGGGCGCCCGCGTTGTCGGGGTTGCCGTACTGGTAGAGCATGACCCAGTCCGGGTGCTCGGCGGCCAGTTCCTTGGCGACGCGGACGGCGGTGTTGGAGCCGCCGGCGGCCGGTGAGGAGATGATCTCGGCGCCCCACATGGCGAGCAGGTCGCGGCGCTCCTGGGAGGTGTTCTCCGGCATCACGCAGACGATGCGGTAGCCCTTGAGCTTGGCCGCCATGGCGAGCGAGATGCCGGTGTTGCCGCTGGTGGGTTCGAGGATGGTGCAGCCGGGGGTGAGCCGGCCGTCCTTCTCGGCCTGCTCGACCATGTGGAGCGCGGGGCGGTCCTTGACCGAGCCGGTGGGGTTGCGGTCCTCCAGCTTGGCCCAGATGCGGACGTCGTCCGACGGTGACAGCCGCGGCAGGCGGACGAGCGGGGTGTTGCCCACTGCGGCGAGCGGGCTGTCATAGCGCATCAGTTCATGCCGCCGGCGACGGCCGGGAGGATCGTGACGCTGTCGCCGTCGCTGAGCTTGGTGGAGATGCCGTCGAGGAAGCGGACGTCCTCGTCGTTGAGGTAGACGTTGACGAAGCGGCGCAGCTGTTCGCCGTCGACGATGCGCTCCCGGATGCCGGTGTGGCGGCTCTCCAGGTCGGTGAAGAGCTCGGCGAGGGTGTCCCCGGTGCCTTCGACGGCCTTCGCGCCGTCGGTGTAGGTGCGGAGGATGGTCGGGATGCGGACCTCGATGGCCATGGCGTGGGCTCCTGTCGAAGCGGAGAGGTGGCGTGGGCGCGCGGCTCTGCCCCCGCGCGGGGGTCGGTGCGTGGAGGGACGGTCCCCATGGGCGGGGCCGTGCCCGTCCCGGCCGGCTCAGGCCTCGCGGCCGGCGGTCCGGTCGTACGTACAGATCGCGCTCGCGAGTCGGCACAGGTCGACGTGCAGGCGCGCCACGAGCAGCATGCCCGGCGTCTTGTCGCTCACGTCAGGGGAAACCATGCGCTCATCGTATCGATTCCCGGTGCCGGATCCGGAATGTGATCTCACCTGGTGGATGTCTGGTGTTCGACAGGCGGACAGGGCCGCCACGGGCGGCCCTGTCCGGGGTCTGCGGAGGGGGGTGCCGGGGGGTCAGGACGCCGGGTACGCGTCGACGACCTGGACCTCCTCCTCGGTGATCTCGCCGTCCACGATGCGGTAGGAGCGGAACTGGAAGGGGCCGGCTCCGTCGGTGTCGGCGGTGGAGACGAGGACGTAGTGGGCGCCCGGCTCGTTGGCGTACGTGACGTCGGTGCGGGAGGGGTATGCCTCGGTCGCCGTGTGCGAGTGGTAGACGATCACGGGTTCCTCGTCGCGGTCGTCCATCTCGCGGTAGAGCGCGAGGAGGTCGGAGGAGTCGAACTCGTAGAACGTGGGCGAGCGGGCGGCGTTGAGCATCGGGATGAAGCGCTCGGGGCGGCCGGACCCGGCGGGCCCGGCGACCACGCCGCACGCCTCGTCGGGGTGGTCGGCGCGGGAGTGCGCGACGATCTGGTCGTACAGCGCCTGGGTGATGGTCAGCATGGCGCCCAGGATAGGAGACGGGCGTCGGCGCCGCCCGAGGCCACCGGGTCCACGAGGGCCGGGGCGTCGGGCTCCCGGTCGGCGGCCTCGCGCAGCAGCGTGC
>NZ_JBSFHN010000062.1:0-23659 GCF_053597115.1 Streptomyces sp. NPDC001515
CAGCCCCGCGGCGACCATCGCCCCCGGCGACCGCACCGGCAGCTACCGGACCGCCCTGGACGACCTCGTCACGGACGACAACGGCGACAGCGCCACCCGCTCCCTGCCACCCCTGTCGGCGTGCCGTACAACCCCGATGCCGCACCGGCGCTCCAACAGGACGCCGGGAGGGTGACGGGCCCTTCCCGGCCACCCCCCGGACGCCGCCCGGTCGCCTTCGAGCCGAGGAGCCGCTCGTGCGCACCCACCGTCCCGCCGCCCTCACCGCGGCCTCGCTCCTCCTGCCGGCCGGGCCCCCGCCACCCGGACCGGCCGGGTCCCCGGCACCCCGGGGCACGAGATCGCGCCCAGGGCCCTGACGGCCGGGGACTACGACGACAACGGCCTCGCCGACCTCGTCGTCTCCGGTCTCGCCGTCGGCGCCGCCTTCTGGGACCAGAACACGGCCGGTGTCCCGGGCGTCGCCGAACGCGCGGACCACTGGGGCGGCCAGGTCCGGCTGTCCGACGACAACGCCGTCGGCCGGGCCGCCCTGCTCGCCGCCGCCCCCGGGAGAACGCCGGCGACGGCATCGTCTGGATTCTTCCGGGCGGACCCGGCGGGGTGACGGCCACCGGCTCCCGGACCTTCGACGCGGACTCCTTCGGGAGCACGGAGAAGGGCGCCGGACACGGCGGCGCCATCGACGAGTAGAAACGCCGCCGAGGACGGACCGGAAGGCTCCGGAAGGACCGCCCGGAACCCGCCGGATCGGGTGCGCGACGACCCTGTGAACCTCGCGCCCCCCGCGCTACCCTCCGCCGCATGATTTCCACGGTGGTGTGGGGCACCGGCAACGTCGGCCGCGCGGCCATCCGCGCCGTCGACGCCCATCCGGCCCTGAATCTCGCCCACGTCCTCGTCCACGACCCCGCCAAACGGGGCCGGGACGCCGGCCGCCTCGCCGGTCTCGGCCGCGATCTCGGCGTCACGGCGACCGACGACATCGACGGCGTGCTGGCCACCGCCCCCCGGGCCGTCGTCTACGCGGCCTCCGGCGACACCCGCCCCGACGAGGCACTGGCCGACGTCGTCCGGGCCGTCGCCGGCGGCTCCGTCGTCGTCACCCCCGCCCTCTACGCCCTCTACGACCGGCGGGGCGCCCCGCCCGAACTGCGCGAACCGGTGCTCGCCGCCGTCGCCGGCGGGGGCGGCTCGCTCTTCGCCTCCGGCGTCGACCCCGGCTGGGGCAACGATGTGCTGCCCCTGCTGATCAGCGGACTCGGCACCACCCTGGACGCCATCCGCTGCCAGGAGATCTTCGACTACTCCACGTACGACCAGCCCGAATCCGTACGCGACCTCATCGGCATGGGACACCCCATGGAGTACGAACCCCTGATGCTCGCCCCCTCCGTGCCGACCATGGTGTGGGGCGGTCAGATACGCCTGATGGCACGGGCACTCGGTGTCGCCCTGGACGACATCCGCGAGACGACCGCCCGCCGGCCCCTGGAGACGGCCGTCACCACCCGCACCATGGGCGTATTCGAGGCGGGCACCCAGGGCGCGGTCCGCTTCGAGGTGCAGGGCATCGTCGGGGGCGAACCCCGCATCGTCATCGAGCACATCACCCGGATCCACCCCTCCTGCGCGCCCGACTGGCCGTCCCCGCCCGACGGTTCGGGCGCCCACCGGGTGATCGTCGAGGGCCGCCCGCGCATCGAGGTCACCGTCGAGGCGAGCGACGAGGACGAGAACCGCTCGGCGGGCGGAAACGCCACCGCCGTCGGCCGGCTGGTGAACGCCATCGACTGGCTGGTGGAGGCGGAACCCGGACTCTACGACGCACTCGACGTGCCGCTGCGCCCCGCGACCGGCCGACTGGGAAGGAAACAGCCGTGATCATCGACATCCCCGAGGGCCGCGAACCCCTCGGCTACGTCTGGGGCGAACTGGTCCCCGGCATCGGCCCGGCCGCCGCGAACCTCTCGCTGGCGGTGTACGAGCACTCCACACTGGGGCTCCGCGAGTTCGAGGCCGCCCGGCTGCGCATCGCGCAGATCAACGGCTGTCTGTTCTGCCTTGACTGGCGCACCGAGCGCGACGGGCAGAAGGTCGAGGAGGAGTTCGCGGACGCGGTGACCGAATGGCGCACCGCGGCGGCCTTCGACGAACGGACCCGCCTCGCGGCCGAGTACGCCGAACGCTACGCGCTGGACCACCACAACCTGGACGAGGCGTTCTGGGCGCGGATGACGGACCGGTACAGCCGGCGCGAGATCGTGGAACTGAGCATGAGCATCGGGTCCTGGCTCGCGTTCGGGCGTCTCAACCATGTGCTCGGACTCGACGCGGTGTGTGTGCTGCCGGGCCACTGACCCGCACTTCGGCGGCGGCCGGTCCGGAGACCGCCGCCGCCGGAACGGGGCACCGGGTCAGTTGTGGCCGAACTTCCGGTCGTGCTTGTGGGAGGTCTGCTCGGAGATCGCCTTCACCGGGCCGGACGCCGGGGCGGTGGACTTCTGGTCCTTGCTCTCCGAGGGGGCGCCGTACGCCCGGCCCCCGGTGCGGGCGCCGCGGTTCTGCCGACTCTGCTTCTTGCCCATGATCGTGCCTCCTCGACGGATCGCGGACGACGGGCACCTTTCAGATTCGCACGGCGGACGAAGCCCCGCACGTCGGCCGGGCCCGCCCGTTCCGCCGAATGGCGCGTCCCCACGCGGCGGGCGCATGCTGGCTGTGTGACCCGCTACGGCACGGTCCGGCGCACCGCACCGGCCGGCAGTGAGGGACGGACCGGCGAGAGGGACGGCACCCGGGCGCCCGACGAACTGTCGCTGGTGCTCGCGCAGGCCGTGGTGAACGCGATCGAGGCCGCCGGCGGACATGCCGGGGGCGTCTATCTGCGCTCCCGCACCCCCGGGCTGCTGCGGCTGGCCGTCCTGGCCGGACTGCCCGGCCGGCTGTTCCGCCCCTGGTGGCGGATGCATGTGAACCGTCCGTTCCCCGTGGCCGAGGCATTCCGCTCCGGCCACGCGGTGCACCTCGCCGACACCGAGGAGGCGATGCGCCGCTTCCCCCAGCTCATGGCGGGGCTCCCCTTCCCGTTCGGCTCGCTCTACGTCCCGGTCGCGGCCGGCGGCGAGCCCCTCGGGGTCCTCGTCGTCCTGCGCGCGGCGACCCCGGGCCGGCCCGTCGCCACCGCGGACCGCCGCAGGATGCGCGGTGTCGCCGAAGGGCTCGGCGCGGCGCTCGCCGGACTGCGGTCCGCGGGGACGGAGGCCACCTGGGACGACGAACCCCTCCCGGTCCGACTGCCGGCCGCCGGCGCGCCGCCCATGCGCATCGGCCGCTTCGACTGGGATCTCGGCAGCGGAGCCGTCGTCGCGGACGAGGAACTGTGCGCCGTCCTCGGCGGCGAGCGCGCGTCCTTCCCCGGCACCATCGACGCGCGCGCCGCGCGGCTCGCCCCCGAGGACGTCTACGGACTGTGGGCCCTGGCCCGCCGGGCAGAGGGCGCGCGAGGCCCGGTCGTCCGCCGGATGCGCCTGCGCGGACCCGACGGCCGCTCCCATCTGCTGGAGGTCTCCAGGCGGCGGGCGGACACCGCCCGGCCCGGCACCACCACCCACCTCACCGGTTTCCTGGTGGACCTCGGCCCCGCCCCGGTGGTCCCCGAGGCCGCCGGCCGGCTGCCGGCCGGCATCCTCTCGCTCGACCGCTTCGCCCGGATCACCTACGTCAACCGCCCCGCCGAGAAGATCCTCGGCATGCCCGCCTCCGCGCTGGTGGGACAGGTCCTCTGGGAGGCCGTGCCCTGGTTGGCCGATCCCGCGCACGAGGACGACTACCGCTCCGCGATGATCTCCGACGCCCCGGTCCACTTCCTGGTGCGCCGTCCGCCGCCCGCCTGGCTGTCCGTCTCCCTGTACCCCGGCGACGAGGGCCTGACCGTCGTCCTCACCCCCACCGACCGGCCGGCGTACACCCCGGAATCCGTCGCTTCGACCGGAGCGGGCCTCGGCTCACCGGCCGACCGCTCCGCCGCGCTCTACCGCCCGGTCGCCCTGGCCATCGCCCTCACCGAGGCCGTCACCGCCCGCCAGGTGTCCGCCGTGGTCACCGACGAGCTGCTCCCCGCCTTCGGCGGCCGGCAGCTCGCCATCTACCTGCTCAAGGAGCACCACCTCTACCTGGAGTGGGAGACCGGCTTCCCCGAGGGCTTCCTCGACCGGTTCGACGGCGTCGGCCTGGACGCCCGCATCCCCGGCGTCGAGACGCTGACCACCGGCCGGCCGCTCTTCTACGAGTCCATGGACCGGCTGGCCGCCGCCTACCCCGGCCTGCCCATGGACACCGACTACGGCGCGCGGGCCTTCCTGCCGCTGATCGCCTCCGGCCGGCACGTCGGCTCCTGCATCCTCGGCTTCGACCGGCCGCGCGGCTTCAGCCCGGAGGAGCGCACGGTGCTCACCGCTCTCGCCGGGCTGATCGCCCAGGCCCTGCAACGGGCCCAGCGCTACGACACCGAGGCCGCGCTCGCCCGCGGACTCCAGGACGTCCTCTTGCCCCGCCGGCTCGCCGTCGTCGAGGGCGTGGAGACCGCGGGCCGCTACCTCCCCGGCACCCAGGGCATGGACGTCGGCGGCGACTGGTACGACGTCATCGAGACCGGCGGGAAGCTCGCCCTGGTCATCGGGGACGTCCAGGGCCACGGCGTCGCCGCCGCCGCGACCATGGGCCAGCTCCGCAGCGCCGTACGGGCGTTCGCGCTCAGCGGGCACGACCCCCAGGAAGTGATCAGCGGCACGAACAGGCTGCTCATCGACCTCGACCCCGGCCAGTTCGCCAGCTGCTGCTACATCGCCCTGGACCCGGCGACCGGTGCCGCGCGCGCCGTACGGGCCGGCCATCCGCAGCCCGTGCTCCGCCACCCCGACGGCACCACGCAGGTCATGGACCTGCCCGGCGGCATCGTGCTCGGCGTCGACCCCGACGCGGTGTACCCGGTCGCCTCACTGAACCTGGAGCCCGGGGCCGTCCTCGCCCTCTACACCGACGGCATGGTCGAGGAGGCGGGCACCGACATCGACCTCGGGATCGAACGGCTGCGCCGCACCGTCGAGGAGACCGACGGGGCCTGTCTGGCCGACGCGGCCGACCAGGTGATCGGGAGGGCCAGACAGGAGCCCGACCGCCCCGACGACATCGCCCTGCTGCTCGCCGCCCGCCGGGCCCCGGACCTCAGCGCCGCCGCACCCCGGGCGCGGGAACGAGACGAACCGCCGTGTTGAGCACATGGTCGACGGCGTCCCGCGAGGGCCGCTCGGTGAGGTTGGTGAGCAGCCGGGCCAGCGCGTCCAGGAGCCGGGGCGAGCCCATCACGTAGCGGTTGAGGAGCGGCTGGAAACCCGACCGGCTGAAGACCAGGTCGGCCGCGGTGTTGCCCAGCCGGTAGTAGCGCCCCCAGCGGCGGTTCATCTCGACCGGGTAGTGGCCCAGCGCCCGCTCCCGGCGCGGGCCCGCGGGCAGGGCCAGGCCCAGCGCGGCCGTCTCCGCCGCCACCTCGCCCGCCTCCAGGGCCTGGCCGATGCCCTCCCCGTTCCACGGGGAGACCATGCCGCCGCAGTCGCCGACCAGCAGGAGTCCCCGCGTGTACAGCGGATGGCGGTTGAACCCGAGCGGCAGCGCCGCGCTGCGGACCGGCCCCTCCGCGTTCTCCTCGCGCAGCCCCCACTCCTCGGGCGTCCGCGCCAGCCAGCGGTCCAGCGTCGCCCGTAGATCGGCCTTGCCGTGGCGGCGGTGGGGGAGCGCCCCCAGGCCGACGTTCACCCGGCCGTCGCCCATCGGGAAGATCCAGCCGTACCCCGGCAGATAGGCGTCCCCGCGCGGGAAGCGGAGATCGGCCCAGAGCTCCAGGAACTCCTCGCGGGACCGCTCGGGGCAGCGGTAGTAGCGCCGGGCCGCCGTGGCGATCTGCCGCCGGGTGTCCCGCTCCAGTCCCATCGCCAGGGCCATCCGTGCCGAGGCGCCGTCGGCAGCGACGACGATCGGGGCGCGGTGCACCACCGGCTTCCCGGAACCGGACACCGCGGTGACCCCGGTGATCCGGCCCGAGCGGTCCGTCACCGGCCCCGTGACCTTCACCCCGGTCCGCAGCCGGGCCCCGGCCGCCACCGCGTGGCGGGCCAGGATGTCGTCGAAGTCGTGCCGGCTGCGGGTGAGACCGAAGTCCGGGTACCCGCCCAGCGAGGGCCAGTCGATGTGCACCTGGTGCTTCCCGGCCACCCAGCGCATCCCGCGCGAGCGGGTCCAGCCGGGCGCGTCGATGTCGACGCCCATCCGGATCAGCTGATGGACCGCGCGCGGGGTGAGACCGTCCCCGCAGACCTTCTCCCTGGGGAAGGAGGACTTCTCCAGGAGCAGCACATCGACCCCCGCCGAGGCGAGGTGGTACGCGGCGGACGAGCCGGCCGGGCCCGCCCCCACCACGATCACCCGGGCCTCCTCGGCGGCCCCGGAGGAACCGGGCGCGGGGCCCTGGTCCGGGGCGGAACGGTCCGTGTGCGCGTCGTGCATGGGAACCCTTTCGTGGGGGACGGTGCCGGCCGGCACCGGAACGCGCCTCGGGGCCGCACGGAGTGCGGCCCCGAGGGCGACGGACGGGCGACGGCGGTCAGTACGGCAGCGGGCGCCCGGAGGGAGTGCGCAGGTCGAGCGGCGGCGGGCGGGAGGGAAGCTGAGGACGTCGGACGACCCTGATGCGGCCCACGGACACCACCTCCTGTCGGTAATCCGTCCTATGCCCTGGCCGTGAGCCGTTCACACGTCGACGGGGACGGGTGATCGCTTCCGAACAGGCGAAGGCCGTAAATCGTTGTTAAACCTGAAGACGTGGCTGGTACAGGTCGGTTCCGGACATGGATGCACCGCTCGGCCCGGCAGCCCCATCGGCGGGAGACCGGACCCCCGGGCGGTGAAGGGGCTGGGCCCTCCCGCCCCGGGACGTCCTCTCCCGACACCCCTCGCCCCGGACGGGGCGGCAGGCTCCGCGCGTTCTTCAGCGTCCGCACGGTGGCCGGCCAGGTCTTCTTCCTGATGCTGGGCATCGTGGCGATGCTCGTCGCCGCGGCCGTCGTCGCGCTCGTCGTCCAGGGGCGCCGCGACAGCATGAAGGAGGCCCGGAGCCAGTCGCTGAGCGTCGCCCAGACCTTCGCCCACGCACCCGGGGTGGCCGCCGCCCTGGACAGCCGGAACCCCTCCCTCGTGCTCCAGCCGCGCGCCGAGGCCATCCGGCGCAGCACCGGAGTGGAGTACGTCGTCGTCGCCGGGTCCAACGGCGTCATCTACGCCCACCCCGACATCGCCCGGATCGGGAAGACCATCATCGGCCCGTACAAACCGGCCCTGGAGGGCGAGGGCATCACCCGCACCATCAAGGCCAGCCGGGGCCTCTCCGTCAACGCCGTGGTCCCCGTGGACCGCCGCGACGGCACCCCGGCGGGACTGGTCTCGGTCGGCATCAAGGTCGAGACCGTGAACCGGCTCGCCTACCCCAGCATCCCCCTCGCCCTCGGCGCGGCCGTGATCGCCCTCGCCCTCACGGCCGGCGGCGCCGCCCTGGTGAGCCGGCGCCTGGGACGCCAGACGCGCGGACTGGGACCCGCCGAGATGACCCGGATGTACGAACACCACGACGCGGTGCTGCACGCCGTGCGCGAGGGCGTCCTCATCATCGACGCGGACGGCCGTCTCGTCCTCGCCAACGACGAGGCGCGCCGCCTTCTGAACCTGCCCGCCGACGCCGACGGCCGGGACGTCACCGATCTGGGCCTGGACCCCCGCACCGCCGCCCTGCTGGCCTCCGGACGCGGCGCCACCGACGAACTGCGCCCCGCCGGGAACCGGCTGCTCGCCGTCAACCTGCGCCGCACCGGCGAACGCGGCGGCCAGCCCGGCACGGTCGCCACCCTGAGGGACACCACCGAACTGCAGGCCGTCACCGGCCGCGCCGAAACCGTACGAGAACGGCTCCTCCTCCTCTACCGGGCCGGCGCACGGATCGGCACCACCCTCGACATCACCACCACCGCGCAGGAACTCGCGGACGTGGCCGCGCCCGGATTCGCGGACTGCGTCACCGTGGACCTGGCCGACGCCGTCCTGCGCGGGGAGGAGCCCGCGGGCCCCTCCCAGGACGTGCTCGACATGCGGCGCACCGCCGTGCGGGGCGCCGGGCCCGACCTCCCGATGTACCCGATCGGCCAGGTCATCGGCTTCGTACCGACCACCGCCGAGGGCCTCGGCACCATCGGGGGCCACACCTGGATGGTGCCCGACCTCACCACCTCCCGGCAGTGGCGCGAAGCCGACCCCGAGCGGGCCGAGCGGATCCTGGCCCACGGATTCCACTCGCTGCTCTCCGTCCCGCTGCACGCCCGCGGCGTCATCCTCGGCATGGCCAACTTCTGGCGCGCCGAGACCGGGACCCCCTTCGACGAGGAGGACCTCTCCTTCGCCGAGGAACTGGTGGCGCGGGCGGCCGTCAGCGTCGACAACGCCCGGCGCTACACCCGCGAGCACCAGATGGCGGTCACCCTCCAGCGCAGTCTGCTCCCCAGCGGACTGCCCGAGCAGAACGCCCTGGACGTGGCCTACCGCTACCTCCCGGCGCAGGCGGGGGTCGGCGGGGACTGGTTCGACGTGATCCCGCTCTCCGGCGCCCGGGTCGCCCTCGTCGTCGGTGACGTCGTCGGCCACGGACTGCACGCGGCGGCCACCATGGGACGGCTGCGCACCACGGTCCACAACTTCTCCACGCTGGACCTTCCGCCGGACGAACTCCTCGGCCACCTCGACGAACTGGTCGTGCGGATGGACCAGGACGAGGACGACGGCGCGGGCGCGATCACCGGGGCGACCTGTCTGTACGCGATCTACGACGCGGTCTCCGGCCGCTGCGCGGTGGCACGGGCCGGCCACCCCGGCCCCGCGCTCGTCCTGCCGGACGGCACCGTGCGCTTCCCCGACATCCCGCCCGGTCTGCCGCTCGGCATCGGCGGCATGCCCTTCCAGGCCACGGAGCTGGAGGTGCCCGAGGGCAGCAGACTCGTGCTCTACACGGACGGACTGGTCGAACGGCGCGACCGGGACATCGACGAGGGGCTGGAGGCGCTGGGCGCGGCCCTGGCCGGTGAGGCGCGCACACCGGAGGAGACCTGCGACGATGTGCTGGAGGCGATGCTGCCCAGCCGTCCCGGCGACGACGTCGCCCTGCTGGTGGCCCGGACCCGCGTCCTCGACCCCTCCCGCCGGGTCCAGTGGGACGTCGCGCCCGACCCCGCCGCCGTCGCCGGGGTCCGCAAGGAGGCCGTCCGCTGGCTCAACGACCACGGCCTCGACGAAGAGGCATTCGTCACCGAGCTGATCCTCAGTGAACTGGTCACCAACGCCCTGCGCTACGGCACCGAACCGATCACCGTCCGCCTGCTCTACGACCGCGCCCTGATCTGCGAGGTGGCCGACTGCAGCAGCACCTCGCCGCATCTGCGGTATGCCGCGACGACGGACGAGGGCGGGCGCGGGCTGTTCCTGGTCGCGCAGTTCGCGGAGCGCTGGGGGACGCGGTACACCGAACGCGGCAAGGTCATCTGGTCCGAGCAGAAGCTCGGCGGACCCCCCTCGGTGCCGTTCGTGTGAGCGGGGCCCGGCAGTCACCGCCGGGCCCCGCGTCACGCGTTCCCCTCGCGGGGTGCGAGGGATGTGGGGTCAGGGGAACGACACCACGTTCGACGGGACCGTGGAGGTGCCCGATGTGGGGGATCCGGTGGTGTTGATGACGTGTTCGTACTGGCCCTGGCCGCCGAGGGAGACGACCAGGAGGTCGTGGAACCTCACACCCGGTTTGACGGGTGCTTCGAAGCCGTGGTCCTGGCGGATGGTGGGATCGACGTTGTAGTAGCAGTAACTGCCCAGGCCCCAGCCCTCGTGGGTGCTGACGGTGTCGTCGACCTTGTAGGCGGCGAAGCCCTTGGTGCTGCCGTTCTGGACGGCGGCCTGGTTGGGGGCGTCGTAGGACTTCTCGTTCTGGAAGAAGATCGTCCTGCCCCTCTCGCCCGACCAGCGCACGTCGTACTTGTTGAAGTGTTCGACGAACAGCCCCGTCGCCAGGACGTCGTCGCCGTTGACCTGGAGTCCGTAGTCGGAGCGGTTGGTCTCCCAGCCGACGCCGTCGCCGTGGTCGGCGCGCCACAGCCAGGTGTGGTCGATGATCGTGTCGTCGCTGTTGACGACCATGGCCGTGGTCGCCTTGCCGGCGCCCGCGCCGCCGACCCGGACGAACACGTCCTGGACGGAGGTGGGGTTGGCGGAGTGGTCGGCGGAGGCTCCGTCGGGGCCGATCTGGACGAGCACCGGGGAGTTCTGGGGCCCGGCGTCGACGAGGAGCCCGGCGAGCTTGACGCCGTCGACGTCACCGACCTTGAGGGCGGTCACACCGTTGTCCGGGACGATGGTGGCCAGGCCCAGGCCGAGGACGACGGTGTCGGCGCGGTCGATGGTGATGGGCTGGTCCACGTGGTAGATCCCGGGCGTGAACAGCAGGTGCAGCCCCTGCCGGACCGCGGCGTTGATCGTGGTGGCGGTGGCACCGGGCTTGACCACGTAGAACTGGCTCAGCGGGATGGACTCGCCCTGCGGGGTGCCGTTCCAGGAGACGCCGCGCGCGTTGGTGCGCTTGGCGGGGACGAACACCTTGTAGTCGTTGCCGTCGAGGTAGAGGAAGGGCTTCTCGCGGGAGACGGGGGTGGTGTCCAGGGTGGTGTACGGCGGGTTGGGGAAGCTCTGGGCGGGCGCGCCCTCGACACCGGAGAACGTCATGTTCCAGACACCGTTGCCCCAGCCGCCGATCGCGCTGTCGCGGGTGTACCACTGCTGCTGCGAGTACGGGCCGACCTGACCGTCGATCTTGCTGTCGGCGATGTATCCGCCGCTGGCCCAGCCGTAGCCGTTGGGGGCGAGGTTGAGTCCGCCCCTGACGTGCATCCGGCGGAAGGGGGCGGCCTGGGAGACCGCCCAGCGGTCGGTGCCGTTGACGGGGTTGAGGGCCAGGTTCTCCGCCGAGCGCCAGAAGTTCTGGGTGGCGTTTCCGTTGAACCAGCCCGCGTCCACGGTGACATCGCCGTTGAACGTGGTGTCGTCCGGCTTCAGACCGAGACCGGCGATCTGGGTGTAGAACCCGATCTGGGCGTTGATGTTGTTGTAGGTGCCGGGCTTGAACATCAGGGCGTAGCGGCCGGTGCCGAACTGGGCCGACTCCTGCTGCTTGAAGATCGCGTCCACCTTGGCCTGGATGCCGGGCGTCGACGGATCGAAGACCAGCACGTTCGGGCCGAGGTCGCCGCCGCCGGGAATCGGTGTGCCGTTCCCGCCGCCGGTGGTGCCGAAGACCTGGAACTCCCAGAGCGAGTAGCCGTACTGGGTGGCCCGCTGGGTGCCGGTCAGCCGGACGTAACGGGCGGAGCCCGAGACGTTCAGCGTCTCGTCGCCGCCGGGGCCCGTGGTGGTCGAGTAGGCGGTGCTCCAGGTGGTGTTGTCCGTGGAGAACTCAATTTTGTAGCTCTTGGCGTAGGCGGCCTCCCACTTCAGCGCGATCTGCTCGACCGAGGCGGTGGCGCCCAGGTCGACCTTGATCCACTGGGGGTCGGAGAAGGCGCTCGACCAGCGGGTTCCGTTGTCGCCGTCCACGGCGGCACGGGCGGGGGTGCCGTCGCCCTCCTGGCTGGAGGTGGTGACGGCCTTGCCCTGGGAGAGCAGGGACGGCGCCGCGTCGGCCGGGGTGGCGGGGGCGAAGGCCAGCAGGGAGACGACGAGTCCGGCGACGGCGGCCAGCACGCCGGTACGTCGTCTGCCGGCCGGAGCTGCTGGTCTGCGGAGCACGGGGGGTGCGTTCATGGGGGATGGTCTCCTGGGTCGCGGTACGGGTGCACGACACGAAGCCGGAGAGCGCTCTCTCCGGCAGTTGGGGATACTTCTCCCTCGTCTCCACTCGCGTCAATAGGTGTGCAACACCCGGTTGTGAGTGGGGTGTTGAGCACAAGAAATGACGACTGATATCTCCCGATCGACCGTATTGGCCGGGTCCTGGGGCAGGCGCGGAACGGAAACTGACGGATCATCGATTCAGGCAATGTCGACGCCGGCACGGGGAGCGACGGACGGGGAACGGGACGTCGCCACCGCGACGGGCCCGTTTCCGCGGGACGGGCCGGGGAGCGGGCCGCCCCCGCGCGGGACACCGCCGCGCCTGTTACCGGACATCTTGCGGACACCCCCGGGACAGCGGGGGCGGCCGCTCGCTATCCTCCGGGACATGAGCCGTGAGCGTGGTACGCGTGGCGCCCCTGACCTGGTGCGACGAGGTTCCAGGTGACCGAGGGCATGGGCACTGTCCCGGCGGACGCCCGTACCGCGGAGGTATGGCGGACGTTCGGGGCCCGGTTACGTCAGTGGCGCCGCCGGGCCGGGTTCACCCAGGCCCAGGTCGGCGCCCGGGTCGGCTACGACCACACCGCCATCAGCAAACTCGAACACGGCAGCCGGCGCACCCCGCTGCCGCTGGCCCGCCGGCTCGACGAACTGCTGGGCGCCGAGGGCGATCTGCTCTCCGCCTGCGAGGCGGCCGAGGCACAGGAACGCGCCGGTGACGTCCAGGTCGTCCGCCGAGGCCCGCTGCCCGGGGAGACCACCGGCGGGACCCTGCTCGCGACGCTCCCGCCCGGAGCCGTGCTGCCCCGCGCGCTGCCCGCGTACGGGCTGCTCTGCCCCACCCACGGCCGGGCCGGCTGCACGGTCCCCGCGCTCGCCGACGTGAGCGCGCTGCACGCCGCCTTCTGCGAGCGCGGCCCCGACACCCGGCCGCGTCCCGCCCTGGACGACGACACCGTGCACGCGCTCACCGCGCTGCTCGCGGTCTGTCTGCGCGCCGACGAGGAACGCGCCTGGCCCGGGGCGACGGCCGTCGTCGAGCGCACCCTGCACGCCATGCTCCGCTGGATGGCCCTCCCCGCGGCGCCCTACCAGCGGCTCCTCGCCCCGCTGGCCGCCGAGTACGCGCAGTCGGCCGGCTGTCTGCGCCTGCTCCGGGGCCGTAACGGCACCGCGATGGCCTGGCTCGACCGCTCGCTGCTCTGGGCCGCCGTGGCCGGACACGTCGGCACCCAGGTCGCGGCGCTCAGCGACATGAGCACCCTGGCCCGGCTGGAGGGCGACGGCCCCTCGGCGCTGGCGTACGGCGGAGCGATCGGGCAGGCGGCGGCGGGCCGTCCCTGGGCGGCGGCCATGAGCGACCTCTACCAGGCGCGCGGCCACGCGGTGCGCGGCGACGCCCCCAGGACCCTGCGCCACATCGACCGCGCCCGGGGCCGGCTGGACCGGATCGGCGAACGGGACGAGGCGGAGGCGCCCTGGCTCTCCGTCGCCTCCGTGCGGCTGCGGGTGGAGTCCGGAGCGGCGGGCGCGCTGCGCGATCTCGCCGCCGCCACCGGAGAGCGGCGCTACGCGCTGCGCGCCGTCGAGGCGACGGGCACGGCGCTCGGCCTGCTGCCGCCGGGGCTGCACTCCGCGCGCATGCTGTTCCTGGCGCGGATGGCCGACGCGCACGCCTGCGCCGGTGACCTCGCGGCCGCCCAGGCCGTGGCGGGCCCGGTCCTGGACACCGCCGAGATCCATCCGTCGACCCTGCTCGGACAGGAACTGCGCGGGCTGCACGCCCGTCTCGCCGCGCTCCCGGACGGCGACGATTTCGTCCGCAGGCTCGCGGCGGCCGTCCGCTGAACACGCCGGAGGGCGGGACGTGTGGAGCACGCCCCGCCCTCCTCACGCGCTGCCGCCGGTCAGCTCACGTCGAGTGTCACGTCGTCCACGACGAAGCTGGTCTGGAGATACGCGTCCTCCTGGCTGGTGAAGCCCAGGGTGACCGTCTGCCCCGCGGCGGAGCCGACGTCGAACGTCTTCTGGACGTAGCCGTTGCCCGCGTCCGTGTTCGAGTAGGTGGCCAGCGTCCGGGAACCGAGCTTGACGGTGAACGTGTCGTAGGCGACGCCGTCCGACGCCTCGTCCGTGTCGGTGCTCAGATAGAACGACAGCCGGTAGGTCGAGCAGCCCGCCGGCACGGTCAGCGTCTGCCCGAGGGTGTCGGTGTGCGTGCTGCCCCAGCCGCCGAGCCATGCCTGGTACGAGCCGCTGTGCGCGGGCTGCTCCGAGGTCCGGTTGTTGATGACGCCGGAGGACTGCGTCCAGGGCGTCGTCCCGTTCTCGAAGCCGCCGTTGGCGACGGCCTGCCGGGCCTGGCAGCTGCCGCTGCCCCCGACGACCAGCGAGTACGTGGTGGCGTGGCTGACGGAGCCGGTGCCGGTCACGGTGAGGGTGTACGTCCCGGCCGCGACCTGCGACCCGGCGGTGACCGTCATCGTGGACGAGGAGCCCGACGGGACCGAGGACGGGGAGAAGGAGACGGTGACCCCGCTCGGCGCGCCGGAGGCGCTGAGCTGCACGGTCTGCGCGGAGCCGCCGACGGTGGCCGTGGACACGGTCGCGGAGACCGTGCCGCCCGGCTGGACGGTGCCGGAGACCGGGTTCACCGACAGCGAGAAGTCGTTGCCGGTGGTGGAGCCGACCGCCGTCTTCCACAGGGTGTACGCGACCCCGTCGGCGCTGCGGTCGAGCGCGGTGGCGTTGATGTTGGCGGTGGTGTCGCAGGAGGAGTGGTAGCAGGGGTCGTAGGCGCGGCCCGCGGTCCCGCCCCACTTGGACGCCTGCGCCGAGGTCTTGGTGGCGCTCGCGCCGGTCGCGTAACCGGAGGTGGCGATGCCGCCCTGCTGGAAGGAGTAGTCGTCCGACCGGCCCTGGCCCTCGACGTTCTCCTCGGGCGCGAGGCCCAGTGAGGTCCAGTACTCCTTCATCGGCGCGGACGCCGTGGAGTTGAGGTTGTTGATGAAGTAGCCGGCGTTGGTCGAGGCGACCATGTCGAAGTTGTAGTACGCGGTGATGGCGGAGCGCTGCGCCGAGCTGAGCTGGCCGACGTAGTACTGGGAGCCCTGGAGCCCCTGCTCCTCACCGTTCCACCAGGCGAAGCGCACGTGCTTGGTCAGGGTGGGGTTCTGCTGGGCGAGCGCGAGGGCGTTCTCCAGCAGGGTCGCGGAACCGGAGCCGTTGTCGTTGATCCCGGGTCCGGCGGAGACGCCGTCGAGGTGGGCACCGAACATCACGGTCTTGTCGGACGGCCCGCCCGGCCAGTCGGCGATGAGGTTGTTGCCCGGGTAGGTGCAGGTGGCGCAGTTCTGCTCGCTGACGGTGTAGCCGGCCGCCTGGAGCTTGCCCTTCACATAGGCGAGCGAGGCCGAGTAACCCGCGCTGCCGGCCCGGCGGTTGCCGCCGTTCTGCGAGGCGATGGTGTTGAGCTGGGTCAGATGCGACTGCACGTTGGTGACGCTGATGTCCGGCGGCGTGGTGCCGGTGCCACCGCCGTTGTCGACGGTCAGGACGTACTGGGCGGTGTGGCTCTGGGTACCGGCCGCGCCCTTCACCGTCAGCGTGTACGTGCCCGGAACGGCCGCCGACGTCGTCGTCACGGTCATCGCGGAGGTCCCGCCGGACTGCACGGAGGCGGGGCTGAAGGAGACGCCCACACCGCTCGGCTGGCCGCTCGCCGACAGGGTCACCGTCTGCGGACTGCCCACGGTCACGGTCGTACGGACCGTGGACGTCACCGAGTTGCCGGGCTTCACCGAACCGGAGGCCGGGTCCAGGGCCAGCGAGAAGTCGTCACCGCTGCGCACACAGGTGGGATCGCCGCTCTGCGCGGGAACGCTCACCGCGTCCCAGGCCGCCTTGGTCCGGTCGAACAGCGCACAGGTGGTGTCGAGGTTCCGCGCGGCCGTGAGGGTCGCGGTGCGGTAGCGCTTGTACGTCATGCCGCTGGTCTTGAGCAGCATGCCGCCGTAGAACACCTTGCCGGCGGTCTGGATGCCCACACCGGTGACGGTCGAGTTGTTGCAGGTCGGGCTGGTGGGCTTGCCGCCGCCCGGGTTCGAGCCCTCGGCCAGCAGATAGAACCAGTGGTTGAGGGGACCGGCCGCCGCGTGCTCCTCGGTATTGGGGATCGAGGCGCTGTAGCAGTTCGGGTCGCCGATCTGGCCGGGGTTGTACATGATCCGGATCGGTCCGTTGCCGACGAGGTTGATCTTCTCGCCGACGGTGTAGTCCGGGTCGTCGTACGGGGCCGGCTCATTGGTGTACGCCTCGGTGAGCGCGCCCATGATGTCGCCGGTGGCCTCGCCGAGACCGGACTCGTTGTTGGCGCCGCCGGGGGTGTACTGGTCGATGCCGTGGCCGAACTCGTGGCCCACGACGTCCATGGCCGCGATCCACTGGTTGGCCTGGTTGTGGCCGATGGAGACCGTGGAGCCGTCCCAGTAGGCGTTGACGTCGTTGAGGCCGACCTTGACGGGCCAGCTGCGGCCGTTGCCGTCGTGGCCGTTGCGGCCCAGCCAGTCGCGGAGCATGTCCCACTCGTGCTGGGCGGCCCACATCACGTCGACGCAGCCCGTCTCCTTGCTGGAGGCGTTGCCGGTGCCCCAGGAGTCGGAGGACTTGGTGAAGACACCGCCGGTGCTGTAGTCGGCGCAGCTGAGTCCGGGGCGGTTCGGGTCGCGCAGCGAGTAGGAGCCGCCGGACGCGGTGGTGCTGATGGACAGCGGGGAGGGCCCGTTCCACTGGCTGTTGCCGGTGCCGGCCCGTACGTCGTCGTAGCTGTCGAGGACCGTGCCGGTGCCGGCGTCCACGAAGACGTGGAGCCGGCTCGGAGCCTTGGCTGTCCGGCCCCGCAGCACGGTCTCCCAGGCCAGCCGGGAGTTCTTGCCGCCCGCCTTGACGACCAGCCGGTGGCTCTCGACCTTGTCCACCCGGCGCAGTTGCCTCCGCGAGGTGGCCTCGGCGGCCTTGGCGGTGACCGTGGCGGTGGTGGGCACGTTGATGCGCCGCGAGACCGCCGACTGGGAGCCGCGGACGCGTCCCTTGGAGTCGGCCACGACGACCGCGTCGCCGCCGACGACGGGCAGGCCGCGGTAGGTGCGTTCGTAGGCGACGGAGTACAGCCCGTTGATCCACGGGGTCACCATGCGCCGCTCGTACCGTTCCTGGGGTCCCTTGGCCAGGGCGTCGGTGCCGCTGACGGCCGCGCGGTCGGCGGCGGACACGGCCTTCGCCAGGGCGGTGGGGGCGGGGCTCGGCGCGGGGGGCGACGGTTCCGCGGAAGCGGTCTGGCCGCCGGTGGCGACCAGCATTGCGGCGAGGACGGCCAGGGTCGTCCCGGCCGTCAACGGTCTGTGTTTCATCGAGGCTCCTCGTTTCGTGGGGACCTCGGTCACGGGCAGTGGCCTGTGCAGACGCACCCGCCCGTACGGCCGGCGGGGCCGGTCGCACCAGGGTGTCCGTGATCGGGCGACCGAACACTCACACGTCGCCATGACCGCGTCAACGAACTGCGGTCGCGCGCACGGGAGTTGGCAAGTCTGGTCAAGTCGCTCCGGGCGGAGCCCCGCCGCCGGCCCCGCCCGGCGGCCCGGCGCGCCCCGGAACGGGCCGGCCCGCGGACGTAGCATGAGCGCCATGGAACAGCGCGAACTGGGCAGGACCGGGCGGAGCGTCTCGGTCGTCGGGCAGGGCACCTGGCAGTTGGGCGGCGACTGGGGCGAGGTCGCCGAGGAGGACGCCTTCGGAGTGCTCGACGCCGCCGTCGAGGGCGGCGTCACCTTCTTCGACACGGCGGACGTGTACGGGGACGGCCGCAGCGAGCGGCTGATCGGCCGGTATCTCGCGCGCCGCCCCGACGCGGACGTCTTCGTGGCGACCAAGATGGGCCGCCGCGCCGACCAGGTGCCGGAGAACTACACCCTCGACAACTTCCGCGCCTGGAACGACCGCTCGCGCGCCAACCTCGGGGTCGACACCCTCGATCTGGTGCAGCTGCACTGCCCGCCCACGCCGGTGTACTCCTCGGACGAGGTCTACGACGCGCTGGACACGCTCGTCGCCGAGAAGCGGATCGCCGCGTACGGGGTGAGCGTCGAGACCTGCGCGGAGGCGCTGACGGCCCTGGCCCGCCCGGGCGTCGCCAGCGTGCAGATCATCCTCAACCCGTTCCGGCTCAAGCCGCTGGACGAGGTCCTGCCCGCCGCCCGCGCCGCCGGCGTCGGCATCATCGCCCGGGTGCCGCTCGCCTCCGGCCTGCTGTCCGGGAAGTACACCGCCGACACCGTCTTCGCCCCCGACGACCACCGCACCTACAACCGCCACGGCGAGGCGTTCGACCAGGGCGAGACCTTCTCCGGAGTGGACTACGCGACCGGGGTGGCCGCCGCCTCCGAGTTCGCCGGTCTGGCCCCCGAGAGGTTCACCCCGGCGCAGACCGCGCTGCGCTGGATCATCCAGCAGCCCGGTGTCACCACCGTGATCCCCGGCGCCCGCTCGGTCGCGCAGGCCCGGTCCAACGCCGGGGCGGCCACGGGCGAACCGCTGCCGCAGCGGACGCTCGACGCGGTGCGGGAGCTGTACGACCGCAGGATCCGCGCCTCGGTGCACGACCGCTGGTAGACCGCCCCGGGCGTCAGCGCCCGCCGCCGGGGGAGGCGGGCGCGCCCGAGGGGCCGGTCTCCTGCGGGGTGGTGGCCGAGCTGGAGTCGGGCGAGAACAGGCTCATTCCCAGATAGACGGCGGCGAAGAAGGCGATGACGCCCGCGATGGCGCTGGCCACCCGGGGCCGCCGCCGGATCGCCTCGCGGGTGGTGCGGCGGGGTCTGCTCCGGGCGCGCCCGGCCGCCGCCCGCCGGCCGTGGCCGGGGGCCTGCGGGAGCCGGTACGTCGTCGGAACCCCCGCGTCCGCGCTCCCGGGCCCGCCCGGCGCGGTGCCGGGGAACGCGGCCGGTGCGAGCGGGGTGTGCGGCGGAAGGGGGGCGGGCAGCGGCTCCGGCATGCCCCGCCAGGCACCGCTCTGGAACCAGTCGGCGACCTCCTGGGCGCCCGGCCGGTCCTCCGGCTGCTTGGCCAGCAGCCCCAGCAGGTAGGCGTCGAAGGCCGCCGGTACGTCGACCCCCTGCTCCCGCAGCGGCAGCGGCGGGGTGTCCACGTGCTGGTACAGCGTCGCCGTCGGTGTGGCCGCGCGGAACGGCGGCTGCCCCAGCAGCAGTTGGTAGACCACGCAGCCCAGCGCGTACATGTCCGAGGCGGCGCCCGCCGTCCGGCCGAGGGCCCGTTCCGGCGCGAGGTAGAGGCTGGTGCCGACCACGTGCCCCGTCGTGGTGAGGGCGGCCGAGGGGTCGTCGACGAACTGGGCGATGCCGAAGTCCGCGATCTTCACGGTCCCTTCGGCGTCCAGGAGCAGATTGCCCGGTTTGATGTCGCGGTGGACGATGCCCTGACGGTGGGCCGCGGCCAGCCCGGCGGCCGCCTGTCCGGCGATCGAGGCGGCCTGCTCCGGTCCCAGCCGCTCCTGCGCCCGCAGCAGATCGGACAGGCTCTGGCCCTCGACGAGCTCCATGACCAGGAAGAGGCGGTTCTCCCAGAACCCGAAGTCGAACACGGCCACCAGATGCGGATGGCTCAGCCGGGCGGCGGTCTGCGCCTCCAGCCGGAAGCGCGCGGTCGCCGACGCGTCGGCGTGCTCGCCGAGCAGCAGTTTCACGGCGACGGCCCGGCCGAGCACCTCGTCCGCGGCCCGCCAGACCTCACCCATGCCGCCACGGCCGATGGCGGATATCAGGCGGTACCGACCAGCAACCAGCACCTTGCACACCCATCTCGTGTCGCTCGCGAATCCCGGCCGGCTCCGGCCGGTGGCCCCTGAGGCCGCCGCGTCGGCGGCCTCGCCGGGGACGGCGTACGGGGCGGAGCACGCGGCAAGATCAGGATATCCGGCGGACCGGAGCTTCCACGACCGGCCGCCCCCCGTCCGGCGCTCCCGGCCGGTGAAGCGGCCGAAAACGGCGCCGTGCGTGGCGCGTTCACGTCCGGACGGGCGTGGAGGGGGTCAGGTCCCGGTGGACGCCGCCGTCCGGCCGACGGCCTCCACCAGGGGCAGCAGCCGGTGCGGCACCCGCTCGCGCAGGGCGACCTCGGTGCGGGTCCTGACCACCCCGGGCAACTGGATCAGCCGCTGGATCACGTCCTCCAGATGCCCGTTGTCCCGGGCCACCACCCGGGTCAGCAGATCACCGCCGCCCGTGGTCGAGAACGCCTCGACGATCTCCGGGACGGCGGCCAGCGCCTCGCCGACGTCGTCCAGGTGTCCCTGTGTCACCTCCAGATGGACGAAGGCGAGGACGGGGTGGCCGAGTGCGGCGGGGGAGAGGAAGGGGCCGCTGCCCGTGATCACACCGTCGCGCTCCAGCCGGTCGATCCGGGCCTGGAGGGTGCCCCGGGCGATGGACAGGATCCGGGCGTACTCGCGCACGCTCGTCTCGGGCTGCTCGATGAGCAGCCTGAGGATCCTGGTGTCGAGCGCGTCCACCGCCATGGTCCGTCGGCCTCTCCTCGTGCTTCGATCGGGGCAGAGACTGTACCAACGGCCTCCGGGCGGCCCCGGCCGCCGGGCCGCTCCGGCCCCGCGTCCCGCGCCGGGGGCGGCTGACACGGTCCGCTGGTCCGTTGGCCGGTCGCTGGCGCGTCCTTGGTCCCATTGGATGTGCCATTGGCTCAGTGGTGAGCGGCCGGTTTGAGCCAATGGGGTCGAGGATGCTGTGATGTACCTGTCGATGGCGCTGCGGATTCCGCGGCGCCTTTTTCATGCCGGTACGGACCACCGGCGGACGGAGGCGGGGAGCGGCAGTGCTGAGGAGAGCGTTCGTGGCCCGGGACCCGGGACGGCTGCGGCTGCGCTTCGCGCTCCGCGCCGTCCTCGGCATCGGACTCGCGGTGACGGTGTGCGGACTCGCCGGACACACCCTGGAGGCCGCCGTCGCCGGGGGACTCGCCGCGCTGCTCGCCCTGTTCACGGTGACGGACCCGACCGTGCGCGGACAGGCGGTCACCACCGCGCTCCTGCCCGCCGTCGGCCTCCCGGTGCTCTCGCTCGCCGCCCTGCTGCACGATCTCCCCGTCGCGCGCGACCTGGCGTTCCTCGCCGTCGTCGGGGCCGGGGTGTACGCGCGCCGTTGGGGTCCCCGGGGCCACGCCCTCGGCGTCTTCGGCTTCATGGCCTACTTCTCCGCCCAGTTCCTGCACACCGTGCCCGGCCGGCTGCCCGAGCAGTGCGCGGCCGTCCTGCTCTCGCTCGCCACCGCCTCCGCCGTGCGCTTCGGGGCGTGGTGCTACGAGCGGCGGATCGCGGCGCCCGTGGCCGTCGCCCCGCCCGCCGGGGCGACGGGGCTCGGCCGGATCACCACGCGCCAGGCCGTGCAGGCCGTGGCCGGGGCGGGCTTCGCGCTCGGCGTCGGGCACCTCCTGTCCGGCGAGCGCTGGTACTGGGCGGTGGGCGCCACCTGGTGGGTGTTCGTCGCCACGACCTCACGCGGCGAGACCGTCGTCCGGGGGTTCCGGCGCCTCCTGGGGACGGTGCTCGGGATCGGCCTGGGCTTCGCCGTGGCCGTGCCCCTGCACCACCAACCGGTCGCCGCCGCCGTGGTCGTGGCCCTCAGCGTCTTCGGGATCTTCTACACCGCGGCCGTCTCGTACACCTGGATGATGCTGGCCGTCACCGTGATGGCGAGCATGCTCTACGGGCTGCTCGGCGTCCTCGACACGGGGCTCCTGGTGCTCCGGGCGACCGAGACGGCGGCCGGTGCGCTCGGTGCCGTCCTGGCCGTGCTGTTCGTGCTGCCCGTGACCACGCACTCGGTCACCGAGGCGTGGGTGGAGAGGGCGCTGCGCTGTGTGCACGCCTGCACGGCCGACGCCGCCGCCCGTCTCGCGGGGAGCGAGGCCGCCGACCCGCACCGCCGTGTCGCCGAACTGGAGGCGATCCTCGGCCGGGTACGGCTCTCCCTGGCCCCGCTGGTGCACCCCCTCAACCCGCTGCGCGCCCGCAAGCGGCGCGCCCGGCACGTCCGGGAACTGCTGGACGACTGCGCCCGCGAGGTGCGCGGACTGGCCGCCGTCGCCGCCGACCCGGACGCCTCGCACGATGTCCGGCTGGCCGCCGCCTGCTGGCGGGTGCAGGCCGCCGTCGAGGCGCTCACCGACACGTCCGCCGGCCCGCGCGACCCGCGCCCCGGCCCCGAGGCTGCCGAGGAGCCGGCCGGCACCGAACCCGTGCTCGCCCACCTCCACGCCCTGGAACGCGCGCTGGCCGAACTGGCCGTCCCGCTGCGCCGGCCGCACCGGATCGCCGTGGGCGCCTGAGTCCCGGAGCGGCGGACCGGGGCGGGAACGGCGCCGAACCGTACCCTTGGTCTAGACCGCAGCCGTGGCACTGCTACGGTCGCGGCGGAAGATCACCCGGCCCCGGGGCCCGGTGATCCGTCGGCGGAGAGAGGCAGCGCGGTGGAGAACAGCAACGGGCCCGGCCGGGCCTTCATCGGGTCGTTCACCTCGGCGGGCGGGCGGGGTATCACCGTCGCCGCCGTGGACGGCGAAACCGGGGCGCTCACCGTCCTCGGCACGACGGACGCCGTCCCCGACCCCTCGTACCTGGCGCTCGGCGACGGCCCCGACGGCACGCTGCTCTACGCGGTCAGCGAGACGGAGGCGGGGGCCGCGGCCGCGCTCGACATCGCCGGGGACGTGCCGGCCCTCCTCGGTGCGTTGCGGCCGGTCGGCGGCGACGGCCCCACCCACCTCGCCCGCACCGCCGGCCACGTCCTCACCGCGAACTACGGCGCGGGCAGCGTCAGCGTCCTGCCGGTGCTGGCCGACGGCTCGCTCGCCGCGACCACCTGTGTGTACGCCCACGAGGGCGACGGCCCGGTCACCGAGCGCCAGCAGGCGCCCCACGCCCACCAGGTGCTGCCCGACCCCACCGGAACCTGGATCCTCAGCGTCGACCTCGGCACCGACTCGGTGCGGGTCTGCGCGCTGGACGAGGAGACCGGCGAGCTGCGGCCGCACACCGAGACGGCGCTGCGACCGGGCACCGGGCCGCGCCACCTCGCGTTCCACCCGGCGGGCACCCACGCCTATGTGCTGAACGAGCTGGAGCCCACGGTGACGGTCTGCCGCTGGGACGCCGCGGCCGGGACCCTCGACGCGGTCGGGGAGACGCCCGTCCTGCCGGACGGCGCGACCGACGACGGGCCGAGCTACCCCTCCGAGGTCGTGGTGGCGCACGACGGCCGCTTCCTGTGGGTGGCCAACCGGGGCCACGACAGCATCTCCGTGCTGACCCTGGACGAATCCGGCGACCACGCCGCCCTCGTCACGACGGTGGGCTGCGGCGGCCACTGGCCGCGCGACCTGGCTCTCGACCCGAGCGGAACCCGGCTGTACGCCGCCAACGAGCGGTCCGGGGACGTCAGCTGGTTCGCCGTCGACGCGGAGACCGGCATCCCGGCCCCGGCCGGATCGCTGGAGGTCCCCGCCGCCTCATGCGTGGTGTTCGGCTGACCCGTCCCTCCGCCGTGCCCCGGTCCGCCGCCCCGGCCGCACCGCGAGCTGCCGCCGCACGTGCCGGCGCTGGGCCACCATGTCG
>NZ_JBSFHN010000063.1:0-21409 GCF_053597115.1 Streptomyces sp. NPDC001515
CGCTTCACCGACCCCACCGCCTACCGCACCGCCACCACCCAACTCCCCGACGCCACCCCCCACGACGACACCCTCGCCCTCACCCTCCCCCGCGACGGCAGCCAACGCACCCTGCGCACCATCCTCGACCGCCGCGCTTCGCTCCGCGAAGACGACGCGCCGTCGCTACGCGACGGATACCTCGCGATGCTCCGCATCGCTGACTCTGCGTCACTCCGTGACGCAGACCGGCCGCTTCGCGACCGGGGCGCGGTTCGCTTCGCGATCCGCGCGTACGAGAGCCCGCTCCGCGGTCTCTCTCGACGGAGTTCGCTCCGCGAACTCCTAGGGCTGGCAGCCGAGTTGGGGTGGCGCGGGGTGGTCTGTCGTCTTAGAAGCTTGGGGCAGAGCTGAGCCCGCGGCAGTTCGGGAAGCTGGTGACGGTTCCGCGTCGCGAGCGTGTGGCGGCGGTCCGCAGGGGCCGGCCGTGGAGCCTGGCGCTGGAGGACCGGACACTGCTGGTCGCGGCCTACTGGGCACACGAACCTGACTATGCGCCAACTAGCTTTCCTTCTCAGGGAGTTGTCCTATTCTCTGAGCCGATCGGCTCCTGAAGAACAAGGGGCCGATCACCACACCCTCTCTCCCAAACCGAAACGCCGGCGGCATCAAGGCAGTAAACGACGCGAACTGCCTTGGTGCCGCCGGCGTTGTCAGGCGGCGAAACCGATGTTCGTCACGTACTCGTACTGGCCCCACTGACTGCCGAGGTCCGGCAGGACACCGGTGGTCCAGGCGTCGTCGAGGGCCTGGCTGTCACCGGCGGCCCAGGCGGCCACGATGTGGTCCCAGCGGCGGACGTTGAGATGCCGGTACTCAAGGGTGCGCCGGTGGGGTGCGGAGACCTGGGACTGGTCGAGGGGGTGGATCTCCACCCGGGTACCGCCGGAGGAGTTGAGGCGTTTCAGGAGGTGACGGGCGACGTTGTGGCGGCGCACCGTGCGGTATGCCTGCTCGACACGTTCCAGGTTGGCTTTCGACGGGTTCCGGGTCCCGGCGAGCCATGCCTTCAGTGTGCGGTCGGTGACGGTCAGCCCGGCCGCGCGGGCGGCCTTCAGTGCCCTGGGTGATGTCGTCAGGTAGCGGAGGCGTGCGAGCAGACCACGCGGGGTGGTGACAGGGGTGACGACGAAGCCGGCCAGTGCGTCCAGGCGCTGGGCGACAACTTCACTTCCCCGGACACCTCGGGCGCCGAGCCTCCCGAACTCATGATTCCGGTCCGGCATCAGGCTCCTTCTCCCGCGTCGTTCGTGCCGCAGGCAGCGTATTCGTCTTGCACGTTCACCTTGTCAGCGCTGCGGAGCAGTGCGCGGGCTCCTCGGGGTGTGGGGCGGCTGCCGTGACAGCCTCCCTCTGTTTGTCAGGGTTTACCCGCCAGCATAGGGCGGTTCCGCTTCGGTGGTGTAGGTGTCTTTGATCTTGACTTCCGTGACGCCTCGGCCCTCGGGGAAGACGCGGCGCCAGTCGCCGATGACGTGGAGTTCGTCGGTGCCCATGACGCGGATCGGGATGAGACCTTCGTCGCGGGCCTTGAGGGCTTTGAGCCAGAGGTTGGAGAAGGCCTGGGAGCGGATGATGTGCATCCAGTCCGGGCGGTACAGCTCCCTGTTGTAGTTCGACTCCCCCATGGTCGAGACGAACTTGGAGTACACCGCTTTCACGTACTCCAGGGTGACGTCGTCGCCCTGGTCGATCGCGGTGTCGCGGGCGTCCTTGAGGGCGATGCGGAACTTCTCCAGGAGGTTCTCCGTGGCGCCCGAGGTGTAGGACTCGTGGATTCGGGGGGGCTCGCACAGGGCGTAGCGGGGGCTGGAGAGGCGCAGGAGGAGGCGGAGGGTGGGCTCGGTGACCCAGAGGGGGCCGGGTTCGTCTCGTTGGCCGAGCGGGTTGGGGAGTTCCGTCTCGTGTTCCCAGGTGGGTGGGGTGATGAGGTAGACGCCCGCGCGGCGGCGGTCGTGGGTCGGGTCCGTGGAGTGTTCGAGCTGGCCGAGGGGGAGGTGGGTTTTGAGGGCGGAGAGGTAGGCGCCGTTGATGTCGAGTGCGGTGACGTGGTGCGGGCCGGCCGGCAGTTCGGGGCGAGTCCACTTCGGACGTGCTTCCCAGATCTGGTCCGAGCCTCGGGAAGTCTGCTTCTTGAGGACGTCCGGGATCCAGGGGTGGGCGATGACGTCGTAGCGGGCTCCCTTGCGTGTCTCGTTCAGGAGCCGCATGGCGTCGGGGATCGCGCGCTTGAGGAGTGCGGCGGAGGCCGCGTGGGTGTCGCCCTGGTGTTCGGTGAGGGCGGCGTGGACCGCTTGGTGGATCAGGTCGGTGGGGTCGCCGGGGGTGCGGTGAAGGACTCGGCGGGTTGGGTTGTGGGGCGGCTTCAGGGGTGGAGTGGGGGGCTGGGGGGCGGGCGCGGCCGCAGGCTGGGGAGCGGGCGGGGCGGACTGGGGGGCGGACGCGGTGGGGTGGCAGTGGGTGGGGTCCAGGTGTTGGGCGTAGCCCGCTACTCGGGTGGGAGCCGGGTGGCCGCACAGGACGCACGGTTCGGGGGTGGTGAGGTGTACTACGTCGTCATCGCCCTCGGCGTCGCGGTCCCCCTCCGCGTCGGCGGGTGGCGTCGGCTCCGCAGGGGTGGGAGCTGCGGTGGGGAGTTTGGTTGCCAGGCCGTTCAGGAGGTAGGCGTACTTCTCCCTTGTCTCCCCTGCGGGTTCGCGGCCGTTCTCCCATGCGGTCAGCGTGCTGGGGCTGACACCCAGGGCGCGCGCCATTTCCGCCTTCGACAGATGAGCCAGCTCGCGGAGCTCGCGGCGGCGCTGTGGTGCCGGAAGGGGCGTCTGGGGGCGGAGCGCCGCCAGCAAGGAGTCGATCGCTTCGAAGTTGCTCACCGCCGCACCTCCGGTTCGCCGGTGCGGCGGGTGCGCGTGAGTGCCGCGCAGGCTCGGGTGGGACCGGCGAGAAGATCGATCGCCGGCACGCCGTAATGGGCGGCCAGGACGTCGGCGTCGTGCAGGCTCCAGGGGGTGGCGCCGCTCTGGCGGCGGGAGACCTGGGCCTGGGTGAGGCCGAGGACGGAGGCGAGGACGCGTTGTGGTTCGCCCGTCGCGCGCATGAGTGCGGCAACGGTCTGCCGCAGTGACTCTTCCAGCCCGGTCTCCATGGCATCACCCTATGCAACGTGATGCGCCGTGCGCATCAGGGGTGGGGGGTGTGGCGCCAGTAGCCGGAGGCGGCGACCCGTTCGCGGGGGATGCCGCGGTCGTGCAGGAGGTGACCCCGTATCTCCCGTACCGCGTGGGCTTCGCCGTGGACGAAGGCGTGCAGGCCTTGTGGGGGCAGGTGGAGGTGGCGGACGGCGTCGGTGAGGAGGGTGCCCGCGCGGTGGCTGCCTCGGTGGAGCCAGATGACGTCGGTTTTCCCGGGGGCGTCGATGGGCTGCTCCTCGTGGGCACTGTGGACTTCGAGCAGGACCGTGGCTTTGGCGCCGCTGGGCAGGCGTTCGGCGGCGGCGGCGACGGCGGACAGGGAGGTGTCGTCTCCCATGAGGAGGTGGTGGGCGGCGCCTGGGCCGGGGCGGTAGGTTCCGCGGGGCTGGAGGTAGGGGACGGTGTCGCCGGGGCGGACGCGGCGGGCCCAGGTGGTGGCCGGGCCGTCCCGGTCGTGGAGGGCGAAATCGAGGGTGATCTCGGCGGTGCGGGGGTCGGTGTGGCGGATCGTGTAGGAGCGCATGCGGGGCCAGGATGTGCCGGGCAGTGTCGCTTTGACGTGGTCGAGGTCGAAGGGCTCGGGGTAGGTGACGTCCTCCGGGGCCAGGAGCAGACGGACGTAGGCGTCGGTGTAGGCATTCGGGCCTGTGCGGATGTCTTCGGCGGTGTCGGTGCGCAGGACCACGCGTCGTCTGCGGGGGGTGAGCTGCCCTATCCGGGTCACTCGGGCGGACCGCACCGGCGCGGACGGTGGTGGCGGCATGGGGTCTCCGGTGTCAGCGGGTGAGGATCGTGCTCGGCATGCGCAGGGCCCGGGTGAGGCGGGGCGCGGCGTCGGCAGTCACCAGCAGCTCGACGAGGCCGGTGACCTGGCCGGGGGCGTGGTCGATGAAGATGTCCTCGATGTTGACGTCCGCCGCTCCGACGTCGGTGAAGAGGCGGGCCAGTTCGCCCGGCTGGTCTCCGACGAGGACGGAGACGGTGACGTAGCTTCCCTGGGGTGCGTCGCGTTTGTGCGGGATGCGGCTGTGGCCGGCGCAGCCGCGGGTGAGGAGGCCGGTGAGGGCGTCGGCGGCGGCGTCGGTGGTGCGGTCGCCGGGCGTGAGGCCTCGGAGCGCGCGGATCGCGCGGTCGAGGTCGTCGGCCAGGTCGTCGAGGATGTCCGCGATGCTGGCCGCGTTGGCGGAGAGGATGTCAAGCCACAGCGCGGGGTCGCCTGCGGCGATGCGTGTGACGTCGCGCAGTCCTTGGCCGGCCATGCTCACTTCGCGGTCGGCGGCGTGCTCCAGGCGGGCGGCCATGAGGCTGGCGACCAGATGGGGGGTGTGGGAGACGAGGGCGACGGCCCGGTCGTGCCCTTCCGGGTCCATGACGAGCGGTACCCCGCCGCACCGGTCCACGAGGGCTCGTACGGTGTCCCAGGTGTTCTGGGAGGTGTCGGTGGTGGGCACCAGGGCCCACACCCTGCCTTCGAAGAGGTCGGGGCGTGCCGCGAGGGGGCCGGAGCGTTCGCCGCCTGCCATGGGGTGGCCGCCGAGGTAGGTGCGGGTGTCGCAGCCCAGGCGTTGGATCGCTTCGAACGCCTGGGCCTTGACGCTGCCGACGTCGGTGTAGGCCCTGGCGAGGCCGCGTCGCTGGGCGTCTTTCAGGGTGGGGGCGATGTCGGCGGGTGGTACGGCCAGGACGGCGAGGTCGACCGGGCCGGGGGGCGGGGTGGCGTGCCCGGCGCCGAGGGCGGCGGCGGTCAGGGCCGCCATCGGTTCCCGGTCGGTGAGATAGACCGTGGCGCCTCCGGCGGACAGGGACTGGGCGATCGACGTGCCGATCAGTCCCGCGCCGATCACAGCGACGGTGCGCAGCATCCTGGTGCCCCATCCTCATCTGCTCGGCGGGATCCGCCGGGCGGCCCCTTGGTCAGGCGCTCTCGGTGTCGGTCTGGTTCTCGGATCGGGTCTTCAGGTCGTGGGCGAAGAGTTCCCAGATCTCCGCGTAGCCCTGGACGAGCTCCGACATCTGGACCTTGCAGTGCGCCGGGACGCTCTCGACGATGCGTTGCCGGTCGCGGGCCACCAGGGCGGCTGCTTCGAGCATGCGGAGGGTGTGCCGTCCCACCTCGTTGAACCGCAGGGAGGGGTCGCGGCGCAGGGTGTCGAAGAGGGTGCCCAGTTCGGCTGCCGAGCGGGTCTTGGCGGGGCGCGGGGCGACGGGAGGGCGGTGGGTGGCGAGGTGGGCCGGCGGGGCGGCCTTGAGGTGGCCGCGCTGGCGGGCCGGGACGGGGTCCTCGCCGCGCATGACCCTGTCGCGTACGTCGGCGACGGTGGCCGGTGAGATGCCTGCCTGTCGGGCGATCGTGCGCAGCGAGGCGGTGGGGTTCTCCTTGATGAGGCGGCTCGCGAGTTCCCTGCCGTAGGTGGAGTCGACGGGGCGGGCGCGTCCGTCGAGTCCGATCCGGCGGGCTCCGTTGAGGAAGGTGCCGCAGGAGTTGCGGCGGATCTCGGCGGCCTTCCGGGCGGAGAGGCCCGCGACGGCGGCCACCGCGCGGTCAGACCACTCGGGGTGGGAGGCGAAGATCCGCTCGGCTGCGCCGACGCGGTCTTCGAGGCTCAGAGGGCGTCCGTGGGAGACGTTGAGGGCGATCGCGAGGAGGTCCGCGTCGGTGGAGTCGCCGTCGAAGTAGCGGACGTGAATGAGGTCCTGGCCACGGGAGCGGGCTGCCGCGAGGCGGTGCAGGCCGTCCACGACACGCATCGTGGGGCGGTGCACGAGGATCGGGGGGAGCTCGGACTCCGTGTCGGCCAGAGTACGTGCGTACTCGTGGTCGACGCCGTCGGCCCGCGGTGACGAGGAGACGTACAGGTCCTGGATGCGGGCGACTTCGACGGGGGCTTCGTTCAGGCCCTTGTCCCGTAGTGCGAGCACGTAGTCGGAACTGCTGCGCGTCGGCGGCCTTTCGATCGATTCGGCAGTCACTGCGACGACTCCTGTGGAGGTGTACGGGCATGGCGGGGTGCGCCGGGCACGGCGGGGCGCGGCCGGTGCGGGCGGTGGTGCGGAGACGTACGGTCGGTGGGCGCGACGGCGGTGGTCGTGGTGCAGCGGCGTACGGCCGGCAGAGGCGGCGGCATCGCTGGTGAGGCTGCCCGGGGCAGGAGGCACGGCCGTGGGTGCGGCACCGTCGGTGCGGTGGCGGGGCGGGCTCGGGACGGGCCGGGTGGTCCGTGAGAGCTCGGTCGCGGGGCCATGGGGGGTGCGCACCGTGGGCGTGGTGGCCGGTTCGGATGGCGCGTGAGGGGGATCGACCGAGCGGTGGGGCGCCGGTGATCGGTCGGGGTGGTGGGATCGGCGGTACGAGATCGGCGGTGCGGTGGCTCTGGGGCGGGGCGGGGTCGTTCCCGCTGTTCTGCGGGATCGTTCCTGCTGTTTACTGCCCGGCGGAGTCGTCGCCGTTGGTGGTGGTGCCCGGGTTGGGGGTGGGGTTCTGCCATCCGGAATCGTCGGTGCCCGTGGTGCCGGGGTCCGCTGTGGGCGCGGGGGTGGGATTCTGCCAGCCGGAGTCTTCGGTGCCCGTGGTGCCGTCCCCGGTGGGGGCGGGGGTGGGGCCCTGCCAGCCGGAGTCGGCCTCGGCGGCGGCCGGGGTCTCCTGCGCCACCAGGGCCGTCGGCACGGTGTCGGAGGCCCAGACGGCCTGGACGCCCAGGGCGAGGGCTCCGGCGGCGGCGGTGAGGAGGAGCTGACGGATCATCGGTTTTCCTCTGTTCTGCTCAGGACTGGCGGCGACAGGAACGAGTCTTGTCCGCGCCCCGCAGGAGCAGAAGAGGAACCGGGGTGGGCAAAGCGGCCTTGGCGCATTCAGTCCAGAGTCCGCGCGGAAAGGAACCTCTTGTTCCTTTTCCTCCGGGTGGTGGGCGGCCGGTTCAGCCGTCGTGGCCGGGGCGCATCGGGAACACCTCGGGCGACGTCAACTCCCAGGCGTGCAGGGCTGGTTCACGCGTGACGGAGCGGCGCCAGGCGTCCACGGCGACCCATTCCGCGGCTGCCGGGTCCCGTGCGTGGACGTAGACGCCGATGACCGGGCCGGGAGCGGCCCGGGGATGGAGGCTGATGTGTTCGACACGGCCGACGCCCTCCGTGGTGGGGTCGGGGGCGGCCATGAGCGCGGCGACGTATTCCGGAAGGGGGTCGCCCAAAGGGTGGGGCAGAAGCCGGACATGGACAAGAAACACAACTCAGCCCTCAGCGGACGGCGTGGGCGACAGGCCGTCCACGTAAGGCGGATCTGGATGGCCGGCGGTCGCTGTTCCGGAGGAAGTCGGCCAGCACCCGGGCCCCGAAATTCCGTCCGCCGGAAACTCGACCGCCGGGATAGTCTTGCTCAAGGCCGTCTCGAACGCGTGTCCTCGACCGGAAAGTCAGCAGCCGGGGCTCGCATCGCTCGGGACCTCGACGGGGAAGGGGACGTTCGCGTGTTGTTGACGGATCTCGGGCTCGACGCCGCCGCCGAGGTGGTCTACCGAGGCATGCTCACACACCCGGACGCCTCTCTGGCCGAACTCGGCGAGCGGCTCAGCCTGCCGGAGGGCGAAATCCGGCACGCTCTGGACAAGCTCAGCGAGCTCGCCCTGGTGAGAGCCTCCTCGGACAACCCCTGCCAGGTCCACGCGGTCAGCCCGCAACTCGGTATGGAAATCCTCCTTGCCCGTCAGCAGGCGGAACTGGCCGCCTTGCAGCAACGGGTCGAAGCGTCCCGCTCCGCCGCCGCGCGTCTCATCGCCGAGTTCACGCACGGGCAGTCCTCCCATCCGGATGAATCGGTGCAGTATCTCCGGGGTGTCGATTCCATTCGAGACTATCTCGCCACCCTGAATAACCAGGTCGAAGAGGAATTTCTCACTTTCGCTCCCGGCGGCGCCCAGACAGAGGCCAATATGCGGGCATCGCGACCGCTCAACAAGCGGCTGCTGGAACGCGGAATCAACATGCGCACGGTATACCTGGACAGCATTCGGCGCGACCAGGCCAGCGTTGAACACGCAGAATGGCTGACAAAGCACGGCGCGTATGTGCGTACCGCGCCCTCGCTGCCGAACCGGATGATCATCTGCGACCGTCGTGTCGCGATCATCGCGAACGACAGCGACGACACCGGCATCGGGGCCATCGCCATCACCCTGCCGGGGTTGATCTCGTCCCTGTGCGCGCTCTTCGAGAACGAGTGGCGCAACGCGCAGCCGTTCGGCGAGCCCACCAGGCACGAGCCCGGCGAGCTCACGCCCCAGCAGATCACCGCCCTGCAGCTGCTGGCCAAGGGTGCCACCGACGAGTCCATCGCCAAGAAGCTGGGGGTCTCGCCCCGCACCGCCCGCCGCCTGGCGACCGGCCTGCTCACGCACCTCAACGCCCGCAGCCGCTTCCAGGCCGGCGTCCACGCCGTCCAGGAGGGATATCTCCCGCCGCAGCCCCAGTGACCGGCGCGGGGTGAGAGGCGGGGGCGGCGGGCCCCCGCGCGCGGACGCGGACACGTGCGTGTTCCGCGGTGCCCGCAGTACGTTGACGCCCTGACGTTGTGACGCACCCCCGCACACGAGCAGCCCCCTCCCCTTTCGCCGCGGCGGTACCGGCCGCCGGCCAGGTGTGTGCCGCCCTGGGCGGATGTGTCGCATTCCGCTGACATTCCTTGGAGGGACACCCATGCCTGAGTACGGGAACGACGCTTCGGCCGGGACCGTCGTGGCGGAGCTCGGGCGGGCCGACGTGGACGACGCCCTGGTGAGGCTGGCCGGAAAGGTCCTGCGCACTCCGGTCGTCCGTTCCGAGCAGCTGGACGCCGCGTGCGGTGCGCGGCTGTGGCTGAAGGCCGAGAACCTGCAGCACGGCGGCTCGTTCAAGGTGCGCGGGGCGCTGCTGGCCGTCGAGCACCTGGCCGCGACGGGCAGCCGGGGTGTGGTCGCGCAGAGCACCGGGAACCACGCCATCGCCGTCGCCCTGGCCGCGCGCGCCCAGGGGCTGCCCGCCCTCATCGTCCTGCCCGACGACGCCCCGGGGACGAAGGTCCGCCGCATCCGGGAGGCCGGTGCGCACGTCACGTTCGCCGGGACGGCGCTGGCCGAACGTGTCGCTGTCGTCGCCGAGCTGCGGGAGCGGCACGGGTACGACGTCGTCGACCCCTACAACGATCCGCGGGTGGTGGCCGGTCAGGGAACCGCGACCGCCGAGCTGCTGTCGCAGACCGCCGCGCAAGGGGTGCGGCTGGACACCGTCGTGGTCCCCGTGGGAGGGGGCAGCGCGCTGGCGGGGGCCTGTCTGGCCGCCGCCGGGCACGGCGCGCGGGTCATGGGGGCAGAACCCGAGAGCGTCCCGGCGTTCACCGCGGCGCAGCGCGCCGGCGGCCCCGTGACCGTGCCCGCCCGGCACACGATCGCCGACGGGCTGCGTCCCGACCGCATCGGCGACCTTCCCTACGCCCTGGCCCGGCCGGACAGCACCCGTGTTCTGACCATCGGCGAAGGGGCCATCGCCGAGGCTCTGCAGAGCGCGCTGTGGCTGGCCCGGCTCCTCGTCGAACCCGCCGCCGCGACCGCTCTGGCGGCGGCACTCGTCCATGCCCGCGAGGCCGGCGCCGGGACCGACATCGGGGTGCTCCTGACCGGGGGGAACGTGGAGCCCGCCCTCTTCACGCGGCTTCTCGCGCACGCGACTTCCGCCGGGCGGCGCCCTGCTCGGCACACGGGTGCCGGAGCTCTCTCCGCCTGATCCGGCGGACCCGCCCGTGCGGCGGGTGCGGCGGGCGCGCCTCGGCCCGGAGCGCGGTGGTCGCGTTCCGGGCCGAGGGGGTGGAGCGTGGTGCGGGGTTACTTGCCCGCCATGGCCTCGATCAGGCTCTTGGGGCGCATGTCGGTCCAGGACTTCTCTATGTAGGCGAGGCAGTCCTCGCGGCCGGCCACGCCGTAGACCGAGGTCCAGCCGTCCGGTACGTCGACGAAGACGGGCCAGAGGGAGTGCTGTCCCTCCTCGTTCACCAGCACCTGGTACTCGGCATCGGGGTCTTCGAACGGGTTCGTCACCACATTTTCCTCTCTCGGGCGAGCAATTCTGATCACGCCTGTCACCGATCCGGGGAAACAGGAAAAGAATGTCCGAGCATCTGTGATCGAGTATTCCCCGGTCGCAGATCAGTGCGGTCCGCGGCGATCCACTATGGACTGGCGGAAGGCGCGGCAACAACAGCGGCCGGGTTGTGCGCGGTGATACACCGGAAAGGGTGTGACGCAGCCCGGCGAGGGGCGTCCAACCGCTTACCCGCGGCAGTTGGACGCGCCCCTGTGCTCCTTGAGCGAATGGCGGACAACGGGTAGACAGGAGAGCTCTGGTCATCCGAGCCCTCCCGTCACGCGAAGCGCTTGCCGTTCATATCGGTCACCCCCTCCGCGAACTGCGTCCGGTACAGCGCCGCGTACGCCCCGCCCTTGGCCAACAGCTCCTCGTGCGTGCCGCGTTCACGGATCCGTCCGGCGTCGACGACCAGGATCTGGTCCGCCTCGCGGATCGTGGACAGCCGGTGCGCGATCACCAGGGAGGTCCGGCCGGCCAGCGCCGTCTTCAGGGCCCTTTGGATCGCCGCCTCCGACTCGGAGTCGAGATGCGCGGTCGCCTCGTCGAGGACCACGATCGGGGGCGACTTCAGCAGCAGCCGGGCCAGGGCAATCCGCTGGCGTTCACCGCCGGAGAGGCGGTATCCGCGGTCGCCGACGACCGTGTCCAGGCCGTTGGGCAGCCGTGCGACGGAGTCCCAGATCAGGGCGGCCTCGCACGCCTCGACCAGTTCCGCCTCGGTGGCTTCGGGGCGGGCGTAGAGGAGGTTGGCGCGGATCGTGTCGTGAAACATGTGGGTCTCCTGGCTGACCACGCCGACCGTCTCGCTCAGCGATTGCAGCGTGACGTCCCGGACGTCGTGGCCGCCCACCCGGACCGCCCCCGTCGTCGCCTCGTAGAGCCGGGGGACGAGCTGGGTGATGGTGGTCTTACCGGCACCGGACGGGCCGACGAGCGCCGTCAGCTTTCCCGCCGGGGCGGTGAAGCTCAGCTCCTTGAGGATCCACGCGCTGTCCCGCCGGTCCTCCTCCTGGAGCGCGATCGGCTCCAGGGAGGCGAGGGAGACGTCCTCGGCGCTCGGATAGCGGAACGACACGTGGTCGAACTCGATCTCCGCGCCGATGTGCCGGGCGTCGGCCGGCCCACCGCCGCCGGGAAGGACGTGCGCGTCCGGCTTCTGGTCGACCAGCGGTTTCAGGTCCAGGACCTCGAAGATGCGGTCGAAGCTGACCAGCACCGTGAGGACCTGGATCTGGAGGTTCGACAGCTGGTTGATCGGCCCGTACATCCGGAACAGCAGCGTCACCATCGCCACCAGGGTGCCGATCTGCAGCGCGCCGCTGATCACGAGGCTGCCGCCGAACCCGTACACGATCGCCGTCGTGAGCGAGGTCAGGACGGTGACCACGATGAAGAACATCCGGCCGTGCACCACGTTGAGCGCGGTGATGTCGCGTACGCGGCCGGCCTTCTCCTCGAAGAGCGCCGCCTCGGACTCCGGCCGCCCGTACAGCTTGGCGAGTTCCGCGCCGGAGACGTTGAAGCGCTCGTTCATCAGCGAGCCCATCTCGGCGTCGAGCGTCATCCGCTCCCGGGTGATCTTCTGCAGCTTCCGTCCGATGATGCGGGCGGGGAAGAGGAACGCGGGCACCATCGCCAGCGCGACCAGCGTGATCTCCCAGGACAGGTAGATCATCGTGCTGATGACGATGACCAGCGTGAGCAGTCCCGACACCGCCTGCGTCAGCAGGGACGTGATCGCCTGCCGTGTGCCCACGATGTCGGTGTTCAGCCGGCTGACCAGCGCGCCCGTCTGCACCCGCGAGAAGAACGCGAGCGGCTGACGCTGCACGTGCTCGAAGACCTCCGTCCGCAGGTCGTAGACCAGGCCCTCGCCGATCTTGCCCGAGCAGCGCGCCTCGACGTACAGGACGAACGATTCCAGCAGGGCGAGCAGCACGATGCCGAAGGCCAGCATCAGGACGACCCCGAACCGCTGGGGAAGGATCCCGTCGTCGATCATCAGCTTGAGCATGAGCGGACTCGCGGCGGTGATCGCACCGCACGTCACACTCGCGAGAATCAGGACAGCGAGCTGGCCGCGGTAGCGCACCAGATAGGGGAGGATACGCCGCAACGTACCCGGGTCTATCTTCTGGCGGGTCTTTTCCTTCCCGCCAAAAGAATTTCCGGAATTGAGATTCGGGCCGCCTATGAGAGCCATAGAGGACACTCCTTGCCTGTGGGTGAAAGAGACCTTTCAGTCCGGTGGTCGTTCGGTCCGGTGGATGCGCGCCGCAGAACGCGGCGGAGGCGGCCGGGGCGGGCCACGTGAGGTGGTGGTGCGACGTTCTCCACCGGCACCGGCCCGCCACGAGGCGTTGAGGCCACACCGGGCGCGGGGGGAGGCGGTGGGGTCCCTCCGGGCCGCCGGCCGGCGGCGCGGCCTGCCGGGCGTGCCCGCGTTTCGGCTGTTCGGGGCCGCCCCTGATGTCGGAGATCTGCTCGTAGTCCGGCTCGAAGGCCAGGAGAATTCCTGTGGCCGTCATGATCGGCATGTCGGGTCATCGCTTTCTGCCGCCAAGGGCCCTGCGGTCCGCCCTTGTCGAGGTCGGCCGCGCGGATTCGAGCGGCCTCGGGCTCGGCCGTCCGTCAGCCCTGGTCGCGCGTGTCGCGCGCGGTGTCGTGGATCAGGTCCTGGGCGTAGAAGCCCTTCAGGCGCGCAAGGAGGCCGCGCCGGCCCGCCCGGGCCGCGGACGCCGGGCGCGGGCCCGGGTCGAGGGCGTCGAGCATCGCCTGGCGCCGCAGCTCGGAGACCGCGATGACGTCGACTCCCGGGTTGTCCAGGGGCAGGGAGCGGGCGGCGGCGGGGTGCGCGGGAGCCACCGGCTGGAGGGAGTGGGCGGAGGCGGAGGCGGACGCCTGTGGTGTGCCGGTGCCGTCGGGGGTCGTCCGGGTCCGGGAACCGTCCATGGGCTCGGGAGCGGACACGGCCGAGGCGGGATTCACGATAGACATGGATGAGTCACTTTCTGGTCGTATATCCGGCTGATATAGGTATGGCTGGAGGTTGCAGCTTTTTGCGGGTTATTTCGCCCGGACGTGGTGCGCGTGTCCCAGGCACCCACGGTCGAGGGCCGTTCCCCGGGGCCTCCGGTCGAGGGCCCCGGGTCAGGGCCCCCGGTGGGGACCCCGACGGGTCACGGGCGGGAGGCCAGCCAGGCCGAGACCGTCTTCCAGATCTCCGCCAGCGTCTCGGGCCTGGCCATCTCGTAGTGCGTGCAGTCGACCTGGCCCTGCGTGATCTCGCCCGTGATGTAGGGCGTCCAGCGCTCGGCGGGCATCTCGCCGGGCGGCATGCTCTGTTCGGCCACGATCAGCAGGGCGTCCCCGTCGAACCGGCCGTGCTCGTGTCCGGTCCGGATCGTGCGGTGGTTCTGCAGGATGCGGGCGAAGGTCCGGTACTCCTCCTCCGTCGCCGCGCCCAGAGCGCCGCCGGCCTCCCTGCGGACGACCTCGATGAGCCGGTCGACCTTCGCTTCGAGGTCGACCTCGGTCTCCTCCACGGTGTCGACGGCCTCGCCGTCCTCGCCACGGCTCCACGGGTACTGGTCGAGGATCACCAGGGCCGAGATCTCCTGGCCCGCGGCCCGCAACTGCACGGCCATCTCGTGGGCGACCGCGCCGCCGTAGGACCAGCCGAGCAGCCGGTAGGGCCCGCTCGGCCGCACCGAACGGATCTGCTCGACGTAGTCCGCCGCCATCTCCGTGATGGACCGCGCCGGTTCGCTCGTGCCGTCCAGGCCCCGTGCCTGCAGCCCGCACAGCGGGATGTCGGCCTCGACGTGGCGTGCCATCGGCATGTAGCACCAGCTGAGGCCGCCGGCGGGGTGGACGAAGAAGAACGGGGGCTGTTCGCCCTGTTCCCTGATCGGCAGCAGCACACCGAGCGCGTCGCGGATCGAGGACAGGCTCATCCCCTTCATCAGCCCCGCCACGCTCGGCGCGGCGAACAGGTCGCGCACGGCGATCGACACACCGCGTTCGCGCAGCGCCTCGACCAGCCGGACCGCGAGCAGCGAGTGGCCGCCGAGGGCGAAGAAGTCGTCGTCGACACCGACCTCGGGAACCCCGAGGACCTCGGCGAACGCCTCGCACATGCCGTCCTCGAAGGAGGTCACCGCCCAGTTGGCGGTCTCCTCCCCCGCCGTCGCCTCGGGCACCGGCAGCGCCTTGCGGTCCAGCTTGCCGTTGGGCATCAGCGGCAGCCGGCCGATGGCCACCACCGCGGACGGCACCATGTAGCCGGGCAGCCGGTCCTGGGCGAGCGCCCGGACCTCGCGGACCAGCCTCTCGGCCGCCTCGCCGTCCTCCTCGCCGTCCGGCGCGGCGGCGGCGCCGGGGACCACGTACGCCACCAGGCGCTGGTCCCCCGGAGTGTCCTCGCGGACCAGGGCGACGGCCTGGCCGACCGCCGGGTGCGAGGCCAGCAGCGCCTCGATCTCGCCGAGTTCGACGCGGAACCCGCGGATCTTCACCTGGTCGTCGGCCCGGCCCACGTACCGCAGATCCCCTTCGGGCGTCCAGCGGACCACGTCACCCGTGCGGTACAGCCGCTCGCCGGCGCCGCCGAACGGGCTCGCGACGAACCGGCCCGAGGTCAGGCCCGGACGGCCCAGGTAGCCCCGGGCGACGCTGTGGCCGCCGATGTACAGCTCGCCCGCCACACCCGGCGGGACGGGAGCGAGCCCCGCGTCGAGCACGTACACCTGGGTGTTGCCGATCGGACCGCCGATCGAGGTGGCGTCGGCGTCCGGTCCGGACAGCTCCTTCGCGGTCGACCAGACGGTCGTCTCGGTCGGGCCGTAGAGGTTGGTCAGGGTGGGTGTCCTGTCCAGGATCGTGCGCGCCAGGTCCGCCGGGAGCGCCTCGGCGCCGATCATGGCCCGCACGCCGGTCCAGTCGACCGGGTCGTCCGCGTCCGCGATCAGGCCGCGCCACAGGCTCGGCGTCGCGTGCACGACGGTCGCGCCGGCCGTGCGGATCAGGGAGCGCAGCGCCCACGGGTCGAGGACCTGCTCCTGCGAGGCCAGCACCATGCGCGCGCCGTTGAGGAGCGGCAGGTAGAACTCGAAGCCCGCCATGTCGCAGCCGTGCGTGCTGACCGCGAGGAGCCGGTCTTCCTCGGTGAGCGTGAACCGGTCCTGCATCGCGCCGAGGAAGTTCACGATCGCCCGGTGCTCGACCAGGACGCCCTTCGGACGGCCCGTCGAACCCGAGGTGTAGATGACCCACATCGGGTGTGCGGGGCGCAGTGCCGTCGTGCGGTCGTCGTCGGCGAGCGGCCCGTCCGGCAGGCCCGTGAGCAGGCCGGCGGTCTCGGGGCCGTTGAGCACGATCACGGGTACGCGCGGCCGGTGTTCCGGCGCGGCCGGACGGGCGTCGAGGTCCTCGGAGGTCAGCACGCACACGGCGCGGGAGTCGTCGATGACGTACGCGATGCGGTCGGCCGGGTAGGCCGGGTCGATCGGCAGGTACGCCGCCCCCGACTTGATCACGCCCAGCAGCGCCACCACCAGGTCGACGGTGCGCTCGAAGACCGCCGCCACGACCGTCTCCGGGCCGATGCCCCGGCCCGCCAGGAGGCGCGCGAGCCGGTTGGCGCGGGCGTCGAGCTGCGCGTAGGTCAGCTGCTCGTCGCCGTGGACCAGGGCGATCGCGTCCGGCGTACGGGCCACCTGCGCCTCGAACAGTTCGACGACGGTCGCGTCCGGCACCTCGGCGCCGGTCGCGTTCCAGTCGACGAGCATCCGCGTCCGCTCGGGCTCGTCCAGGACGTCCACCTCGCCGAGACGGATCCCGGGATCGGCCGCCAGCGCCGCCAGGACCCGGCCCAGTCGCTCGGTGATCCGCAGAACCGACTCCGGGTCGAACAGATCGGCCGCGGCGACGAGCGAGCCACGCATACCGGCGGGCGTGCCGTCGGCGTCGTAGAGCTCGGCGACGCTCACGTCGAGGTCGAACTTCACGACCGCGTCGGTGGTCACGCCGTTGTCGGAGCCGTCTGCGGTGAGGGTCGTGGGGGCGGTGGGGGCGGTGGGAGTGGGGGCGCTGGGAGCCCCGCGGCGGGCGTCGACGCCCTCCAGGTCGAGGATCGCGCGCTCGTTGTTCTGCAGCAGCAGCATCACCTGGAACAGCGGGTGGCGGGCCATCGACCGGGCCGGTGCCAGCTCCTCCACCAGCCGCTCGAACGGCACGTCCGGGTGCGCGAACGCGCCCAGACCGGCCTCCCTCACCCGTCCCAGCACCTCACGGAGCGTCGGGTCCCCCGACAGGTCGGTGCGCAGGACGAACGTGTTCACGAAGTAGCCGACGAGGTCGTCCAGGGCCTCGTCCGTACGGCCGGCGATCGCCGAACCGATCGGGACGTCCGTGCCCGCGCCGATCCGGGACAGCAGCACGGAGAGGGCACCGTGCAGCACCATGAACATCGTGACGCCCTCGGCCCGCGCCAGCGCGGCGAGACGGGCGTGGACGTCCGCCGGGATCTCCAGCGGCACCCGGTGGCCCCGGTGCGAGGCGACCGGCGGTCGCGTCCGGTCGAACGGCAGCTCCAGCTCCTCCGGCACCCCCGCCAGCGTCTCCCGCCAGTAGGCGACCTGCTGCGAGATCAGGCTCTGCGGGTCCTGGCTGTCGCCGAGGACTTCGCGCTGCCACAGCGCGAAGTCGGCGTACTGGACCGGCAACGGCTGCCACTGCGGGGCGCGCCCGCTGCGGCGCGCCTCGTACGCCGTCGCCACGTCACGGGCCAGCGGCGCCCACGACCAGCCGTCACCCGCGATGTGGTGCACCACGACGACGAGGACGTGCTCCTCGGGGCCGGCCCTGAAAAGCCAGGCGCGGACCGGGAGTTCGGTGGAGAGGTCGAAGGTGTACGCCTTCGCGCCGGCGACGGCGGCAGGCAGCTCCTCCGGGGCGACGTCGGTGACGGTCAGCTCCCAGTCGAGGTCGTCGGCGGCGACGATCCGCTGGTACGGCTCGCCGTCCGCCACCTCGAAGACCGTGCGCAGCACCTCGTGACGCGCGAGCACGTCCCGGAAGGCCGCGCCCATCGCCCCGGCGTCCACCGCCCCGGCGAGCCGGGTGGCCACCGGGATGTTGTAGGTCGGGCTCGGCCCGTCCATCTGGTTGATGATCCACAGGCGGCGCTGCCCGTACGAGAGCGGAAGCCGCTCGGGGCGCTCCCTCGCGGTCAGCGCGGCGCGCGCGGTACGGGCGCCGGTCAGGCGCTCGGCGAGGCCCGCGACCGTCGGGGCCTCGAACAGCGCCCGGATCTCGACCTCGACGCCGAGGACGGAGCGGATGCGGCTGACGAGGCGGACGGCGAGAAGGGAATGGCCGCCGAGCTCGAAGAAGTCGTCGTCCACACCCACTTCGGGAAGTCCGAGGACCTCCGCGAAGGCCAGGCACAGGATCTCCTCCTGAAGCGACGCCGCCCGCCTGCCACCCGAAGCCAGCGACGAGGAGTAGTCCGGTGCCGGCAGAGCCTTCCGCTCAAGCTTGCCGTTCCCGGCCAGCGGCAGCGCCTCCAGGACGACGACCGCCGACGGAACCATGTGCTCCGGCAACCGCTGCGCCGCGAACTCCCGCAGCGCGGGGGCAAGGTGGGCCTTCTCCTGCGGCTCCAGATCATCGGCCACGACGTAGGCGACGAGCCTGCGGTCCCCCGGAGCGTCCTCACGGGCAACGACGGCAGCCTGATCGACCAGCGGATGGCCCGCCAGAACACCCTGCACCTCGCCGGGTTCGATGCGGTAGCCCCGGATCTTCACCTGGTCGTCGGCACGGCCCAGGAAGACCACCTGACCGTCCTGCGTCCACTTCGCACGGTCACCCGTGCGATACATCCGCTGGCCGCTCTCGTACGGGTTGGCGACAAACCGCTCAGCGGTGAGGGCTTCGCGGCCCACATATCCACGCGCCAGTCCGGCACCGGACACATACAGCTCACCGGCGGCGCCCGGCACGACCAGGTTCAGGCGGTCGTCCAGGATGTAGAAGCGGGTGTTGGCGATCGGCGTGCCGACCGGGACCGACCCGCCCGCGATCCCCTCGGCCGTCAGCCGCGTGGTCGCAATGCCGATCGTCGTCTCGGTCGGGCCGTAATGGTTGTGGACCTCCCGCTCACCCGCAGCCCCGAGAAGGGCGGTGGCCAGAGCGGGCGGGGTGGACTCTCCGCCCAGGACAACGGAGCGCCTGGGCAGTACGCCCTCGATGCCGGACGTGGTCAGGGCGGCCAGGTGCGAGGGGACGATCTTGAAGTGGTCGATCTCGTGCTCGGCCAGATAAGCGGCGACCCGTTCCGGGTCGGTGACCGCTGCCTCGTCAAGGATGTGGAGTTCGCCGCCGGTGGTGAGGCTCGCGAAGACCACCGTGTTGCCGAGATCAGTGGCCTGCGCCTGGAGCAGCGCGTACCGGGCGCCTTCGCCCGCGAAGCCCAGGCGGTCGGGGACCGAGGCCGTGTAGTTGGCCAGGCCGCCGTGGGTGACCGCGACACCCTTGGGCCGGCCCGTCGAACCCGACGTATAGATCACATACGCCAGGGACTGCGGATCGACCTCACGATCAGGGCGCTCCGCGGACGCGGCGGCAAGCTGCATCTCCACGAACGTGTCATCGATCGCCACCAGCCGCGAACGACCGGCGGGCAGCTCGTCCAGAATCTCCTCCGTCGTCAGAGCCAGCGCGGCACGGCTGTCACGGAGCATGAACGCGATCCGGTCCGTCGGCTGCCCCGGATCAATCGGCAGATAACCCGCCCCCGCCTTCCACACGCCCAGGATCGCCGCGATCACGTCCACACCACGCGGCAGGCACAGACCCACCACCGACTCCGGACCAATGCCCTGACCCATCAGATAATGCGCGAGACGATTGGCCCGAGCATCCAGCTCGGCGTACGTGAAGTCCGCACCGTCGGCGGTCAGCGCCACCGCACCGGGCACCCGGTCCACCACCCGCTCGAACCCCTCATGAACCAGGACCGACCGACCATCACACGCCGTGTCGTTCCAACCCGTCAGGACCCGGTGCCGGGCCACCTCGTCGAGCACCGGGACGCTGCTGAGGCGGGTCTGCGGGCTGTCGCCGAGGAGGTCGAGCACGCGCACCCAGGCGCCGGCGATCCGGTCGGCCCACTCCGGGTCGAACAGGTCGGCGGCCACGGTGACCGAGCCGCGCAGACCGGCCGGGACGCCCTCGGCGTCGTACGTCTCGCCGACCATCACGTCCAGGTCGAACTTCGCCGCCCTGGTACCGGTCGACATGCCGCCGGTCCAGACGACGGGCGCGGCCGAGGAGTCCAGGCCGGCGCTGACGGTGTTCTGCTTCGTCAGGACGACCTGGAAGAGCGGGTGCCGGGCCATGGAACGGGCCGGCGCCAACTCCTCCACCAGCCGCTCGAACGGCACGTCCTGGTGGGCGAAGCCGGACAGGCCCGCCTCCCGTACCCGGGCCAGCAGCTCGGTGAAGGCGGGGTCGCCCGACAGGTCCGCACGCAGCACCTGGGTGTTGACGAAGCAACCGATCAGGTCGTCCAGGGCCTCGTCACCTCGTCCGGCGTGGGCCGAGCCGATCGGGATGTCGGTGCCCGCGCCCAGCTTGGAGAGCAGGATGGCCAGGGCCGCCTGCAACACCATGAACACGGTCACGCCCTCGGAGCGGGCGAGCTGCGCCAGTCGTACGTGCACCTCGGCCGGAACGTCGAGCGGGACGCTGTGGCCCAGGTGGGACGCGACCGTGGGTCGGGAACGGTCGAAGGGCAGCTCCAGCTCCTCGGGGGAGCCCGCCAGCGTCTCGCGCCAGTACGCGAGCTGCCGGGCGATGACGCTGTCCGGGTCGGCCTCGTCGCCGAGCAGTTCGCGCTGCCACAGCGCGTAGTCCGCGTACTGCACCGGCAGCGGCTCCCACTGGGGTGCCTGACCGGCGCTTCGTGCCGCGTAGGCGGCGGAGAAGTCCCGGGCCAGCGGCGCCCGCGACCAGCCGTCACTGGCGATGTGGTGCACGAGGACGACGAGGACGCGCTCGCCCGCACCGGCCTCGAAGAGGGTGGCCCGGATCGGCACCTCGACGGAGAGATCGAAGGCGTACCGCGCGGCTGCGGTGACCGCGTCCTCCAGCTCCGCCCGGCCGACCTCGACGACGTCCAGCTCCCAGTCGAGCTCGTCGAGCGCGAGGACCCGCTGGTACGGCTGCCCGTCCGCGACGCCGAAGACGGTCCGCAGGACCTCGTGGCGGCCGATCACGTCCCGCAGGGCCGCGTGCAGCACCTGGTGATCGGCATCGCCCGTCAGGCGCAGGGCGATCGGGCTGTTGTAGGTGGCGCTGGGGCCTTCCAGCTGGCTGATGAACCACAGGCGCTGCTGGGCGAAGGAGAGCGGCACTCTGTCCGGGCGGTGTCCGGCGGTCAGGGCGAGTCTGGCCTGTCCGGCGTCCTCCAGGCCGGCCGCGAGACCGGCGACCGTCGGCGTGTCGAACAGGGCGCGGAGCGGGACCTCGACGCCGAGGACCGTACGGACCCGGCTGATCAGACGGACAGCGAGAAGGGAGTGACCGCCGAGGGCGAAGAAGTCGTCATCCACCCCGACTTCGGGCAGCCCCAGGACCTGGGCGAAGACCCCGCACAGAAGCTCCTCGCGGAGCGTCGCCGGACCACGGCCGGCGGTCCCCGTCGCGAACGCGGGGGCGGGGAGTGCCTTGCGGTCGAGCTTGCCGTTGACGTTCAGCGGCAGGGCGTCGAGGAGCACGATCGCCGAGGGGACCATGTAGGACGGCAGGCGGTCCCCGGCCAGAGCGGTCAGGATCCGCGGCAGTTCATCGGCCACCCCGTCCTCGGCCGGCACGACGTAGGCGACCAGTCGCTTGTCTCCGGGCACGTCCTCGCGGGCCACGACCACGGCCTGGGCGACCAGCGGGTGTCCGGCCAGGACGGACTGGACCTCTCCGAGTTCGATGCGGAAGCCCCGGATCTTGACCTGCTCGTCCGCACGGCCGAGGTACTCGATCTGACCGTCCACGGACCACCGGACCACATC
>NZ_JBSFHN010000064.1:0-20793 GCF_053597115.1 Streptomyces sp. NPDC001515
CCCGGGCCCCCCCGCGGCTGTCGCCGACTCGCTCCCCGTACCGGACTAGCTGGCGTCCCCCTTACGGGCCCGGGGGGGCGGGCGCGTCGAGGCCCCCCCGCCCCGGGCGGCTCAGACGACGGCGACGGCCTCCTCGCGGGCACCCACCGCGCCGCGCGTCTCGGCGACGGCCAGCCCGGCCACCGCGACGAGCAGGAGCAGCGTCCCGGCGACCGTGGCCGGGGTGAGCGGCTCGTCCAGCACGACGACGGCGATGACCGCCGCGCTGACCGGCTCCAGCAGCATGACGACGGACACGGTGGCGGCCCGCACGGTCGCGGCGCCGGCGAAGTAGAGGGCGTAGGCGAGGGCGGTCGGGACCGAGGCCATGTACACGAACAGGACCACGACCCGGGCGGGGTGGTCCGTGTGTGGGACGAAGCCCTCGGCCGCCGCCATGGGCAGCATCACGAGCGCGGCGACGCCGAACGCCCAGGCGCTGGTGGCGAGCGGATCCGCGCCGGCCCCGTCGCGGCCGAGCCACCGGGTGAGCAGGGTCATCCCCGCGTAGCCGGCCGCGGAGAGCAGGGCGAAGGCGATCCCGGCCGGGCGGACGGCTGCCGCGTCGCCGCCGAGCACGAGGACGGCGAGGCCCGTCAACGCCCCGCCGACCGCGGCGATTCCGCCGAGTCCGAGCCTCTCCCCCATGGCCAGCCGGGCGCCGATGGCGATGAGGACGGGACCCGCCCCGAGGGTGACCACGGTGGCGACGGCGAGGCCGGTGGCCTGGACGGCGGCGAAGTACGTGGTCTGGAAGACCGCCAGACCGAGGCCGGTTCCGAGGATGCGCAGCAGCCGGCGGCGCCGGGACTCGGCGGGCGCGGGGCGACGGGTCCGCAGGGCGAGCGCGCCGAGCAGCAGCACGAGGCCGCCCGCGCAGCGCCAGAACGACAGTGCGAGGGGCCCGGTGTCACCGGCCGCGAAGAGCAGCGAGGCCGCGGCCCCGGCCGTGCCCCAGGCGACTCCGGCGATGATCAGATAGCAGAGGCTCCGCCCGACAGGCAGGCCGGAAGCAGGATTCGACACGTGACTTCTCCATGGGAAGACAGGAAGGTGGTCGCTTCGCTCCGCACGCGGGCAGCGACGAACCGCTCGGGGACTGCCCGAGTCCGGTCTTCGTCAGGTGTGGCGGCCCGCGTCAGGCGGCAGGCGGCGGAAGTACGGTCGAGTGCATGGCCGCGACTCTAGAGGGCGAGCCGTCCGGCCGACAACTCGCTTCCGGCGTCGTCCGGTTGCCCGCCCGGTCCGCTCGCGACCGGGCCCGAGGGCGCGGAGGGGGTCGAGGACTGGGCGATGAGGGCGCCCGCCAGCACCAGCACGCCGCCGATGAGCTGCGGTGCGGCCAGGTGCTCCCCCAGGAGCACCCAGGCGAGCACGGTGGCGACGACCGCTTCGAGGCAGGCGACGACCCCCGCGACGGCCGGTGACAGCAGGCGGACGGAGATCACGCCGGTCACGTACGCGACGACGGTCGCCAGGAGCACGATCCAGGCCAGCAGCAGCCAGGCGGGCACCTGGGCGCCGTTCATGAAGGTGTCGCCGCCGAGGACGGACCACTCCATCGTCCAGGGCCGCGTCACGGCGGTGAGCACGACGGCCCCGACGAGCAGTCCGTACGCGATGACGCCGACCGGGTCCGGGGGTTCGGCCCTTCTTCCCGCGTCCGCACCGCTCGGGCCGGAGGGGTCGCCCGCACCGCCCTGGTCGGAAAGGACGAAGTAGCCGACCTGGCAGCAGGCCGCGCCGAGGGCGAGCAGCAGGCCGAAGGCATCGAATCCGAGGCCCGCCCAGACCTCGACGACGCAGGCCAGGCCGCCCACCGCGAGCACCACGCCGACGGCGGCGGCCCGGGTCACCGGCCGGTGCTGGACGAAGCGGACCCAGCCCAGGACGAGGGCGGGTGCCAGGTATTCGACGAGGAGGGCGACGCCGACCGGGATGCGGGAGAGCGCGGCGAAGTAGCAGGCCTGGACGCCCGCGACGGCGAGGAGCCCGAAGCCCAGGAGCAGCACGGGGCGGGTGCGGACCAGACGGCGGTGGTGCCAGGCCACGGGGAGCAGGACGAGCGCGGCGCCCGCGACCCTGAGCCACACCACGTGGAGCGGGTCGAGCCCCGCCTCGATGAGTGGCTTGGCCGCCACCCCGGAACCGCCGAATGCGAAGGCCGAGGCCAGGGCGAGTCCCAGGCCGGCGCTTCTCCCCTGAGACGCGTGCATCGGCACATCATGACAGCTGCCGTCAGGAGCGTCACCCCCGTAGCACCTGTCGCGGATCGCACTCCGTCGGGGAGGCGCCCGCCGCGCTCCGCTCCGTCAGCGCGCGGCGCCCGGAGGTGCCGAGGCGATCGAGGCGCCCGCGCGGGCGACGGCGGGCGCGTCCATGTAGTCCCGCGCCCGGGTGATCAGCCCGTGGCGGACCCGGAGGACCAGCAGCCCGGGAACGGCGAACCGCTCGCCCCGCGCGGACTCCACGACGGCCACGTGCTCGCCGACGACGGTCCCGGCCTCGGCGGTCTCGTGGACGGCCAGGTCCGCGATCTCCACCATCCGCAGCGGCGAGGCGCCCCAGGCCGCCCGGTATCCGGCCCGGACCGCCTCGCGCCCCTCGAAGCGCGGGGGGAACCCGGGCGTGGTGAAGGGGAATTCGTGCGTGGCGTCCTCCGCGTACAGATCGGCCAGGTCGTCGGCCGCCATCTCCGCCATCGCCCGGTGATAGAGGCCGAGGACCTCGCGCGGCGTACGGCGGGCGACCGTACCGACGGCCTTCGTCATGGAATCCACTCCGTTTCCCCCACTGGTGTCGTCGGACGGAATTTCACTCAACAGATGTTGAGTGAATGACGATACGAGCCGCCCGGGAGCGGGTCAACGGGTTCGGTCAACGGATGTAGAGTCCGGCTGTGACGACGCACTCCCTCTCCCGCGCCGACCGCCGCAGGGCCACCGAGGCCCGCATCCTGGCCCGCGCCCGGGAGCTGTTCGCGGCGAAGGGGTTCGACCGCACCACGATCCGTGCGGTGGCGACGGCGGCCGGGGTCGATCCGGCGCTGGTGATGCAGTACTTCGGATCGAAGCGGGAGCTGTTCACCCGCGCCGTGCAGGCATCCCCGGCCCCCGCACCCGAGGCGGACGGCGAGGCCCTGCTCGACCACCTCCTGACCGGCCTCGGTGCCAAGCTCGGCGGACTGCCCGACGGAGCGCGGGCGATGCTGCGCTCCATGCTCACGGACCCGGCGGCGGCCTCCCACGTACGCGAAGGGCTCGACGAGCAGATCGCGGGCATCGGCCGGGTCCTGACGGCGGCGGGCGGGGCCGGGCACGAGGACCGGCCCGCCCAAGGAGACCCGGACGCCGAACTGCGCGCGGCGCTGATCGTCACGACGATGGTGGGCGCCACGCTCGGCCATCAGCTGCTCGGCATCAGCGCCCTGCGGGACGTTCCGGCCGACCGGATCACCGCTCTGCTCCGCCCGGCCCTGGAGGCACTCGCCGGCCGCCCGGCCGGCTGAGCGGGGCTCAGCACCACCCGGCGGCCTGTCCGGCCCGGCCCGCGAGCGACGCGGTGTCGACGCCCGCCCGCTCCAGGACCTCCACGGCCCGGCACTCCCGGTCGGCGGCCAGGACCGCGAGCAGATCGACCCCCTCGGCCCGGTCCCTGCCGAGCGCCCCGGCGCGGGCGTACGCCTGCGCCATCGCGGAGGCCGCCGAGGGCGACCAGCCGCCGGCGGCCGCGTCCGGCACCACCGGGATCGCTCCGGAGTCCTCGACCGCCCCCTGCCAGCGGAGTCCGTAGCCGATGCTGCGCTGGACGAGGTAGCCGAGCACCCTGGCCAGCTGCGGACCGCCGTCGAAGGCCGACCGCACCTCGGGGTCGGACTCGATCAGGGAGTGCAGGAGGTGGGCGGTGTCGATCTGCCGGTCGCCGTCCCTCAGGGCCCGTCTGCGCGCACCCGACACCACAGTGGCGAGCGCGGCTCCGAGTGCGGCGTCGGACTCGGCGCGGTGGTGCGCTGCGGGCTGCTGGGGAATGCGCGGCGTACGGTTCTGCACCCTTCCACCCCATCAGTCCGGGCGCCCGGAAACGTCCCCGTGGAGTCCCATTGCCGCATCCGACCCGAGTTGTGCGCACGGGGGCGGGTCCTCCTCCTTACGGATGAGATCGGGCCGTTCCGGGAACGCGTGCGGAACCACGGCGCGCGCCGCCTTGCCACGCGCTCCCGGAGCAACCGCGGACCTCCCCGCGCTCGTCCCACAGCACAAGGCACTGGTACGGCGGGAAGGAGGCGGTTGCGGGGATGAGCTGGCTGGTCTCCCTGCCCGCGCTGGACGGGCGCGACTACGTCTACCGGGTCCACGCCCCGCCCGACGCCCTGCCCGCCGATCTGTTCTGGGCGGCGTTCCACTGCCACGACGACGGACCCCACCCGCGCGCGTCCGACCGTTTCGACGCGGCGGAGATCCGCCGGGCCGGTACGGATCAGGGGCCCGGTCAGCACATCTGACGGTTCATCAGTATTGAATGTTCGCGCCACTGCGGCTACGTTCCGCGACACCGTAACCCGGAGAGAAGGGGTGGTCGCATGGCCGAAGTCAGTGCAGAGGCGCGTATCGGGGCACCGGCCGAGAAGGTCTGGGCCCAGCTGACCGACTTCAGCGCGTACGGGGAGTGGAACGCCACGCACACCAGCTTCCCCAAGGGCGGTCCGGCCACACTCGAACTGGCCGCCACCTACGAGGAGAACATGAAGCTCATGGGCTTCCCGGCCGAGGTCACCTGGACGGTGGCCGAGCTGGAGACGGGCCGGCTGCTCACGACCACGGGCAAGGGACCGATGGGCGTGAACCTCCGGATGCGGTACGCGCTGACGCCGGACGGCGACGCCACGGCGCTGCGGATCGACGGCGAGTTCACGGGCGCGGCGGTCTCACTGATGGCGGGCAAGCTGAAGGACTCGGCCACGGCGGCGCTCGTCGAGTCGCTGCGCAAGCTGGACGGACTGGTCGCCGCCTGACCACCGCGCGACGGGTACGGCGAAGGCCCCGCGGCTCGGCCGCGGGGCCCTTGTGCGCACCTCTCCTCATGTCTCCCACCGACCGGGTCAGCCCTCGTCGGCGAGGATGAGGTAGAGCCTCTTGCGGGCGTCGTTGATCACCGCGAGCGCCTTCTCGCGCTGCTCGGCCGAGCCGGTCTTCCAGACCTGGCCGAACGCCTCCATCATCCCGAAGCCCGCCTGCCGGACCTCGTTGAGGCTCTCCCAGTCGACGCCGCGGCCGGCCTCCTCCCAGGGCGCGTCCGGCCCGGACTCCGCCTCGGCGCGGCCGGCCTCGGTGAGCGTGAAGAGCTTCTTGCCGCCCTCGCTCTCGCTGACGATCAGCCCCTCGTCCTCCAGCATCTGGAGCGTCGGATACACCGAACCGGGGCTGGGCCGCCAGGCCCCGCCGCTGCGCTCGCCGATCTCCTGGATCATCTCGTACCCGTGCATCGGGCGGTCCTTCAGCAGGGCCAGGATCGACGCGCGCACATCACCGCGCCGCGCCCTCCCCCGGCCACCGCCCCGGCCCCGCCCGCCGAACGGGCCTCCCCCGAAGGGCCCCCCGCCGAACGGCGGCCCGAACTGCCCGAAGGCGGCCCGACGCCCCTCGAAGTCCCCCTGCTCGTACCGGCCGGGCCCACAGGGGCCGCGACCGTGTCCGTGGTCGTGTGCATGCATGGCCGCACTCCTTCTCGTATCGATCTTCTTATCGCTGCATTGTCGCGATGCCTCAACGATATATCGGAACCGGTCGCATGACAAACCCCCTGCTCGGGGTCGGGCTGACCTGTGACAGTGATCGTTGATCGATTGACAGGCATGGTTGATCAAAGCTGCTTTATGTCAGCTAAGAGTGACCACTTGGCCGTCTGTGTCAGCAGAGGCCGACCGTTGTGTGGCGTTGCCCTACTGATGGTGAAGCGCGCAGGCTCGTGGATTCCGGGAGCCGTGAGCCGGTGAACCCGTGTATCGGCCTCCGTCGAAAGCTGCCTTGCAGACGGGTTCGACCCGGATTAACCGCTGGGTCGTTCCGATGGAGATCCGTATCTTGACCCCATGGCGAATGAGGGAGAGCCGAGACTCTTTGTGAACCGGTGGGGCGACACATCGGACCCGGCGTCGGTCGGCGGCGAGTCCTATCGGCATGAGTGCAGATGCTTCGACCAGGCCAGGCCGCATTCGCGAGCGCGCGTTGGCTTCCATGCCGAATCTCAGGACGCTTCGGCCCCTGGGTGGAAACGACTGCTGCAGCTCGTTGACGAGGCCGCGGCCGACGGACGGGAGGAGTTCCGTCCCTTGGTTGAGCTCAGCCCGGTTGAACGGCGGCAGATCGTGACCTTGCCTCCGAGCATCGCCAAGCTGACTGCGGTCAAGCGTTTCGTGCTCTACGGCAGCAACCTGGTCCGGATCCCGCCCGAAATCGGGGCGATGACCAGCCTGGAGGAGTTCACCCCGTATACCTCCTACCGACTGCACTGGTTCCCCTACGAGATCACCAGGTGCTCCAAGCTGGCCCGAAGCACGGTGAGCACACGCGCGCTGTTCGGGAACTACAAGCTCCGTCCCCCCTTTCCCCGTCTCCGGCCGCCTCAGGACTCTGTCGCGGACCTCGACCTGACGGCGCTCGATGCCAGCCGCTGGGGGACAACGGCCATCCGCAGCTGCAGCGTCTGCGACCGGCCGATCAAGCAGCACGGCCTCCACCAAGTGTGGATCTCCCTGAGGGTAGCCACCGATGTGCTACCCCTCCTGGTCAACGCCTGCTCGGCGACCTGTGTAGACGCCCTTCCCCAAGGAGCCGAGGGCTACGTGCAGTTCCCGCACACGGGCGGCAACGTCGACCAGCCGGCGTCAGACTGGGACTGATCACCTGACCGCGGCGACACAGAGCCGCTGCTCAACGCAACGACTTCCCGGTGCGCTCGGGATGGGCGGCATGGACGTGTCTCACTGCGGTGACCAGGCCTGTAGGGGTGAACCGGCTCTGTCGCTGCTCCTGCGACCGGGGTAGATCCCCGCGCGATCGTACGGGGTACGTTGTCGTCCATGTCTCCCGAACCGCGTAGCCGTGAAGAGCTGGTCGCCTTGCTGCGTGACCTGCACAAGGAGTTCCGTGCCCGGGGCCACGAGTGGGAGAACAGCACCCTGGACGACTTCTTGGAAGCGCTTGCCGCATGGGTGCACGACTCCCCGGGCGCGTACAAGAACGCAGGTGAGCAGATCCCGCCCGATGGTGATTGGACCTTCATGGCCCGAGCCCTCCGCGCCGCCACCCACTACGAGTAGGGCAGAGCCCTGCGCCGCTCTGGTACGTCAAATCCCAGACTCACTCTCCACCCCCGGTCATGGGCGCCGGCGTCGCGTCACTGATTAGGAGCTGGCTCTTGCGGGGAAGAGGGCGTCGAGCCGGGGTGTCCCAGTTCTCACCGTGGCCTCTACGGTGTCGATCTCTTTTTCTGGCTTCGCCCATGTCTCCTGAACGGCTTCCAGGGCCTCGTAGAACGCCTCCTCGCAGTCGCCCTCCTGGCCCGTCAGCTCGTCGAATACCTCCCGGGCCACATAGTCGAGTTCCTCCCATTCCGGCCACTCGTGGTCACACCACTCTCGCGGGTGCCGTCCCGCCAAGGCCCGCACCTCAGCAACGTCAGCGAGGGCATCCGGATCAGTAAGCACCGTCTTGTACGTCCCTTGCCCCTGGGCCACCAGCCACAGCGCGAAGTAGTCGAAGCCGTCGTCGGAGCACAAGCCACCCTCGATCCGGCCCGCCGCCCGCCACAGTGCGTCCGTGGCGACCGCCTCGCACGCGGCCTCCAGAGACGCTTGAAACTCCGCCGCCTCCGCAGCGGGCCGACATCGCAGCTCCCCGCGCAGCCATTCCAACCGTTCATGCCGGTCACCGGAGCGGCTGCTCAGCTCGTCCATGAGCGCCCAGAAGGTCTTATCGTCCATACTGCACAGGATCGCAACCACCACTGACATAACCCGAGAACCCCTTGCGTCAACAGCAGTAGCGGCCGCCCTGCCACCCTGCGCAGCCTCGGGAACGGCCCGCCTGCCGCATCGCGTGTACGTCGGCAGATGGGTGTCTGCATGATCAGGCGCTCGGCTGCTCAGCCTTCTTCGGCGACTCAGGCCAGCCGCGGGACAACCGGTAGCACTTGCGCGAGCACCATCGCCGAGTCCAGCCGTCCTTGCGGCGGTCAATGGGTTTCTGGCACTGGCCGCAGGACACCGGCCCGAAGAAGATGGATGGGTCAGCGCCCCCAGACGACCATGTGCGGCAACGGCGACTGCACCAGCGGCGAGGGGGATCGGCGAGCGACTTCGCTTCTATCGGGATGCCGCAGAACACGCATGTCCTGGAAGGCAGGGGAAGCCCGTCCCTCTCGATCAGCCGGTCCCAGCGGGAGACCTGCAGTTCGCATGTCTCCGAGCAGGTGCGCTTGGCCATTTGAGGGGTCGGCGGCATGGGGCCTTCGCAAGCGGCGCAATCGCGGAATGGCTGCCGGTCAGCGGCGTCCTCATCGCGGGAACGACGTTCGATGTAGGCCACTCTGCGGCAGGCAGAGGAACAGAGCCGGTGACGTTGACCGAACTGGATCTTCATCGGCTGCCGGCAGATTCGGCAGGGTTCCATGACTGGATACTTCTGGGGAACGCGGCAACGAGTCGAGCAGTAGACGGGCATGACGCCGAACGTGCGGGTGACCGCGAATTCGGAGCCGCACCTCTTGCACTTGACGGTGTCGAGCGTCTTCCGTAGCTGTTCGGGGTCACGGCCGGTGACGGCGGCGATCCGTGCCCAAGATGGACGGCCCTGATATCTGGGCGGTCCTGCGAGGAAGCGCCGCAGGTAGGCGGGCGGAAGGCAGTTGGCGCGGGCGAGGCGGGCGATGAAGGGATAGCAGCCTTCACCGGCAATCGGCCGGACCTGGAAGGGAAGCTTGGTGATCGGCTCGCTGTCCGCGGTGGGGTGGGTCACTTATCCGCGTCCGAGAGGCCGCCGGCGTGCCTGCGTCGGGAGGCGATGTCCAGGTCGACCGCCAGCAGGCCGGACTTGGTGATCTTCTCGGCGCCGGTGAGGATGGCATCCACGGCAGCTCCGCGGAGCTGATGGGAAAGGGTGCCGATCATGCCGCCCGTTCGGGTGTGCAGGAAGCGGTCCAAGCGAGTCAGGGTGCCACGTGTGTGCTGGTGCAGCAGCAGGTTCGCCTCCATCTGCGCGACCAGGCCCTTCCACTCCTTGTTGTAGGGGAAGGGATGGGTGGCCACCGAGGTGAAGCGGGCGGCGATCTGGTCGCCGCGGGTGCCAGATAGCAGGCCGCTGCCTTCGATGTCGATGCCGGCGTAGGCGAACGTCGCGGGGATGCGCTCGGAGAAGTACTTGAGTGTGTCGGACGCCTCGGCTCCCGTGCGGGTGTGCAGGGAGATGTTGTGGATCTCGTCGACCAGGACGAGGCCGGTGCGGGCCTTGGTGCAGACGCCGACCACGGCTTCGGTGAGGTCGGTGATGTTGGAGCTTCGCAGGACCGGGAGGCAGAGGAAACGGGCGAACTCAGCTGCGATCATGCGGGGTGTCGCGGCGGGCGGGACGGTGATGTAGATGACTGGTATGCGCTCGTCCTGGCCAGGGTGCCGGCGGCGGTCCTGCAGCTCGTGCGCCAGCCCGAGCTGGGTCAGGGCGATCGTCTTGCCGGTGTTGGCCGGGCCGGTGACGATGAGGCCCCGACGGGCGCTGATGGCGCCGCGGTTGAGGATGACCAGGCGGCGTCCGCAGGTGACGGTGTGCCGGACGGTTGAGGTGGCGACCACCTGCAGGCGGGCATGGTGGTCGAGCCGGCCCTCGTCGTACTGATACCTGTCCTCTTTAGTCAGGGCGTCGTACTCGTCCTGCGTCACCATGGCCATCGGCTCGCTGATCGCCTCCACGATGAACTCGCGCCAGCCGGGCAGGGCGGTCAGATAGCGGCCGAACTCGTCTTCCGGCTGGTCTGCCAGCGGCGTGCTCACGAACGTCTCCAGGGGTCCTCAAGCGGGTCGAAGATGCCCAGCGGGATCACTTCGGCCATCGTTTCCTCGTCCTCCGCCGGCGGCTCCGGCGAGGGTTGCGTCTCCGGTCGCGGCGGAGGCATGGCTGCTGCCGGTGTAGTGGCCTTGGTCCGGGCCGTGACACGACGGTCCGCCTTGGACCGCCTGGCCTTCCGCTTGTTTGCCGCTGGCTGTTCAGGGCCGGCGTGGGCCCGGGTCAGCAGGGCGGAGACGGCCTCGGCGAGTTCTTCCTCCGTGGCCTTGGGCAGCTGGTGGCTGACGTGGTCCCAGGCGAGGTCACCGAAGGGAACGGGCGCTCGGTTCAGGTATTTCCAGGTTGCCTGGATCCACTCGCCTTCGCCGCGGTGGTTGCGTACCCAGACACGGGAGACGTCGTAAGGGTCACGGTGGACTTCCCAGAGCCCACGCTTGGCGGTGACCCCTGAGTCGCGCCGCCGCATCGGCCCCAGCTCGGGGGCGTCGTAGGTGCGGTTGTTGATCCGAATTCCGTAGGAGTTGACGGCCCGCCAGGCCGCTGGGAGGAGTTCGACGTAGTCCTGGCCGCTGAGGGCGACAGGGACGTAGCCGCATGCCTCGACCAGCGCGGCGTACTTCTGGTTCGGCGTGAACAGCCGGCCCGGATGGTCGGGATCTCGCAGCCCCTCGTGAGGGCGGTTCTGCCAGTGGGCGACGATCCACTCGTCCAGCAGTTCCTGCAGTTCGGGCAGCGACCACAGGTTCTCGTGCTCCGGGTGGCGGCCACGGTGGTCGGTGTTGCGGCCGGTGTAGCCGGGGAGGAACTGGGCGAACATCGTGGCGACGGAGCCGAGCATCTTCTCGATGTGGCCCTTTTCGAAGGGCGAGCCCTTGTGCGTGGGCTGGAAGTCGATCTCCAGGAACCGGCAGGAGGCCCTGAAGTTGCGCGAGACGAACACCTTGCCGTGATCGCAGACGATCATCTCCGGGACGATCACCGGCTTGGCTGCCGCGTGCTCCAGACGCTCATCGAGGGTCAGCATCCGGGCATGAGGCAGCACCGAGCGGGACATCTTCAGTGCGTCGACCCAGCCTGGTCTCATCAGCTCCGGGGTGACCGTGCGGGCCAGCAGCACGCTGGCGTCGACGGACTTCGTCGTGGGCCTGAGCACCGCGGCGGCCAGTGTCCTGGTGGCGACGTCGATCATGCCGGTGAGTTCGACCTTGCCGACCACTCCGTTGTCGAGGCGGACCATGACGTCCAGCGGTGTGGAGTCGATCTGCATGACTTCACCCGGAGCCGACACCGTCAACTCACCGAACGGGGCTGCGGCCCCATGGACCTTCGACCTGCGTGTGACGGCCGACCCGGTCGCATGTGTGCCTGCCGTCAGCTTCGCCACCAGTCGGTAGAGAGTCCGTCGCGAGGGCAGCTCGGCCAGGTTCCCGTCATTCTCCCGAATGATCTCCCCGGTCCTCCAGATCAGGTAGGCCCCGTTGCGTGTCGAGGTCTCGACGCCCTCCTTGATCGCCTGCCGCATCGCCTCGACGACGGCGTCGGGCACGTCACCGAACTCCTTGCGCTTGCGGACCGAGCGGTGATCGACCAGCCGAGCCAGGCCGACCAGGCCTTCCTCCGTGTAACGGCGTCGCCGGAGGCCCACCGCTCCGGTTTTGATCTCGTGGCCGAGGGCTGCGAGTTCAGCCGCCTTGGCCTTCTGGCGCGAGGTCACCGATGTGCCCGGTCCGTAGCCCGGTCGCGGTGGTGTGCCCGGTTCGGCGCCTGGCGGCAGCCCGTGCAGGACCTCAAGGACGTGTCCTTCCCACCACAGTGCCCGCTTCATCACCTCGGGTGCGAAGATCTCCAGCAGCCCGGACTGGGGCAGAGGCATGCGTTCGGGCTGGAACAGGATCTCGAAGTCCGCGGTTTCGAACAGGTCGATCAGAGCGACAACGCGGTGCGGTGCCTCGGCGTCCTCCAGCACCGCGGCCCGTGCGGTGACCTCGAGAACCCCCCTCACCTGGCCCTCGAACCGGACTCTCTGGCCGACCACCAAGGCCGGCGGCCGCTTCAAGCTGCCCATCGGATTCCCTCCGTCCAGACGAGACTGTCGCTCTCCATAAGTCCTCCCGCCAGATCGGTCCTCAGAGCGCCGGACCACAACAGATGGAACAGCACCGGCAGAACCTGCAACCGGTCGCCGACCAGCCCGGCGCCCTCCCATAGCCCCATCGGTTCGCGGAAGACCTCCAAGAGGCCATTCCTCACCGCCACCGGTCGGCCGCAGCGGGCCCGCCGGTATCGGGACAGCCAGCGGATGTTCGCCATGAACACCGGCTCGGGCCGCCCGACCCACTCGAACTCCCAGCCCACGGCCCTGCAGGCATGCTCGGTCGCCTCGAACGCCTCTCGCGTCGCCTCGTCCATGTCGTCCGCAGCACGGACGTCAACGACGCGGGCGCGTCCGTCGGACAGCCGGACGAAGTAGTCAGGGGCATGTCGGCGTTTGCGTGTGCCGTCGTGCCAGTGCAGCCAGAACGGCTGCGAGGCGATCGCGACCACCTGCGGATCACGGTCCAGCAAGATCAGCCGGTCTCGCTCCAGCCACGACTCGTAGCCCACGTGGTCCCGCAGCGTCGCCGAGTAGTACCAGCCGGCGAACCCGTGACCGTCCTTGTGCCAGCTGAACTCCCGCACCGGGTCCACAGCCTCGAACGGCGTATCCCAGCTAGACCCAAGCGATCGACGTACGAGCGTCCCATTGACGTAAAAGGTCAGGTCAAAGGACGTGAGGGCAGCCTCTTCGAACACGCCAAGAGGTGCCCCCACCACGTCCCCCGCCCACCTGTACGCCGAATGATCAACCTGCGGTGGCACAAACTAGCGTTGATCATCCTTCACTGGCAATTGATCACCGATCACTGTCACAGGTCACGGGCCGCTCGCCGGGAAGGGGATCAGCCGATCGGCGGGGCGAGGTACTCCAGCGCGTATCCGTCGCCGGAGGGAGCCACACGGGCGATGCCGGGCGAGTCGAGGTGCGCGCCGGCCACGAAATGGTGGGGGCGCGTCAGCTGTTCGAGGAGGGTGGCGCGGGCGGCGCGGGCCGCGGGCTGATCGGTGTCGAACTCCCAGGCCACCCGGGGCCGGTCGAACTGGAGGGTGGGGACGTGCACGGTGTCGCCCCAGACGAGGAGGCGGCCCCCGGCGCCGTTCTCGATGGCGTACACGGTGTGGCCGGGCGTGTGACCGGGCGTCGGGAGCGCCACGGCCCACGCGTGGATCGCGGTCCTCTCCGACACGGGCACGACGCGGTCGCGGAGCGGAGCGAGCCGCCCCGTGAACACCGAGGCGTCGGCCGCCCCGATCCACACGCGTTCGAGAGCGGCGAACGCCTCCGAGCCGTCCGGTGCGATCAGGCCGCCCACATGGTCCACGTGCCGGTGGGTGAGGGCCACGTCGGTGAGGCGCGAACGATCGATGCCCGCCTCGTCGAGCGCGTCGTGGAGCAGTCCCACGGTCGGCTCGTGCCAGGCGTCGGAGGCCCCGGCGTCGATGAGGAGGGACCGCGTCCCGTCGGTAATGAAGAAGGCGTTGACCGACAGCCGCAGACTGCCCCCGTGCAGCGGGACGGCCGCCGGCACGTCACCGAGCACGCTTCCGTCCTCGTCGCGGAGCCGGGTCGGCGGCATGTCGAGATACCCGTCCCGCAAGGAGGTCACCCGCAGGTCACCGAAGGCGAAGGTGGTGTGGTGCCTGCCGCTCGACGTCACCCGCACGGGGCCTCCTCGTTCCGGGTGCGGACGCACTCCGCACACCTCGGTGTCGCGTCCGGCGCCGTCCGGGCCGCCTCCGTCGCACGGGGCGCGGCGCGGGGCCGGACCGGGCACGACCACACAGGATCGCGCCGAGCCGATTGTAGGATTGCGCCTCGGACCGTTCCGCAGAGGGGAGTTGACCGGAGATGATGCCCCCGTCCTGCGCGATGTGCCGGGCGTCCCGCGGGGACCACCCCTTCGACTTCTTCACGCTCGTGTACTTCCGCCGCATCGAGCCGCCCACCGACCGCGAGGGGCATCCCGCGAACGCCGTCTGGTTCTGCGCGGACCACGTCCGGTTCACCGAGGGCAAGACCCATATGAGCGCCATGGTGGCCATGGTCCACATACGCGCCGCCGTCCGGCGCGCCCGCCCGAGCATCTGGCCGCTCACGAGTCTCCCCTGAGCCGCCGGGGCCGGCCCGCTCGTCGCGCGGGGGCCGCCGATGCGGAATTGGCCTTGGTCCGCGCCCCGGCCGCGCCTCTACGGTCGGGGCATGAGGATTCGCATCGTCGACGCGTTCACCGACCGCCCGTTCACCGGAAATCCGGCCGGGGTCCTGCTCCTGGGCCCCGACGGATTCCCCGAGGACAGCAGCCTCCAGCGGATCGCCGCGGAGCTGAACCTTTCCGAGACCGCCTTCGCCCACCCGCTGCCGCCCGGCGCGGACGCCGACTGGGCGCTGCGCTGGTTCACCCCGGCGACCGAGGTGGACATGTGCGGCCATGCCACGCTCGCCACCGCCCACGTCCTGCACACCACCGGGACCGCGAGCGGTACGGTCCGGTTCGCGGCCCGGTGCGGTGTGCTGATCTCGCGCACCACCCCGGACGGCGCGATCGACATGGACTTCCCGACCGCTCCGCTCACACCCGAGTCCGCGCCGAAGGGGCTGGCCGAGGCGCTGGGCGCGGAGCCGGTCTCGGTCCACGACACGGGCCCGCACGTGGGCGATCTGCTGGTGGAGCTGGCGGACGAGGCGGCCGTACGGGCGCTGACGCCGGACTTCGCGGCCCTGGCCGGTCTCTCCCGGCGCGGTGTCATCGCGACGGCGGCGGCCGCCGGTCCCGAGGGAGGCTACGACTTCGTCTCGCGCGGCTTCTTCCCCGGTGTGGGCATCGACGAGGACCCGGTGACGGGCAGCGCCCACACGGCCCTCGCGCCGTTCTGGTCGGCCCGGCTCGGCCGCGAGGAGCTGACCGGTCTCCAGGCGTCCGCCCGCTCCGGGCTGGTCCGCACCTCGCTGCGCGGCGACCGCACGGTCCTCACCGGGCACGCGGTGACCGTCGTGGACGGCGAGCTGCTCGTCGCCCCGTAGGAGGCTCTGGACCGCAGCCGTACGACGGGAGGGGCGCCGCCCACCCGGGGCGGCCGCCCCTCCCGTTTCGCCGCCCACCGCCCGGCCGGCGGCTCCCCGCCCGGCCTCGCCCGGGTCACCGTTCCCGCGTCACGGCGTCGGGAGCCAGTCCACCTTCCCGGCGAGCAGGGCGTATCCGACGAACGCGCCGATGTCGAGCAGCGCGTGCGCGGCGACCAGCGGGCCCACCCGCTGCCACCGCCGGTAGAGCAGGACGAAGACGACGCCCATCACCATGTTGCCGAGGAATCCGCCGATGCCCTGGTACAGGTGGTACGAACCGCGCAGCACCGAGCTGGCCACCAGGGCGGCCATCGGCGTCCATCCCAACTGCCCCAGCCTGCGCAGCAGATAGCCGACGACGATCACTTCCTCCACCACGGAGTTCTGGACCGCCGAGAGGACGAGGACGGGGAACTTCCACCACACGTCGGGCAGCGATTCGGGCACGACCGTGAGGTTGAAGCCGGAGGCGCGGGCGACGAGGTAGAAGGCGAGTCCCGCGCTGCCGATGCCCGCCGCGACCAGGGTGCCGCGGCCGAGGTCCTGCCACGGCCGGCTGCGGTCGAACCCGATGACCCGCAGGCCCGTTCCCTCCCGGATCAGGAGATGGGCGACGAGTGCGACGGGGACCAGCGCCGTGGAGATACTGAAGAGTTGCCAAGCGAGATCCAGCCAGGGGCGCCCCGGCGCGTAGGAACTGTTGAGTGTGGCCGCCTGATCCTTCAAACCCCCTGGTTTCGTCAAGGATCCGACAAAACTGATCAGGGCAGACACTCCGCTGGCGCCCAGCGAGAGCGCCAGAACCAGCACCGTCTCGGACCGCAGAATCCGTTGTGACACGGCCTCCCGAGGAAAAGATTCAGCCACGCGCCCTGCCTCCACCTGTACACCTGCCCTCAGTTGTGCATTCCCGTCCCATGCCGCTCCCCGTGCCGCTAGGGTCTCGAATGCAGGTACGAAGATCATGCGCGACAGGCCGGGGGACGAGCACCATCGCCGATGGTGTGGTCCCCCTTTTCCTTGTTCATCCTCAAGGAGGGGCACCACCGACATGGGACGTCACAGCTTGCCGGACGACTACGCGGCGGACGGAAGCGGGGACCGTCCTCCGCGCCGCCGCCGTACCGTGGTCATCGCCACCCTGCTCGTTCTCGCCGTGGCCGGGGGAACAGCGGTCGCGGCACAGGGCGGCCTGCTGTCGTTCTCGAAGTCCTGCGAGGACAGCGCCGTGCACCTCACCATGATGTCCTCCCCGGACATCGCTCCCGCCGTGCGTGCCGTCGCCGACCGGGCGCGCAAGGACAACCTGAAGTCCGACGGGCACTGCGTGGACGTGGAGGTGGTGGCCCGCGACTCGTACAAGGTCGCGGACGCGCTCGCCCGCGGCACGCGGACGCCCGAGTACCAGATGTGGCTCCCCGACTCCGAGCTCTGGCTGACCCGGGCCAAGGGGAACGGGGACGCCGTGCCGATCACCCCGGGCGACTCCGTCGCCTCGTCGCCGGTCACCCTGGCGATGGTCCCCTCGGCCGCCAAGACCCTCGGCTGGCCGAAGAAGACGTACACCTGGGCCGAGCTGACCGCGGCGGCCACGCAGTCCGGCAAGGTCAGGCTGGGCGCGGCCGATCCCGCGCGCAGTGCCACCGGTCTGCTGGCCCTCACCAGCATCGGGATCTCCTCCGACAAGCAGGGCGGGGACAGCGACACCCGCGTCGCGGCCACGGCCAAGCTGCTGGCCCAGCGGATGTCGGACGGCGACACCCAGGTCGCCCAGACGCTGCCGCAGGACAGCTCCGGCGCCGAGCAGGGCAATCCGGCCCGCAACCAGGCGGTGCTCCTCTCCGAGCAGGCCGCGTTCGCCCACAACGCCGAGTCCTCCGACGACGGCAGGCTCGACCTCTTCTACCCCGAGGACGGCACCCCGCTCCTCGACTATCCGTTCACGCTGGTCAACGAGGACGAGCAGACGACGGACCAGAGCCGGGCCGCGCTGCGCTTCATGACGCTGCTGTCCGAGGACGACTCCCAGCGCACGCTGCGCGAGCACGGCTTCCGTGCCGTCGACGGCACCCCGGACGAAGCCACCGTCACGGCCGCCGGCGCCACATCGCCTCAGCCGTACGCGACGGTGCCCGGCGCCGCCCTCCCGGACGAGGCCCTCCAGCAGACGCTCGGCATGTGGACGATCACCGTGCAGAGCGCGCGGCTCACCACGGTCGTCGACGCCTCGGGGTCCATGGCGACGATCGTGCCGGGCCGCAACCAGTCACGGATGGACGTGACGAAGGCGTCGCTGATCCAGGCGCTCAACCAGTTCACGCCGAACGACGAGATCGGGCTCTGGGAGTTCGCCACCACGCTCGACGGGGACAAGGACTACCGCCAGCTGGTGGCGACCGCGCGGCTCGGCGACACCGTCAAGGGCGGTGGCACCCACCGCGAGAAGCTGGCCGCCGCCTTCGGCGCGCTGAAGCCCGTGCCGGACGGCGCCACCGGTCTGTACGACACCGCGCTGGCCGCCTACAAGGAGGCCCAGCGCACCTATGTGAAGGGCAAGTTCAACGCGGTCGTGATCCTCACCGACGGTTCCAACCAGGACGAGCGGTCCATCTCGCGCTCCGCCCTGATCGCGGAGCTCAAGAGGATCAGCGACCCGGAGCGGCCGGTTCCGCTGCTCGCCATCGCGGTGGGACCCGAGGCCGACCGCGACGAGCTGAACGACATAGCCAAGATCACCGGGGGCGGCGGCTACCAGGTGAACGACCCGGCGGAGATCCAGGCGGTGATCCTCCAGGCCGTGATGACCGCGGGCCAGAACGGCCGCGCGGCCGAGGAGGAGTAGGACACGGGGCGGCGGGGCCCCGCGGGATCCTCCGGGGTCCCCGCGGGGCCCGCCTCATGCCGCCGGGATGTCGGCGGGCCAGGTGTGCACGGGCTCGCCCGCCTGCATCAGCTCCCCGTACCGCCGGGTCATCGCGGCGAGCGCCTCACCCCGCCCGAGCCCCGCGCTCCGCACCCGGTGATAGGTCTCCGCCTGCCACGACGCCCCGTTCGTCCGCCGCCGGCAGCGCCCCTCGATGATGCCGAGATAGCGGTCCCGGTCGGCCGGCTCGACGTTCCACGCGTCGAGCCCCGCGGCGGCGAGCGGCAGCAGTTCGTCCCGTACGAGCTTCACGGCCGGCACCCGGGTCAGCGCGCCGGAGCGGCCGGGCCGGGGCCAGAGCAGTTCGGCGTCGATGCCCAGCCGGCAGGCGTTCTCGAAGTTCTCCGCCGCCGCGGCGAACGGCATCCGGGTCCACACCGGGCGCGGCTCCTCCGCCAGCGCCCTGACCAGCCCGTAATAGAGGGCCGTGTTCGCCATGACGTCGGCCACGGTGGGTCCGGCCGGCAGGACCCGGTTCTCCACGCGCAGATGCGGGACGCCGTCGACGAGCCCGTACACCGGGCGGTTCCACCGGTAGACCGTGCCGTTGTGCAGGACCAGCTCGTGCAGCTGCGGCACCCCGCCCTCGTCCAGGACCCGCAGCGGATCCTCCTCGTCGCACAGCGGCAGCAGCGGGGGGAAGTAGCGCAGGTTCTCCTCGAACAGCTCGTGGACCGAGTCCACCCACTTCTCTCCGAACCAGGTCCGCGGCCGCACGCCCTGGTTCCGCAGTTCGGGCGGCCGGGTGTCCGTGGCCTGCTGGAAGAGCGGCGGCCGGGACTCCCGCCACACCTCGCGGCCGAACAGGAACGGCGAGTTGGCCCCCAGGGCCACCTGTACCGCGGCCACGGCCTGGGCCGCGTTCCAGACGTCCGCGAAGCGCTCGGGGGTCACCTGGAGATGCAGCTGCACGGAGGTGCAGGCGGCCTCGGGGGCGATCGACCCGGAGGTGCAGACCAGTCGCTCCACGCCTTCGATATCCAGGGAGAAATCCTCGCCCCTGGCTGCCACCATTTGATCGTTGAGCAGGGTGTAGCGGTCCACGTCGGAGAGGTTCGACCGGACCATGTCGGCGTGCCCGAGCGTGGGGAGTATTCCGATCATCATGATCCCGGCATCGACCTCTGCGGCCTTCCGGTCGGCATATCCCAGCCCGGCCCGCAGCTCCTCGGCCAACTGGTCGAGAACATGGCCCGACAGATGATGGGGAACGATGTTGACTTCCAGATTGAACATCCCCAGTTCCGTCTGGAAATCACGGCTCGCGATACGCTCCAGCACCTGCCCGTTCAACATCTTCGGCATACCGTCGGCACCGGCCAGATTCAGCTCGATCTCCATGCCCATGAGGTTGCGCGGGCGATCGAACCTCCGGTCCGCCAGAAGCCTCTCCAGCCCCTCCAGGCACTGGTGGAGCTTGGTCCGGTACCGCTGCCGGTCGGACAGGTCAAAGGCGTCCGCCACGACCTTCTCCCCCATCGAAGGGTCCCTCCTCAAGTGGGCGGCCCGCGGCCCAGACCGCTCGCGTCAGGGTCGATAATGCCCAGACGGAGAGATCCGTAACGCCCCGCGGACGCCGCGCGGCCGCTAATCTGAAGAGCGAGGCCCGAGGCACATTCACTCGGCATGACGCAGCGCACAGTTTCCCGATCAGCATACGGGGAATGCACCGGCACGTTTCGGCCGACCGCGACGCGGGAATAACGCGAGGCGGTGACTGCGCCGCGCGCATCGAATCAGCGTAATCCCCGCATAATAAAGTCCGGATACCGCCTTGTCGGCAATCACCGCGACGGCTAGTGGAAACATCGTGTGAACACGTGTCGTATAAACTTCGCGGACGAGGCAGAGAGTTGACGCACCGGCCCAGTCACCGGCCTCCTCTGGCCCCGCACGCCGACACCGCCGTCTGCACCCGCCCACGCTCCACCGTGTCTCCGAAGTGAGAGGCGACCCACTATGCCGCTGCATGTTCCCCCGGCCCCCGCGCCCGCCCTGCGCAGCGTTCTCGCGGCCCTCGGTTCACCAACCGCGGTCCGCGAGGCCCGCACACCAGCCCTGCGGTCCGCCCAGGAACCACTGAGCCCCGATCAGCCGCTCCCCGTCCACGTACTGGACCGCATCGCACCGGGAGCCGTCGCGCCCGCCACCCGCCTCATCGGCTGGCGCTTCCTGATCCGCGGCACGGAACGGGCCGTCGCCGCGGCCGACACCATGCTCACCCCCGACGGCTGGGCGTTCTCGCACTTCTTCGAGGGCCCCTACCTCGCCTCGACCGAACTCGCCCTGCGCCAGGCGGAGGCGGCCCCCACCCCGTACCAGCCGAGGCTGCTGTCCATCCCCGAGCTGTACATGCTCGCCCTCTGGCTGCACGGAGACATCGCGGCGGACGCCACCGTCGGCGCCCCCGCCCCGGCCGATCTCCTCGTCCCGCTCGCCCCCGCCCCACCGGGTATCGCGGCACACCGCCCGCACCGGGTCGCCGATCTGCTCCCGGTGATCACCACCCGTATCGCACCCGGCCCCGGCCCCCTGCTCGGCTCGCCCGCCTGAGCCCCGCTCCCCCACGCCTCATGCGCGGCGCCCCGCCACCCGGACCACGGTGGGGGGGCGCC
>NZ_JBSFHN010000065.1:0-19835 GCF_053597115.1 Streptomyces sp. NPDC001515
GCGATCTCGGGGGCGTACGCGAGGTGGCTGAAGCGGGACTCGATGATCCGGACCCCGGCGGCCTGGACCCGGGCGGTGAGCTCGGCGGCCAGCTTATGCGCGTGAGCGTCTCCAGCTCGCCGTAGTCCAGGAAGATCCCCCGGCAGCCGCTGCACTGCTCGATCTGAATGCCGTTGCGGTTGTACGTGTGCATCGGTGCGTGGCACTTGGGACACTGCATCTTCGGGCTCACTCCTCGCCGTCGGTCATCCACCGCCGGACAGTGGGCCCGGCGGCGTCCGGCTCAGCCTACGACGGTCGCGCCCCGGCCAACTCGGGCGGGAGCGCGGCGATTCGGGCACAGGAGTCGAGCATCGTCTGTTCCACCTCATCCGGATTCCTCCGCTCCGCCGCGCACGCGGCGAGCGCGAGGGCGGCGGTCTGTACGGTCAGGGCGCGCGCGGCGACGTCCAGTTCGGGCCACGGATCGCCGTCGGCGCGGGCGGCGGGCCCGCCGCCCGCCCGGTAGGCGTTCAGGAAGCGGTACCAGACCCCGGGCGGCAGCAGTCCTGCCGCGTACCAGGCGGCGGGCCGGGCGAGGTCCCAGGAGGGATCGCCGGGCCCCAGGTCGTCGATGTCGATCATGAGCCAGCCGCCCCCCTCGGGGTGGCGGACGAACTGGCCGAGGTGGAGGTCGCCGTGGCAGAGCGGACGGGTGCGGTGCGCGGGTGCGGGCGCCTCGTCGCGGGCCCAGGCCGGCAGCGCCGCCCAGGCCGCGAGGACGGGCGCGGTGGCCGGTCCGTCGGGCCGGGCGGCGCGCATCCGGGCCACGGCCAGCGCGGCCTTCGCCGGGCCGCGCATGGGCGGCGGTGCGGCGGACGCCGTACGGGCCGCTCCCCCGCTCCTCGGTCCGGGCAGGGCGGACGGGGCGTCGGCCGGCCGGACCCGGTGCAGCCGGGCGAGCAGGGCCCCGGCCTCCTCCCACGGCGCCCGGTCGGGATCGTCGGGGTCCACCGGTTCGCCGTACGGCCAGAGGGTGACCGGGCGGCCGTGGAGGGCGGTGAGGTACGGGGAGACGGCACCGCCGGCCGCCGGGGGGACGGGCAGGGGGGCGAGCAGGATGCCGGCGAGCCCCGGGTCGGCGGCCGGGGCGAGGCGCGCGGCCAGTGCGGCCATGTCCGTACCGGCGGCGTGGGCCTTGGCGACGACGGGGCCGACCCGGACCACGGTGCCGTCCGCCCGGTCCGCGAGGACGACGGGTTCCGGGCAGGCGCAGGGGGCCGCGGCGGACCCGTGGGCGGCGTCCCGGCCCGTTCCCGGGGCCGGTTCCCCAAGCGGTGCCGGACCGGCGGGTGCTGTCCCCCGGGCTGCCCGCCGGGTCTTCCCGGCGCCCTCCGGGGCAGCGTGAACCGCCTCGTGGGCGAGGGCGGCCAGGGCGGGTACGAGGTCGGCGGTCACGGGCTCCCCCGGGTGGAACGGGCAGGCGGGGCGGGCCGGTGCCCGTCCGCCGCAGAGCGTACGCCGCCGGACCCCCGGGCTCCGGCGGCCGGATCCGCCCGAGGGGTGCTCGGGGGCGTACGAGGCGCCCGGTGCTTCCGGGCCCGGACAGCGCGATGTCCGGTCAGCTCCCCAGCTGACCGGACAAACGCTGCCGTCCGCCGCACCCCCGTCCCCACGGGGTTGTTGGCCGGATGTCCCGGTCCGGACCGCTCTTCCGGACCCGGGGCGCCGCTCAGCGCCCCAGCATCACGCCCACGGACGACGCCTGTGTGACCACCGCTTCCCAGCCGCCGAAGACGACCGTGAGCAGGGCCGCCAGGGGAAGAACCATCGCCGTGGCCACCAGCGGGTGGCGGCGGCCGGGGGCCGGACGGCCGGCGGACGGGGTGTAGGCCGTGCGTCCCCGCGTACGGACGACCGTCCGCGCTGCCGTGTCCGCCATGGTTCCTCTCCTGACCTGATCGTGGGGCGGCGGGCGTGTGACCTCGGGGGACGAGTGCGAACGCCCGCCGCTTGACCTCAACACTAGGGATCCGGGAGGCGGCCGGCGTCATGCCCGCGTACCGATTGCCGGGCCTCCCGGAGGATGAGCCGTGGGGAGTCGGCGTACTCCCCTGGGTGGAGAAGGGACTACCGGACCCCGGGGTCATCCCCCACGGGGTGCTCGGAGGCGTCCTGCCTGGGCACCGGCTGTTCGACCAGGGCGAGGACCCTGGTCGCCATGAAGCGGGCGGTGCGCACCACCGAACCGCTCCTGGTGACTTCACTCACTTCGACCACCCCGCGGCGGACCGCCGTCTCCACTCTGCGGCCGGCCCTGGAGGCCACTACCTCGTAGGTCCGGGTGGTGTCCCCGGCGTCCACGACTATCTCGACCCGATCGCCCTTCATTGATCCAATCCCCCTTCTGCGACTGACCCTTGAGATCTCGCACGGGCCGGGGAGTCCGGATCCGCTCCTCCCTGACCACTCCTCAAGTCTCCCACCCGGCACTGACAATCGATTCGCCGGTGAGGGCGCGGCCTCTGAGCGCCCCGGGCGGCGGGTACGTAAGCTGTGCCTCGTCAGACGGACCAGGCAGCGGGGATGGGCAGAGATGGCGATGATGCGGCTCCGGCGCGAGGACCCGCGTGTCGTCGGCTCGTTCAGGCTGCACCGGCGGCTCGGGGCCGGCGGCATGGGCGTCGTCTACCTGGGCTCGGACCGTCGCGGGCAGCGGGTGGCGCTGAAGGTGATCCGGCCGGACCTGGCGGAGGATCAGGAGTTCCGTTCGCGGTTCGCGCGCGAGGTGTCGGCCGCGCGGCGCATTCGCGGCGGCTGTACGGCCCGGCTGGTCGCGGCCGATCTGGAGGCGGACCGTCCGTGGTTCGCCACGCAGTACGTGCCGGGGCCCTCGCTGCACGACAAGGTCGCCGAGGAGGGCCCGCTGTCGGCCGCCGAGGTGGCCTCGATCGGGGCGGCGCTCTCCGAAGGGCTGGTGGCGGTGCACGAGGCCGGTGTGGTGCACCGGGACCTCAAGCCGTCGAACATCCTGCTCTCCCCCAAGGGTCCCCGGATCATCGACTTCGGCATCGCCTGGGCGACCGGCGCGTCCACGCTGACGCACGTCGGCACGGCGGTCGGTTCGCCCGGGTTCCTCGCGCCGGAGCAGGTGCGGGGGGCGGCGGTGACGCCGGCGACGGACGTCTTCTCGCTGGGGGCGACCCTGGCGTACGCCGCGATGGCCGATTCGCCGTTCGGGCACGGCAGTTCCGAGGTGATGCTGTACCGCGTGGTGCACGAGGAGCCGCAGCTGTACGACGTGCACGACGCGCTCGCCCCGCTGGTGAGCGCCTGTCTGGCGAAGGATCCCGAGGAGCGGCCCAGCACCCTGCAACTCTCCATGCGGCTCAAGGAGATCGCGGCGCGGGAGGCGCAGGGGCTGCACGAGACCCGGCCGCCGGTCCAGCGTTCGGCCCAGGAGGCCGACCGTCCGACGGGGCGGCTGAGCGGTCCGCACACCGAGCAGCAGACGCGCCGGGCCCCGGGCCCCGGTCCGGCGTCGCGGCCGCAGGGCCGGCAGACGGCGCCGGGGCGCGGCGTCCCGCCCCGGACCGGGGGTTCGCGCCCCGGTCCGCAGCAGCCCTCGCGCGGGGGCACGCAGCCGGGGAAGCGGCCCAGGCCGGCTCCCGGGACGAACGGCAGGCCGGGCACCCGGCCGGGAACGCGTCCGACCTCGGCGGGGCGGCGCCCGGCCAACCCGCGCCTGCTGCGGCAGCGGCTGGTGGTCTTCGTGGTGGTGACGCTGCTGGTCGCGCTGGGCATCGCGGCGGCCCAGGGCTGCCAGGGGCCCGCGCGCGGACTGGGCGACGGGCACCGTGACGGTGCCGGCGTCGCCGCGGCCTTCGGCCACGGCGGGACGGTGCCGGCCCGGGGCGCGGACGCCGGCCGGGCCGGGAGCGGGCTGTAGGGATCCGGCGTCAGGACTCCGGGCGGCCGGTGGCCACCGCGTAGAAGGCGACCGCCGCGGCCGCGCCCACGTTGAGCGAGTCGACGCCGTGGGCCATGGGGATCCGCACCCATTCGTCGGCGGCGACGAGGGCCTGGGTGGACAGACCGTCGCCCTCGGCGCCGAGCATCAGGGCGACCTGCTCCATCCGGTGGGGGGCGGCCTCGTCGATGCTGCTGGCCTTCTCGTCGGGCGTGAGCGCGAGCAGCTTGAAGCCCGCTTCCCGTACGGTCTCCAGGGCCTTGGGCCAGGTGTCGAGGCGGGCGTAGGGCACGGAGAAGACCGCGCCCATGGAGACCTTGACGGAGCGGCGGTAGAGCGGGTCGGCGCAGTCCGGGGAGAGCAGGACGGCGTCCATGCCGAGCGCGGCGGCGCTGCGGAAGATGGCGCCGATGTTCGTGTGGTCGTTGACGGCTTCCATGACGACGACGCGGCGGGTGGTGCGCAGCAGTTCGTCGGCGGTCGGCAGGGGCTTGCGCTGCATGGAGGCGAGCGCGCCCCGGTGCACGTGGTAGCCGGTGACGCGTTCGGCGAGTTCGGGGCTGACCGCGTACACCGGTGCGGGGACCTCGTCGATCACGTCGCGCATCAGGTCGACCCACTTCGCCGACAGGAGCATGGAGCGCATCTCGTAGCCGGCGTGGCGGGCCCGTCTGATCACCTTCTCCCCCTCCGCGATGAAGAGGCCCTCGGCGGGCTCGCGGCGGCGCCGCAGCTCGACGTCGGTCAGACCGGTGTAGTCGCGCAGGCGGGGGTCGTCGGGGTCGTCGACGGTGATGAGATCAGCCACAGCTTGATACTGCCTTGTCCGGTGTGTGGTGCCAACGGTCTGGAGGAAGATCCGTTACCGCGGGTTACTCGGTGAGTGCGGCAGGGGTGTCCGGGCCGACCGCGACGACGTCTCCGATGACGATGACGGCGGGCGGGCGGACGCCCTCGGCCTCGGCGCGCTCGCCGACGGTGGCGAGCGTGGCGTCGACGCGGCGCTGCGCGGCGGTGGTGCCCTCCTGGACCAGGGCGACCGGGGTGTCGGGGGACTTGCCGTGGGCGACGAGCGCGCGGGCGATGGCACCGATCTTGTCGACGGCCATCAGGAGGACGAGGGTGCCGCGCAGCCGGGCGAGGGCCTCCCAGTCGACCAGGGAGCGGGCATCGTCGGGGGCGACGTGGCCGCTGACGACGGTGAACTCGTGGGCGACGCCGCGGTGGGTGACGGGGATGCCGGCCGCGCCGGGCACGGAGATGGAGCTGGAGATGCCGGGCACGACGGTGCAGGGGATCCCCTCGGCGGCGAGCGCCTGGGCCTCCTCCATCCCGCGTCCGAAGACGAACGGGTCGCCGCCCTTGAGGCGGACCACGGCCCTGCCCGCCTTGGCGTGCTCGATCAGCGCGGCGTTGATCGCCTCCTGGGCCATGTAGCGGCCGTACGGGATCTTCGCGGCGTCGATCACCTCGACGTGCGGCGGCAGTTCGTCGAGGAGGTCGCGGGGGCCGAGCCGGTCCGCGATGACGACGTCGGCCGAGGCGAGGAGGCGGCGGCCGCGCACGGTGATCAGGTCGGGGTCGCCGGGGCCGCCGCCGACCAGGGCGACGCCGGGGACGCGGGTGCGGTGCTGGGGTGCGGCGAGGGTGCCGTCGCGCAGGCCCTCGACGATGGCGTCGCGGACGGCGGCGGAGTGGCGCGGGTCGCGGCCGTGGACGTCGCTGCTGAGCACGGCGACGGTCACGCCCTCGCTGCGGCCGGTGGCGGGGGTCCAGGCGGTGGCGGCGTCGGCGTCGTCGCTGCGGACGCACCAGGTGCGGGTGCGCTCGGCCTCGGCGGAGGCGGCGTCGTTGGCGGCGGCGTCGTCGGAGGCGATGAGGGCGTACCAGGTGTCGGCGAGGTCGCCGTCGGCGTACCGGCGGCGCTCCCAGCGGATCTCGCCGGCGTCGGCCATCGCCTCGACGGAGGGGGTGGCCGACGGGGAGACCAGGACGATGTCGGCGCCGGCCGCGATGAGGGCGGGGAGCCGGCGCTGGGCGACCTGGCCACCGCCGACGACGACCACACGGCGCCCGTTGAGGCGCAGTCCGACGGGGTAGGCGGGGTGATCGGCGTGCTCGGCCATGGCGGTGCGGGCTCCTCGTGCGATGCGGGGGCTGCGGGCCGCTGCGGCGGTGGAGCGGCTGTGACGTGCAATGTTGCGGATCGTGGGTGGGGTTCACGATACGGGGTGGCGGCGGGTGCGGGGGCGCCGGTGGGCCCCCGGGCCTCCCGGGGCCGGGGTGGCGTGCCACGGGCACCGGAGGGCCCTGTGGTGCCGTCCGGCGCCGGGCCGTGTCCGTACGGTCCCGGTGGAATCCGGCGGGACGTACGGACACGGCCCGGGGGCCGGCTGCCCGGACTACTTCTCCGTCACGCCCGCCGAGTCGAACGTGGCGACCTCGTGCATGGCGCGGGCCGCGCTCTGCACGATCGGCAGGGCCAGCAGGGCGCCGGTGCCCTCGCCGAGGCGGAGGTCGAGGTCGACCAGCGGGCGCAGTCCCAGCTTGTTGAGCGCGGCGACATGGCCGGGCTCGGCGCTGCGGTGGCCGGCGATGCAGGCGGCCAGGGCCTCCGGGGCGATGGCACGGGCGACGAGGGCGGCGGCGCCCGCGCTCACCCCGTCCAGGATCACCGGCGTGCGGAGCGAGGCCCCGCCGAGGAGGAATCCGGCCATCGCCGCGTGCTCCAGACCGCCCACGGCGGCCAGGACGCCGATGGGGTCGGCCGGGTCCGGCTGGTGGAGCTCCAGGGCGCGGCGCACCACGTCGACCTTGCGGGCGTGCATCTCGTCGTTGATGCCGGTGCCCCGGCCGGTGACCTCGGCCGGGTCCATGCCCGTGTACACGCAGATCAGCGCGGCGGACGCGGTGGTGTTGGCGATGCCCATCTCACCGGTGAGCAGCCCCTTGTTGCCGGCCGCGACCAGATCGCGGGCGGTCTCGATGCCGACCTCGATCGCGGCCAGGACCTCTTCGCGGGTGAGCGCGGGACCGGTGGTGAAGTCCGCGGTGCCGGCCCGCACCTTGCGGGGCAGCAGTCCAGGGGTGGCGGGCAGTTCGGTGGCCACACCGACGTCGACGACGCACACCTCGGCGCCGACCTGGCCGGCGAAGGCGTTGCAGACGGCGCCGCCACCGAGGAAGTTGGCGACCATCTGGGCCGTGACCTCCTGCGGCCAGGCGGTGACGCCCTGGGCGTGCACCCCGTGGTCGCCCGCGAAGATCGCGACGGCCGCGGGCTCCGGGATCGGCGGCGGGCACATCCGGGAGAGGCCGGAGAGCTGGGCGGAGATGATCTCCAGCATGCCGAGGGCGCCGGCGGGCTTGGTCATCCGCTTCTGCCGCTCCCATGCCTCGCCGAGCGCCTTGGCGTCCAGGGGCCGGATGCTGGAGATGGTCTCCTGGAGCAGGTCGTGCGGCTCCTCGCCGGGCAGGGCGCGGCGGCCGTACGTCTCCTCGTGGACGACCCAGGAGAGCGGGCGGCGCTTGGACCAGCCGGCCTGCAGCAGCTCGGGCTCCTCGGGGAACTCGTCGACGTAGCCCACGCAGAGGTACGCGACGACTTCCAGGTGCTCGGGCAGGCCCAGGGCGCGGACCATCTCGCGCTCGTCGAAGAAGCTGACCCAGCCGACGCCGAGCCCTTCGGCGCGGGCGGCCAGCCACAGGTTCTCGACGGCGAGCGCCGAGGAGTACGGGGCCATCTGCGGCTGGGTGTGCCGGCCGAGGGTGTGCCGGCCGCCCCGGGTCGGGTCGGCGGTGACGACGATGTTGACCGGCGTGTCGAGGATCGCCTCGATCTTCAGTTCCTTGAACTGCTTGGCCCGCCCCTTGGGGAGCGACTTGGCGTACGCGTCGCGCTGGCGCTGGGCCAGTTCGTGCATGGAGCGGCGGGTCTCGGCGGAGCGGATGACGACGAAGTCCCACGGCTGGGAGTGGCCGACGCTGGGGGCGGTGTGGGCCGCTTCCAGAACGCGCAGCAGCACCTCGTGCGGGATGGGGTCGCCTCGGAAGCCGTTGCGGATGTCGCGGCGCTCGCGCATGACGCGCAGGACGGCCTCGCGCTCGGCGTCGTCGTAGCCGGGGGCCGGCGGGACGGGGTCGGCCGCCTCGTCGCCGGCGTCCGCGGTGGCGGTGGCGTCGACGGCCTGGGCGGCAGCGGGTTCCTCGGATCCCTCGGGCCCCTGGGGCTCCTGGGCGGGCCGGGGCTGCTCGGACGGGGCGTCCGCCGGAAGCGGGGTGGCGTCGTGGGCGGCGGCCTCGGGCCGGCTCCCGCTCGGGGCCTCGGTCCGCGTCGGGACCTCCGTCTCCCGGACCGGGCCGTCCACCGGGACCTCGGGGGCCTCCCCTACCTCGGGGACCACGGCTTCGGGGCGCTGCGGCTCCGTCGCGACCGGTGCCTCGGCGGGCTCGACGACTGCGTCCGGCGCCGCCTCCTCGGTGGGGGCGGCCTCCGGAAGCGCGGCCTCCGGGTGGTGCGGTGTCAGGTCGGGGGTCTCGATGACCTCGGGGCCCGTCTCCGCCTCGGGCTCCGGCACGGGGCCCAGGGCGATGGGGCCGATCCGCGTCTCCTCGGCCGGGGCGGTCTCGTTGTCGGCCGCCGGGGACGCGGTCTCGGCAGCCGCCTCGGCGGGCGCCTCCGCCGGCGTCTGCGGCGCGGCCGTCGCGGGCTGCTCGGCCACCGGCTCCGCCGCCTCGGGCGCGGCGGGCGGCAGACCGTCCGTCAGCTCCCCGTTCGCGGGCGCCGGTGCGCTCTCGGCCGGGACCACCGCGTCGGGCGCGGCCACGGCGTCCGGCGCCTCGTCCACGACCACGGGCTGCGGTTCTGCCGGGAAAGCCTCGGGGGCCGGGGCCTCCGTGCTCACGGCTTCGGCGGTCGGCGCCTGGGCGACGGGGGCCTCGCCACCGGGGGTACCGGGGAGCGCGGCCTCCTCCCCCGGGGTCTGCGCGGCGGGGGCCGCTTCCGCGGGCGCCTCGGCCACAAGCACGTCGGCGGCAGGAACCTCGGCGGGCGCGGGGACGGCGGCACTCTCGGCCGGAGCCGGTGCCGGCTGCGTCACCACCGCCTCGGCCACGGCTTCCGGGGCCACGGTCTCGGGGACCACGGTCTCGACCGGCGCCGTCTCGGGGGTCACGGCCCCGTCGGTCGCCTGGGCCGGGACGGCGTCAGGAGCCGTCTCCGGGGCGGTCTCCGCACCGGCTTCCGGAACCGCCGCCGGGACGACCGTTTCTGCGGCCGGGGCCTGCGGGGCGACCGGCGCGGCGGCCGGGGCCGCCCACGGACCGGGACCCTGCGGCGGGATCTCGCCCAGCTGCGGGCCGGGCAGGGCGGCCGCCTCGTCGGCGGCCGGCTCGAAGTACTCGGGTTCGGCCGTGGCCGGGCCGGCGTGCCGGGCGGCGGGCGGCTGGACGGCCGTCTGCGCGCGGGGCTGCGGTGCGCCCGCCGGGCCCCGGTCGGCCAGCGAGCGGACGACGCCGATCCCCGACGTACCGCCGTAGGAAGGGGACTCGGGGGAGGCCGGGCCGCGGTGCAGCGGACGGCGGACGGGCGGCTGGGGCTGGGCGGCGGGCGGCTGGGCCTGGGCGGGCGCGGCCTGCGGCATGCGGACGCCGCCGAGGTCGACATGGCCGGAGTCCCGGCCGCCGGACTCGTGGGTGCCCTGGCCGCTCTGCCCGAGCGGTTCGGCGTACTGCTGGTGTCCCGCGTACACCGGGGTCTGCTCCGCGAACTGCACCGGGCCCTGCGGCTGCGCGGGGCCGGGCAGCGGGTCGGTGAGCGGGTCGTGGTGCTGCGCCGGGACGATGTGGGGCTCGCCCCACGCCCCCTGGGCGCTCGGCATCAGCAGGAGGTCGTCGTCCTCGGGCGCGTGCTCGGAGGGGCCGGGGTAGGGGTAGCCGTCCGGGGCGGGGACGCCCGGCTGCTCCACCATGCCCGCGTTCTCCGGCAGTCCCTCGCCCGGGATCCGGCCGGTGTCACTCATGCGTACCCCTCGCCCATCGTCAGTGCTCCTTCGGCCCTACGCCCGGGACGCCCGAACACGGCACGCGGGCGCTCGTCCAGTGGAACGAGCGGGCACGCCGAGCGGCACGAAACGGTCGCGGACATCCTGCATTCTCGCGGCCGATCGCCGCCGCGGCAGGTCATTTCGCCACGGCTCGCTGTGGACTGCGCCACGTTGCGCGTCCCCCGGTTCTGCCGTACCACAACGGGGACCAAAACGGTCCCCTTTTCCGGACATTGACGAACGAAGCGACGAACGGCCGGGCGCGGTGCAACGATCTGCCAGCCTACCTCCCGCCGCGTGCCGGGCGGGTCAGGGGGCAAGGTCAGAACGCAGCGCGGACAGCAGGAACACGACCGTGCGTTCGCGCTCCGACCATGCGGACGTGTCCAGTTCGACGGACTGGAGGAGGGAGCAGCGGACCGTGTAGCCGTTCCCGCCGAGGGCGGCGCCCAGCGCCTCGGCCTCGTCGCGGGTCGACGCGTGGGTCACGATCCGTTCGGGCCTGCGGTCGGCGACGGCAGTGGCGACGGGGACGCCGCCGCCCCCGATGCGGACGACGTCGGGTTCGGGCAGCCGTTCCAGTGCGTGCGGGGCCCGCCCCTCGACGACCTGGAGCTGGACGCCGAAGGCGCGGGCGGCGGCGGTGGTGCGGGCGCAGGCCTCCGGGTCGCTGTCGACGGCCAGGACCGCCGCGCCGAAGCGCGCGGCCTCCACCGCGAGCGCCCCGGATCCGGAGCCGATGTCCCAGACCAGGTCCCCGGTGCGGGGTCCCAGATGGGCGAGCTGGGCGGCGCGCAGCTGCGGGGACTCGCCCTCGCCGGTCGTGACGGGGGCCTGGCGGCCGGTGTCGTCCCGGTAGGCGTCGGCGGACAGCGCCCAGCCGCGCAGGCCCTGCGGGTAGGCGGGGTGGCGGCCGGCGATCCAGCCGGTGTCGGCCCGCTGTTCGGGGCCCTGGCCGACGACGATGACGACGTTGGGGTCGCGCCAGACGTGGTCGGCGGCGGTGTCGGAGGTGACGACGGTGACCTGTTCGCGGTCGGTGCCGAGTTCCTCGCAGATGACGAAGGTGCGGTGGACGCCTTCGAGGAGGAGGGCCAGTTCGGCGGGGCCGGCGCCGGGCGAGGTGAGGACGGCGACCTTGTGGTGGGCGCGGCAGACGTTGACCGCGCGGCGCAGGGTGCGGGGGTGGGCGACGACCGTCTGGGCGTCCTCCCAGGGCATGCCGGCGCGGGCGAAGGCCGTGGCGACCGAGGAGACGGCGGGCACCACTTCGACCTCCAGCCCGTGCTCGGGGGCGCGCAGGGTGCGGACGACGCCGAAGAATCCGGGGTCGCCGTCGGCGAGGACCACGGCGCTGCCCCGGTGGCCGGCGATGCGGCGGGCGGCGAGGTCGACGGAGCCGAGGCGGATGCGTTCCGCGCGTCCGGGGACCTCGGGCAGCGCGAGGTGGTGGGCGGCGCCGGCGACGAGGGTGGCGGCCGAGAGGGCGGCGGTGGCCGCTCTGGTCAGTGGTGAGCCGTCCCAGCCGATCACTGTGACCCGGTCGGCCATCTGTCGTCAGTCTCCTGGTGTCGTCGCAGGTGGGGGCTTGGGTGCCCGGGGACGGGCAGGGTGAGGTTACCCGGTCCGGACTCGTGCGGCGCGCCCGCCCCGGCGCCCGGTCAGTTCCAGTCCTGGTAGGTGCCGTAGCCGCCCGCGTCGGCGAGCTGTTCGGCCACGCCTTCGAGGTCCTCGGGGAGCAGGCCCCAGACGATCAGATCGGTCCTGATGTCGGTCCAGCCGCCGTCCTCGGTCTGCGACCGGGCTATCCGGGCGTTGCGCAGGACGCCCTCGCTGATGCAGCCGAGCTTCTGCGCGACCTGCTGGGCGGCGGTGTTGTCGGCGGCGGTGCGCAGTTCGAGCCGTTCGAAGCCCTGGTCGCGGAAGAGCCACTGGGCGACGGCCAGGACGGATTCGGTGGCGTAGCCCTCGCCGCGCGCCCAGGGGGCGGTGATGTAGGCGGCCTCGGCGGAGCGGGTGCGCCAGTCGGTGCGGCGCAGGCGTACCGACCCGACCAGGCGCTGGGTGAGGAACTCGGTGACGGCCAGGGCGATGCCGTCGCCGCCGGTGCGCTTGCCGGGGGCGATCCTGCGGACCCAGCGTTCGGCGTCGACCCGGGTGTAGGGGTGGGGGGCGTCGGTCCAGGCCGTGACGAGTTCGTCGTTCATCATCTCGATGTACGCGGGGACGTCCGCCATGTCGAACGGGCGCAGCACCAACCGGTCCGTGCTGATGGAGATGTCCGGAAAGGTGGAAGTCATGCGCAGCTCCATGCCGAAGACCGTGTAAAGGCACAGCATGCAGCATCGGGTGGGGCGCGCGCATGGCCGGGTGGGCGCGACGGAGCCCCGCACACCCGGGCGGGGTGGGCGGGGCTCGTCGGACAAGTGCCCTGCGGGGGTCAGGACTTGGACGCGGTACCGAAGGCCGGGACGACCGAGCCCTGGTAGGTGTCCTCGATGAACTTCTTGACGTCGTCGGAGTGCAGGAGCCGCACGAGCTTCTGGACGCGGGGGTCCTTCTCGTCGCCCTTCTTCACCGCGATGATGTTGGCGTACGGGTTGCCGTCGGCCTTCTCCAGGACGAGGGCGTCGTCGGCGGGCTTGAGCTTCGCCTCGATGGCGTAGTTGCCGTTGATGACGGCGGCGTCCACGTCGTTCAGGGCGCGGGGCACGGTGGCGGCCTCCAGCTCCTTGAAGGACAGGCCCTTCTTGTCGGTGATGTCGCTGAGCTTGGCGCTGGTGCCGACGCCGTCCTTGAGGGTGATCAGGCCGTTCTCGGCGAGGAGCTGGAGCGCCCGGCCCTCGTTGGTGGTGTCGTTGGGGACGGCGACGGTCTGGCCGGGCTTGATGTCGGAGAGCGCCTTGACCTTCTTGGAGTAGAGGCCGAGGGGTTCCAGGTGGACGGTGCCGACGGAGACCAGGTGGGTGTTGTTCTTCTGGTTGAAGTCGTCCAGGTAGGGCTGGTGCTGGAAGAAGTTGGCGTCGACCTGGCCGGATTCGGTGGCGGTGTTCGGCAGGACGTAGTCCGTGAACTCCTTGACCTCCAGCTTGAGGCCGGCCTCGGCCGCCAGGTTCTTCTTGACGAAGCCGAGGATGTCGGCGTGCGGCGTCGGGGACGCGGCGACGACGAGCGCCTTGGAGGTGTCCGCCGAGGCGCCGGAGCCGCTCTTGGCGGACGGGTCGGAGTCGGTGCCGCAGGCCGTGAGGCCGAAGGCGAGGGCGGCGGTGGCGGCGGCGGCCGCGGTGAGCTTGATGTTCTTACGCACGAAGAGTGCCTCTTTCAGGTGGTGATGGTGGTGCGCCCGGACAAGGAGTGCGGGCTCGGAGGAGAGAAGTCTCAGGAGGCGGTACGGCCGCGGCGGGCCAGCAGGCGTACGGCCGTGTCGCCGATCAGCTGGATCACGGTGACGATGACGACGAGCAGCGCGACGGTGATGAGCATGAAGCGGTTGTCGAAGCGCTGGAATCCGTAGGTGACGGCCTTGGAGCCGAGTCCTTCGCCGCCGACCGCACCGGCCATCGCGGAGTAGCCGATGAGCACGATGACGGTGGTGGTGACCCCGGAGACGAGCGACGGCAGCGACTGCGGCAGCAGGACCTTGCGCACGATCGTGGGGATGGACCCGCCCATGGACTGGACGGCCTCGACCAGTCCGTGGTCGACCTCGCGCACGGCGGTCTCGACGAGCCGGGCGAAGAAGGGGATGGCGCCGACGGCGAGCGGCACGATCATGGCGGTGGGGCCGATGAAGGTGCCGACGACCCAGGTGGTGAAGGGGATCAGGGCGATCAGCAGGATGATGAAGGGCAGCGAGCGGCCGATGTTCACGATCACGCCGACGACCTTGTTCACCGGGGTGCTCTGGAGCAGTCCGCCCTTGTCGGTGAGGACCAGCAGGACGCCGAGCGGCAGCCCCACCAGGACCGTGACGACGGTGGACCACAGGACCATGTAGAGGGTGTCGACGGTGCCCTGCGTCAGCAGCGGCTGCATCTCGGACCAGGTCACTTCGCCACCTCCTTGGTGAGCGGTGCGGAAACGGGTGCGGTGTCGGGGGCGAGCGCGTCGTCGACGAGTTCGGCCTGGAGGCCCTGCTCGCGCAGGAAGCCGATCGGGACGACGTTCTCCTCGAAGCGGCCGGGCAGTTCGATGCGCATCCGGCCGATCTGCTTGCCACCGACGGTGTCCATCGCGGCGCCCAGGATCGAGATGTCGATGTTGTACGTACGGGAGAGCTGCGAGATCACGGGCCGGCCGGCGGCGTCGCCGTGGAAGGTGACGTCGACGACGGTGCGGTCGGGTCCGGAGGCGGTGCCGCCGACCGGGAAGAGTTCGTGGGCCAGTTCGGATCCCGGGGTGGCGAGGAGGTCGCTCACGGTGCCGGACTCGACGATCCGGCCCCGTCGCATCAGCGCGGCGGAGTCGCAGACCGTCTTGACGACGTCCATCTCGTGGGTGATGAGCAGGACCGTGAGGCCGAGCTGCCGGTTGAGGTCGCGCAGCAGTTGGAGGATGGAGCGGGTGGTCTCGGGGTCCAGGGCGGAGGTCGCCTCGTCGGAGAGGAGGACCTGAGGGTCGCCGGCCAGGGCGCGGGCGATGCCGACGCGCTGCTTCTGGCCGCCGGAGAGCTGTCCGGGGTAGGCCCTGGCCTTGTCGGCGAGGCCGACCAGGTCGAGGAGTTCGAGGGCCTTGCGGGAGCGTTCGCGGCCGGTGACGCCGAGGATCTCCAGGGGCAGTTCGACGTTGCCCTGGACGGTGCGGGAGGCCAGCAGGTTGAAGTGCTGGAAGACCATGCCGATGCGGCTGCGCGCCTCGCGCAGTTCCCGGCCGGCCCGGCGGCCCCGGCCCGCGAGGGCGGTGAGGTCGCGGCCGGCCACGGTCACGGTGCCGGCGGTGGGGCGTTCCAGCAGGTTGACGCAGCGTATGAGGGAGGACTTGCCGGCGCCGCTCTGCCCGATGACGCCGTACACCTCGCCCTCGCGGACGTGCAGGTCGATGCCGTCCAGGGCGGTGACCTCTCGGCCGCGCGACTGGTAGACCTTCGTGAGGCCCGTAGTGGTGATCACAGGGTTTCCGTCACTGTCGAGTGCGCGGCGCGGTGTCCGCCGGGCACGGGGCATTCGTCCGTCGAGACTGTCCGGACGTTTCGATCGGACGTTCCGAGCCGGTTTCCGGCGTGGCCCTGCGCGGCGTGACCGCGGGGCGGCGTCTCGTGGAAGGGCGCGTTCCGCTGGATGCGGACGGCTGGGCTCGGTCTCGCTTCGGGGCGCGAGGCTCTGGCGTGGGCCCTCAGAAGGCGCGCATTCGACCCATACAACGAGCACCGGGCGTCGTGTTCGCCTCGGTCGCAAGGGTGCGGCTGCTCGTCGTGGTCATGGGCCAAGTAAAACAGACATCAGCTCGCCGCCGAACCGGTTGTCCGGATAGCGGACAGCGGTGGATGGTGCCCAGCGCCGCGAACACCCGCGTCTTCTACGGCTGTGACCTGCACGAACACCGTCCGGCCCGGGGAGAGGGCCACCCCGCCCGCCGTCCGGCCCGGGAGGCGGGCTGTGGTCAAGGCCACGGCGTCCGAGGGCCGCCCCGGGGGCGCACGCGGGGGGCGGATCCGCCCGTAATACCCTCGCCTCATGCTCGACGCCCTGACGATCGCGGTCGCCGCGGCCGCCCTCGCCCTCGCCGCCTGGTGCGGATTCGCCGCCTACCGGGACCAGCCCACCAAGGACTGGCACTTCATCGGCATGGCCGTGGTCTCGGTGCTGGCACTGGCCCAGCTGGTGGTGGGCGTCGTCCAGCTGGCCCGGGGCGAGCGGCCGGACCAGGGCATGACCATCTTCATCGCGTATCTGATCGGCGCCTTCCTCGCCGTGCCGGCGGCCGGGTTCCTGTCGTTGAGCGAGCGGACCCGGTGGGGTTCCGTGACGGTGGCGGCGGGCGCGGTCGTGCTGGCCGTGCTGGAAGTACGGCTCTACGACATCTGGGGAAGCTGACCGTGACCGACACCGAGAGCGGCCCCGCCGCTGCCGCCGACGCCAAGCGCCCCTTCGACCTGGGCACCGGTCCCGGCCGGGTGCTGGTCTGGTTCTACGGGGTGTTCACCGTGGCCGCGGCCTCGCGCGCCGTGGTCCAGATGATCCTGGACTTCTCCAGGGCGCCCCTGTCCTACGTACTGTCGGCGGGCGCCGCCCTCGTCTACGGCTTCATCACCTACTCGCTGGTGCGCGGGGGCGAGCGGGCGCGCCGGACGGCGCTGGTGTGCTGCGCCGCCGAGCTGGCCGGGGTGCTGGTCGTGGGGACGTGGACGCTGGTGGAGCCCTCGGCCTTCTCGGACGCCACGGTGTGGTCGTACTTCGGCCGGGACTACCTGTTCATCCCGGTGATCCTTCCGGTCACCGGGATGATGTGGCTGCGCCGCGCCCGCTCGGCGTGAGCGCTCAGGCGCTCGTGACGTACGCGGGCGCCGTGGCCTCCTTCTCCAGCAGGATCATCCGGACGCCGTCGCCGCCCGTGGTGTTGCCGACCGGCGCGTAGCCCGCGCGCCGGTAGAGCCGCAGATTGCCTTCGCTGCGGTGTCCGGTGTGGAGCCGGAAGAGGGTCGCCGCCCGCTGGTCGGCGAGTCCGGCCTCCGCCGCGCCCAGCAGCCGCGCGCCCAGGCCGTGGCCCTGGAGCCGGGGGTGGACGCAGAGCCGCCCGATCTCGCCGGCCCCGTCCCGTCCCGTCGAGCCGCGTACCGAACCGACGACCTCGTCGCCGAGCCGCGCCACGAACACCAGGTTCGTCGCGATCTCGGCGCGGACCGAGTCGAGGGTCTGGACGAGCGGGTCGATCCGGTAGTTCCCGTACAGTTCCGCCTCGCTCTGGAAACAGAGGTACTGGAGTTTCAAGATCTGCTCGGCGTCCTGCGTCTCCGCCGCCGAGATGATCACGCTCATGCCCATCTGCGCATGCCTCTCGCTCACCTGTTCCGCCGGTTGTCTACCGCTCCTTTCCCCGCAGTTCAGGAGCGACAACCTCCGCCGCGAGCATTCTGCGCAGACATCCGAGGCATCGGGAACGCATCGGGCCCAAACTCCCCTGTGACATACCCAACGCCCCGGCGATCTCGCGGTAGGTGGGGTCGTCCGGGGAGAGCAGCGCCTCCAGTAAGCGGGCACAGGGAGCGGAGAGCCGGGCGACGGCGGCGCGCAGGATCCGCCGCCGGTCGGCGCGGAGGAAGGCCCGCTCGGGGCAGCCGTCGGGGCCGGCGGGGGCGGCGGCGGTCCGGTCGTCGTAGGGGTGTTCGCGCAGGACGGCGCGGCGGGCGCGGCGGGCCTCCGCCCGGACGGTGTCGCGCACCCAGCGGCCGGGGTCGGCGGGCGCGCCCCGGTCGGCCAGCCGTTCCAGCAGCCGCAGCCAGACGGTCTGTTCGAGGTCGGCGGGGTCGAGGGCCGCCCCGGTGGCACTTGCCTCGGCGCGCGCCTCGGCCCCGACCAGCGGAGACAGGGTGCGGACGAGGGCGGCGGCGCCGTGGGCGGAAGGGGTGCGGGAGAGATCGGTCGTGGTCACGCCCCCACCCGACCCGGTGCGGGCTCCGCCGGTCGCGGAACCCGCCGGGACCACCCGACCGGGGCACGCCCCGGCCGGGTGCTGACGCGAGCCCGGCACGACCCGGACGGCAGGCCCTACTCGGCGGCGAAGTCCGCGGCGGCCAGGAGCGCGGTGTCCGGGTTGTCGGAGAAGATTCCGTCGATGCCGGTGGCGAAGTACGCGGCGAAGGCGCCGAAGGCGTCGCCGTAGGCGTTGGGATCGCTGCCCCGGCGGAAGTCGGCCGGCAGGAAGGCGTTCTCGTTGCGCATCGTGTACGGGTGGAGGACGAGGCCCTGCGCGTGGGCGTCGCGCACCAGGGTGGTGGGCGTGGTGAGCCGGCCGGAGGCGTCCTTGGGGATGATCAGGTCCAGGGTGGGGCCGATGCCCTGGGCGTAGGAGGCCATCCATTTCAGTCCGGCCGGGCGGATCAGGTCGTCGGTGGTGCGCGGGTCGCCGGTGGCGACGAAGTCCCAGGGCTTGGAGCCGGCGCCGGAGAGCAGGACGATGCGCGGGGTCGCGACGAGCTTCGACAGCCGCTGGACGCTGCTGGGCTCGAAGGACTGGAGGATCACGGGCGACTGGGCGCGGTGGCGGTCGTAGCGGCGCAGGAGCCGGGCGAGGGGTTCCTCCAGTCCGAGGCCCAGGCCCCGGAAGTAGGTGGGGTGCTTGGTCTCGACGTACAGCCAGACCGGCCGGGACCGGCGGCGGCCCTCGCGGTCGGCCCAGCGCAGGACCTCCTCGAAGGTGGGGACCTCCCAGCGGCCGTCGTAGAGCGTGTTCTTCTGGCGGGTGCCGGGGATGCGCTCCTTCGCGCGCAGGGTCTTCAGCTCGGCGAGGGTGAAGTCCTCGGTGAACCAGCCGGTGAGGGCGGTGCCGTCGACGGTCTTGGTGGTCCTGCGGCTCGCGAACTGGGGGTGGTCGGCGACATCGGTGGTGGCGGTGATGTCGTTCTCGTGGCGGCAGACGAGATGGCCGTCCCGGGTGGGCACCAGGTCCTGTTCGATGATGTGGGCGCCCATGTCGAGGGCGAGCTGGTAGGAGCCGAGGGTGTGCTCGGGGCGGTAGCCGCTGGTGCCGCGGTGGCCGATGACCGTGGGGACGGGCAGGTCGAGGCGGCGTCCGGCGCCGTGTCCCGCGGACGTTCCGGCGTTCTTCTCCGCGGCCCGCGCCGTGCCGGTGGCGCCGAGGGCGGCGGCTCCGAGTACGGCGGCCCCCGCGCCCATGACGGTCCGTCGTCCGGGGGCGGCCTGCGCACGCTCTGACATGAAGGCTCCTCGCATGTGATGTACGGCACCTGTCGTGCGAGGATCGAGCGTAGGCAGCGGTGCCGTCCGGACGGCGGCACCTGGGCGAACATGGCGGAAACACGCATCAACACTGCGTATCCACTGGATGAACCCGATGTGCGTGCGGCGAGTACCCGCGAGTATCGTCCTCACCTGCACGGACCCGCTCACTTCCCTGCCTCGGCCGACCCGGCCACTACACCGGAGGAACCGTTGTCCCGTCTCGCACTCATCAAGGCAGTGCTCGGACCGATCCTGCGTCTGATGTTCCGTCCGCGGATAGAGGGCATCGAGAACGTTCCGGGCACCGGGCCGGTGATCCTCGCGGGCAACCATCTGACGTTCATCGACTCGATGATCATGCCGATCTGCTGCGACCGTCCGGTGTTCTTCATCGGCAAGGACGAGTACGTCACGGGCAAGGGGCTCAAGGGCCGGCTGATGGCCTGGTTCTTCACGGGCGTCGGCATGATCCCGGTGGACCGGGACGGCGGGCGCGGCGGTGTCGCGGCGCTGATGACGGGGCGCCGGGTGCTGGAGGAGGGCAAGGCGTTCGCGATCTACCCGGAGGGCACCCGCTCCCCCGACGGCCGGCTCTACCGGGGCCGTACGGGCATCGCGCGGCTGACGCTGATGACGGGCGCCCCGGTGGTGCCGTTCGCGATGATCGGCACGGACAAGCTCCAGCCCGGGGGCGCGGGTCTGCCGCGGCCGGGCAAGGTGACGGTGCGCTTCGGTGAGCCGATGGAGTTCTCCCGCTACGAGGGCATGGACCGCGACCGCTATGTGCTGCGGGCGGTGACGGACTCGGTGATGGCCGAGGTGATGCGGCTGTCCGGTCAGGAGTACGTCGACATGTACGCCACGAAGGCCAAGGCGGCCTGACACCCGCGTCGCCCGCGCGAAGGGGCCCGTACCGAGCGGTGATCACCTCGCCGTCCTCACCGC
>NZ_JBSFHN010000066.1:0-18109 GCF_053597115.1 Streptomyces sp. NPDC001515
CGCGCGCGCGGTGGTTGCGGGGGCCCGCCGGTCTGGGGGGGGGGGGGGGGTGGGGGGGGGGGGGGGGGGGGCCCGCCGCCCCCCCGCCCCTCCGCGTGCGCTCAGTGCGTCTCGACGCCCAGGACCGTCGCCTCCAGATACTGCTCGGGCCGTTCGTACTGGGCGACGTCGTCCGGGTTGTAGCGGGGCGTCTGCCGGGACCAGTCGAGGTTTCCGCGCATCCAGCTGCGCATCCCGTCCAGATACGGCCGCAGCATCGGGGCGAGCTCCGGATAGGCGGCCAGCAGCTCCGCCTCCGCGTGGAGGAAGCGCTCGGTCTCGGTGGCGATCCGCGCGCAGACGTGCTCCAGCGCCTCCTGCTTGCCGTGACCGCGGTGGTGGCGGACCAGGTGGACGAGGTTGTGGATCTCGCCGAGGACCTGCTCCTTCTCGTACGAGTACACGTCGTTGGCCCAGCACACGACGTTGCAGGAGGCTTCCAGCGCCGTGATGAAGCGCGGATCGTTGTGGATCGACTGGGGGGCCTCGATGCCCTCCACGATCTCTATGAGGTCCATGCAGACGTGTATCGCGCCGGTGTGGCGGCGCTTCTCGATGTAGGTGTCCTCCGCCGGGACGACGCCGGCGGCGCGGTTGCCGGCCTCCCAGGTGGTGGCCGTCGTGAGGTAGGTGATCAGATGCCAGGCGAACCGCCGCCGCCAGTGGACCGCCGCCGTCGGTGTGGTGCGTTCCCACAGGTCGATGAGGGCGACGACGGCGGCGGGCAGCTCCTCGTTCTCCAGGACGCCGGTGCGGCGGCCCTCGACCACGTTCTGCATCAGCGCGACCACATCGCGCACCCGCTCGGGGCTGCGGCCGAGGTGGCCGTCGTCGAGCTGGTCGTCGACCAGGAACAGCCAGACGAACCAGTCCGCCACGAGGTCCAGCTTCTCGCTGTCCGCCGTCGGGTAGACCATGCCGACGAAGGCGCCGAAGTCCGCCTGCTCGAAGCGCTCCCGGGCCGAATCCCGGTGCACCAGACCGGTCTTGCGCGTCCAGCGGTCCAGGTGGTCCCGGACGTGCGGCACGTGCGGATTGGTCTGCGGGACGAACGGGCAGTAAATGTCCGGAAGTTGGCTGTCCACGGGCGGCACGTGATCCTCTCCGGTCGTGTGTGCGGCGCGAGTTGGGGGCCGCGCCGCCTGTTGATCCGGGGCATTGGGGAGACCCGCGGGACCTGCGCGTTTGAAGCTACCTGACCCCCAGTCACCAGGTCCAGAGGGGATGATCACGAATGATTCGCACGCCCGTCGGGTAGGGTCTGCGAGCAAGGCAGGTTCCCCTTGCCCGGGACTCCCGAGATGTGTTCCCTTGGAGGAACATACGAACGAGGGAGTCGTTTGCTGTGTCTTCATGGAAGCGACCTGCGCCGTTTCGTATGAAAAAATGAGTCTTATGCGTTTTCTTGAGCCCGGCACCGGTCGCTACACAGAGTCCCCGTCCGTCCCGTACGACCTCACGTACGACGACGTCTTCATGGTTCCGGGCAGGTCGTCGGTCGGATCGCGCCAGGGCGTCGACCTGGCCTCGCCCGACGGCACCGGCACCACCATCCCCCTCGTCGTGGCGAACATGACCGCCATCGCCGGCCGCCGGATGGCCGAGACCGTCGCCCGCCGCGGCGGCCTCGTCGTCATCCCGCAGGACATCCCGATCGAGGTCGTGACCGACGTCATCGGCTGGGTCAAGACCCGCCACCTGGTGCTCGACACCCCGATCGTGCTGGCCCCCGGCCAGACCGTCGCCGACGCCCTGTCGCTGCTGCCCAAGCGCGCCCACGGCGCCGGTGTGGTCGTGGACGCCGACGGGCGGCCCGTCGGCGTGGTCACCGACCACGACCTGACCGGTGTCGACCGCTTCACCCAGCTGACCGAGGTCATGTCCAAGGACCTGCTCCTGCTGGACGCGGACATCGACCCGCGCGACGCCTTCAACAAGCTCGACGGCGCCAACCGCAAGCTCGCCCCCGCCGTGGACGCCGAGGGCAAGCTCGTCGGCATCCTCACCCGCAAGGCCGCGCTGCGCGCCACCCTCTACACCCCGGCCACCGACGGAGCGGGCAAGCTGCGGATCGCGGCCGCCGTCGGCATCAACGGAGACGTCGCGGGCAAGGCCAAGCAGCTGCTCGACGCCGGGGCCGACACCCTCGTCGTCGACACCGCGCACGGCCACCAGGAGTCGATGATCAGCGCCGTCCGCGCCGTCCGCGCCCTCGACCCCCGGGTGCCGATCGTGGCGGGCAACATCGTCGCCGCCGAAGGGGTCCGCGACCTCATCGAGGCCGGCGCGGACATCATCAAGGTCGGGGTCGGTCCCGGCGCCATGTGCACCACCCGCATGATGACCGGCGTGGGCCGCCCGCAGTTCTCCGCCGTTCTGGAGTGCGCGGCCGAGGCGAAGAAGTACGGCAAGCACGTCTGGGCCGACGGCGGCGTCCGCCACCCCCGCGATGTCGCCATGGCCCTCGCCGCCGGCGCGTCGAACGTCATGATCGGCTCCTGGTTCGCCGGCACCTACGAGTCCCCCGGCGACCTCCAGCAGTCCGCCGACGGACGCTTCTACAAGGAGTCCTTCGGCATGGCGTCCGCGCGCGCCGTGAAGAACCGCACCTCCGACGAGTCGGCGTACGACCGCGCCCGCAAGGCGCTCTTCGAGGAGGGCATCTCCACCTCGCGGATGTTCCTGGACCCGGCCCGCCCCGGCGTCGAGGACCTGATCGACTCGATCATCGCGGGCGTGCGCTCCTCCTGCACCTACGCCGGTGCGGCCTCCCTCGCCGAGTTCGCCGAGAAGGCTGTCGTCGGGGTGCAGAGCGCCGCCGGTTACGCGGAGGGCAAGCCGCTGCACGCCAGCTGGAGTTGATCCCGCGCTAGCGCAACCCTCGCGCCCCTTCCGGCCGTTCGTGCCGGAAGGGGCGCCGTCGTGTGCGCCCGCGGTGATCCGCGGGGCGTGGCCGGAAGTGGCGGGCGGCGCGCCTCGGAGCCGTACCAACTCCCCGGGATGATAAGTAACATGAATTGCTTTCAGTTACTCGCCCCTCTCCGGTAAGGGATCCCATGTCCTTCTTCACCGAACTGGCCCAGCAGTACATCGACGGAGAGTGGAGGCCGGGGAAGGGGTCCTGGGACATCGTCGACTTCAACCCGTACGACGGGGAGAAGCTCGCCTCCATCACCGTCGCCACGGCCGACGAGGTGGACCGGGCCTACCGCGCCGCCGAGTCCGCCCAGCGGGCCTGGGCGGACACCAACCCCTACGCCCGCCGGGCCGTCCTGGAGAAGGCGCTGCGCCTCGTCGAGGAGCGCGAGGACGCCATCGCGGACGCGATCGTCGCGGAGCTGGGCGGCACCCGGCTGAAGGCCGCCTTCGAACTGCACCTGGCCAAGGAGTTCCTGCGCGAGGCCGCTGTCCTGGCGCTGCGCTCCACCGGACAGATCCTGCCCTCCCCGACCCCGGGCAAGGAGAACCGCGTCTACCGCCTCCCGGCCGGGGTCGTCGGCGTCATCAGCCCCTTCAACTTCCCCTTCCTGCTCTCCCTGAAGTCGGTGGCGCCCGCCCTCGCCCTGGGCAACGCCGTCGTCCTCAAACCCCACCAGAACACCCCCGTCTGCGGTGGCACCCTGGTGGCCAAGATCTTCGAGGACGCCGGACTTCCGGCCGGCCTGCTCAACGTCCTGGTCACCGACATCGCGGAGATCGGCGACGCGCTGCTGGAGCACCCCGTCCCGCAGGTCATCTCCTTCACCGGCTCCGACAAGGTCGGCCGCCACGTCGCCACGGTCTGCGCGGCGCACCTCAAGCGCGCCGTGCTCGAACTCGGCGGCAACAGCGCGCTGATCGTCCTGGACGACGCCGACGTGGACTACGCCGTCGACGCGGCGGTCTTCAGCCGGTACGTGCACCAGGGGCAGGTCTGCATGGCCGCCAACCGCATCCTCGTGGACCGGGCGGTGGAGCGGGAGTTCACCGAGAAGTTCGTCGCCAAGGTCGCCTCCCTGCGCGTCGGCGACCCGGCCGACCCCGCCACCCAGATCGGCCCGCTGATCAACTCCACCCAGGCCGAGGCGATATCCGCGCTCGTCGACCGGACCGTCGCGGACGGGGCGACGGCCCTGCTGCACGGCCGGGCCGAGGGCAACCTCGTCAGCCCCTCCGTCCTCACCGGCCTGCCCGCCGACTCCCCGGTCCTCTCCCAGGAGATCTTCGGCCCGGTCGCCCTCCTGGTGCCCTTCGACGGCGAGGACGAGGCCGTCCGGATCGCCAACGACACCCCCTACGGCCTCAGCGGCGCCGTGCACACCGGCAGCGTCGAGCGCGGCGTCCGGGTCGGGCAGCGCATCCGCACCGGCATGATCCACATCAACGACGGCACGGTCCACGACGAGCCCGTCGTCCCCTTCGGCGGCGAGAAGAACTCCGGGCTGGGACGGCTCAACGGCGACGCGATGCTGGACGCCTTCACCACCCAGAAGTGGATCTCCGTGCAGCACGGGCGCTCGCAGTTCCCGTTCTGATCCCGCGCCCCCGCGGTGAGCGCGCCCCGAGGGGCGGGCCGTGGTCTACTTCCGAGGGCGACACCGCCCGCCGGCCACCACGACCCGCCCCGCCGGGGCCCAGCGCAGAGAAGTGACCCGTACGACGTGCGACTGAACGACCTCGACGAACGCATCGTCCACGCCCTCGCGGAGGACGCCCGCCGCTCCTACGCGGACATCGGCGCCCTCATCGGGCTCTCCGCCCCCGCCGTGAAACGCCGGGTGGACCGGCTCCGCGCCGAAGGGGCCATCACCGGGTTCACCGTCCGGGTCGACCCCGCCGCGCTCGGCTGGGAGACCGAGGGGTACATCGAGATCTACTGCCGCCGCAACACCTCCCCGGAGTCGATCAAGCAGGGCCTGGCCCGCTACCCCGAGGTCGCCTCGGCCTCCACCGTGACCGGCGACGCCGACGCCCTGGTCCAGGTCTTCGCCGCGGACATGCGCCACTTCGAGCAGGTGCTGGAGCGGATCGCGGGCGAGCCGTACGTCGAGCGGACCAAGTCCGTCCTGGTGCTCTCACCCCTCCTGCGGCGCTACTCCTCGGGCTCGCCCGGCTAGCCCTCGGCGCTGCTTCTCGGGCCCGCCCGGCCAGCCCTCCCCGCCCCGCAGGCCCCCCGCGCAACGAATCACCGCACCCGCCCGATCACACGCAACGGATCGACGGTCGGCGCGCAACGCTCGCGCCTTGTCCGGGGCGAATCGCGGAACGTACCGTCAGTACGTCTCCCCGCCCCGCCCGCATTGTTCGAGGTCAGCCATGCCGTCGTTGCGTACCGCCCTGCTCCAGGGCACCGGAACCCCGGGCCGTGTCGCCGGGTCCCTCGACGCGCTCGACGAGGCCGCCGGCCGGGCCGCCGCCGCGGGCGCCCGGCTCCTCGTCTGCCCCGAGATGTATCTCACCGGCTACGCCATCGGCGACGACGTGCCCCGGCTGGCCGAGGCCGCCGACGGGCCCTCCGCCCGCGCCGTCGCCGCGATCGCCGCGCGGCACGGGCTCGCCGTCGCCTACGGATACCCGGAACGCGACGGCGAGACCCTGTACAACGCCGTCCAGCTCCTCTCCGCCGACGGCAGCCCGCTCGCCCATTACCGCAAGACCCATCTCTACGGGGAGTTCGAGGAGCGCTGGTTCACCCCCGGCGACCGGCCCGTCGTCCAGGCCGAGGTGGACGGCGTCCGGGTCGGACTGCTCATCTGCTACGACGTCGAGTTCCCGGAGAACGTACGGGCACACGCGCTGGCTTGCACCGATCTGCTGCTGGTGCCCACCGCGCTGATGCACCCCTACGCCTTCGTCGCCCAGTCGCTCGTCCCGGTCCGCGCCTTCGAGAACCAGCTCTACGTCGCCTACGCCAACCGCACCGGCACCGAGGGCGCCTTCTCGTTCACCGGACTCAGCTGCCTGGCCGGGCCCGACGGCACCGTCCGCGCCCGCGCCGGACACGGCACCGAACTCCTCGTCGGTGACGTCGACCCCGCGCTGCTGGCCGCCTCCCGGGACGCCAACCCCTACCTCCGCGACCGCCGGCCCGGCCTGTACGGCTCCCTCGTCTGAGCCCGCCGCCCACCTCTCTCCCCCTTCTTTTCCCGCAAGGAGCCCGCACCCCATGACCGCCGTGCCCCCCGCCGTCCAGCACACCGAGGAAGCGGCCCCGCCGATCACCATGTTCGGCCCGGACTTCCCGTACGCGTACGACGACTACCTCGCGCACCCGGCGGGACTGGGCCAGATACCGGCGACCGAGCACGGCAGCGAGGTGGCCGTCATCGGCGGCGGGCTCTCCGGCATCGTCACCGCCTACGAACTGATGAAGATGGGGCTGCGGCCCGTCGTCTACGAGGCCGACCGCATCGGCGGACGGCTGCGCACCGTCGAGTTCGAGGGCTGCGGCACCGACGGAGAGCCTCTCACCGCCGAGATGGGCGCCATGCGCTTCCCGCCCTCCTCGACCGCGCTCCAGCACTACATCGACCTGGTCGGCCTGGAGACGAAGCCGTTCCCCAACCCGCTCTCCCCGGCCACCCCCTCCACCGTCGTGGACCTCAAGGGCGAGTCGCACTACGCCCGCACCATCGACGAGCTCCCGCAGGTCTACCGCGAGGTGATGGACGCCTGGAACCGCTGCCTGGAGGAGGGCGCCGACTTCTCCGACATGAACCGGGCCCTGCGCGAACGCGACGTTCCCACGATCCGCGCGATCTGGGCCCGGCTGGTCGAGAAGCTCGACAACCAGACCTTCTACGGATTCCTCTGCGACTCCGACGCCTTCACGTCCTTCCGGCACCGCGAGATCTTCGGCCAGGTCGGCTTCGGCACCGGCGGCTGGGACACCGACTTCCCCAACTCCATCCTGGAGATCCTGCGCGTCGTCTACACCGAGGCCGACGACCACCACCGCTCCATCGTCGGCGGCAGCCAGCAGCTCCCGCAGCGCCTCTGGGAACGCGAACCGCGCAAGATCGTCCACTGGCCGCTCGGCACCTCGCTGGCCTCGCTGCACGACGGCGCCCCGCGCGGTGCCGTCACCCGGCTGCACCGCACCGCCGGCAACCGGATCACCGTCACCGACGCCTCCGGAGACATCCGCACCTACCGCGCCGCCGTCTTCACCGGGCAGTCCTGGCTGCTGCTCTCCAAGATCGACTGCGACGACGCGCTCTTCCCCATCGACCACTGGACGGCGATGGAACGCACCCACTACATGGAGTCGTCCAAGCTCTTCGTCCCCGTCGACCGCCCGTTCTGGCTCGACAAGGACGAGAGGACCGGCCGCGACACCATGTCGATGACGCTGACCGACCGGATGACCCGGGGCACCTATCTCCTGGACGACGGCCCGGACCGCCCGGCCGCCATCTGCCTCTCCTACACCTGGTGCGACGACAGCCTGAAGTGGCTGCCGCTCTCGGCGGCCGAGCGCATGGACGTCATGCTCAAGTCGCTCGGCGAGATCTACCCGAACGTCGACATCCGGGGCCACATCACCGGCAACCCGGTCACCGTCTCCTGGGAGAACGAGCCCTGGTTCATGGGCGCGTTCAAGGCCAACCTGCCCGGCCACTACCGCTACCAGCGGCGGCTGTTCACCCACTTCATGCAGGACCGGCTGCCCGCCGACAAGCGGGGACTGTTCCTGGCCGGCGACGACATCTCCTGGACGGCCGGCTGGGCCGAGGGGGCCGTCCAGACCGCGCTCAACGCCGTCTGGGGCGTGATGACCCAGTTCGGCGGCGCGACCGACACGACCAACCCCGGCCCCGGCGACGTCTTCGACGAGATCGCCCCCGTCGAACTCCCGGAGGACTGAGCCCAGGCCGCGCGCCCGGGGGCCGACGCCCCCGGGGCCTTTCGCTACGCGGGCCGGCAGACGCTGCGCTGCCGGCCCAGGCCCGCGATCTCGACCTCCATCACATCGCCGGCCGCCAGATACGGGAACCGCCCGGACAACGCCACGCCCTGCGGCGTCCCCGTGTTGATGACATCGCCCGGCTCCAGCACCAGGTACTGCGACAGATGGTGCACCAGATGCGCCACGCTGAAGATCATGTCCGCGGTGGAGGAGTCCTGGCGGGCCTCACCGTTGACGAAGCTCCGCAGCCGCAGCGCCTGCGGGTCGCCCACCTCGTCGGCCGTCACCAGCACCGGACCCAGCGGGTTGAAGGTCGCGCAGCTCTTGCCCTTGGACCACTGGCCGCCCGACTCCTCCAGCTGGAAGGCGCGCTCGGAGACGTCGTTGCTCACCGCGTAGCCCGCGATGTGGGCGGCGGCGTCGGCGGGGGAGTCCAGATAGGAGGCCCGCCGCCCGATCACCACGGCCAGCTCCACCTCCCAGTCGGTCTTCTTCGAGCCGCGCGGGATCAGCACGTCGTCGTACGGACCGACCACCGTGTTCGGCGACTTGTAGAAGAGGATCGGCTGCTCGGGCGGTTCGGCACCGGACTCCGCGGCGTGGGCCGCGTAGTTCTGCCCGATGCACAGCAGTGCGGAGGGCCGGGCCACCGGGGCGCCGACGCGCTGCCCGGTGATGTCGGTCTCCGGGAGCTTCGGCTCGGCGGGGATCAGGTGCGGGTGGTCGGCGAGCGCCGCGAGGAAGGCGCCGTCGATGTCGTCGGTGACGCCCGACAGATCGTAGTGACGGCCTTCGGGACAGACGGCGACGGGGCGCTCGTGGCCCGGCTCGCCGACGCGCATCAGACGCATGGGGGATCTCCTGAGGGTACGGGGATGAGGGGGACAGGGGTCAGTGCAGCCGGGCCAGGGCGTCGGCGGTGACGGCGTGCGCCGGGGGCCGCCCGGACAGCAGCCGCAGCACCTCGTCCACGGCGCTGGTGCCGAGCCGCTGCCGGCACTCCACGCTGCCCGCCGCCTGATGGGGTGTCAGCAGCACGTTCGGCAGCGACCGGAAGGGGTGGTCCACCGGCAGCGGCTCGGCGTCGAACACGTCGATCGCCGCGTCCAGCCGCCCCGAGGCCAGCTCCGCCAGCAGCGCGTCCTCGTCCACCAGCCAGGACCTGGCCGTGTTCACCAGCCCCGCACCGTCCGGCATCAGGGCCAACTGCCGCGCCCCGAGCATCCGGTGGGTCTCCTCGGTGACCGGGGCGTGCACGGCCACGATCCTGCTGTGCGTGAGCAGCGTCTCCAGGGGCACGGACGCCACCCCCAGCTCCCGGGCGTCCGCCTCCGACAGGAACGGATCGGTGACGCTCACCCGCGCGCCCATCGCCCGCACCAGCGCGATGTAGGCCCGGCCGGTCCGTGAGGCGCCGATCACCCCGATCTCGCTGCCGTGGATCTCGTGGCGCGGCGGGGCCTCGCTCGCCGCCGCCCAGTCCAGCCCGGAGCGCAGCGCGTGGTCGAAGCGGTGGACGCGGTGGAGCAGCGCCAGGGTGAAGGCGAGCGCGACCTCGGCGACCGGACGGGCCATCTCGTCCCCGGCCTGGGTGACCCGCACCCCGCGCCGGAACACGTCCTCGGTCACATAGGGGGCCACCGCCGAACCGGTGTGGGCGACCAGCTCCAGCCGGTCCCCGGCGTCCAGCAGCGCGGCGTCCACCTTCGGCGCGCCCCACGCGGTGATCAGCGCGCGGGCGCCGGGCAGGGCCGCCGCGACGGCCGCCCGGTCCCGGTGGTCGTCGACGACGACGAGACGGGCCGCGCGCTCCAGCTCGCGCCACACCGCGTCGGTGAAGAACTGCCCGCGCAGCCCCGGCGGCACGGCGACGACGACCCGGGGGCGGTCCCCGGCCGCCGACTCAGGAGAGCCAGTCATCGAGGTGCTCCGCGACGAAGGCGTCGTCGGTCAGCCAGGGGTAGGCGGCACAGACCCGGGAGATCTCCTCGGCCTGCCCCGGCGAGAGCGTCTCGGCAGGGTCCAGGCACCGGATGGTGGAGAGCAGGCCCTGCCGGCGCAGCACCTCGTGGACCCCGGCGATGCAGCCGCGGAAGGCGCCGCGCACATCGAAGACGGCGCTGTTGGCGTCGGTCAGCTCCGGGCGGCGGGCCAGACAGCGGACCATCGCCTCGTGGTCCCCGGCGCGGGCCCGCCGCACGTCCTCCAGCAGGACCGCCGCGGAGCGCGTCCACACCGCCCACTGGCCGAGCAGCCCGCCGGCGAACCAGCGCCGGGTACCGGCCGCCGTCTCGTACGGGGTCAGCAGATCGCCGATGATGTCGTCGTCGTTGCCGGTGTACAGGGCGACCTCGTCGGCCCGGTCGGCGGCGGCGACCGCGCGGACGACGTCGGCGGTGCGGTAGCGGTCGAAGGGGGCGATCTTCACCGCGACGGTGTTCGGCAGATCGGTGAACGCCGACCAGAAAGCGGGCGACAGATAGCGGCCGCCCACGGCCTCCTGGAGGTAGAAGCCGATGACCGGAAGGACCTCGCCGACCGCGCGGGCCCGGTCCAGCAGCCCCTTCTCGTCGGCTCCGGGGACGGCGGGGCTCAACAGCACCGCGTCGTAGCCCAGCGCGGCGGCGGTCTCGGCCTCGGCGACGGCCTGGGCGGTGTAGCCGCAGGCGCCGGCGACCTTCACGAAGGGCCGGCCCGCCTCGGCGTCGATGGTCTCGGCGGCCAGCTCCAGAACCGGGCGCAGCAGCCCGACCTCGCGATCGCGGATCTCGAACTGGGTGGTGTGCACGGCGACGGCCGCGCCGCCCGCGCCCGAGGCCAGGTAGTAGCGGGTGAGCGCGCGCTGGCGGCGCTCGTCGAACGTGCCGTCCTCGTGCAGGGCGAGCGGATGCGCCGGGATGGCCACGCCGTCGGCGAGCAGCTCCAGCGCGGGGGTGGACAGCGGGGTGGGGGAGGACATGGGGTGGATCAGAACCTTCCGTCGCGGACCTGGAACTTGGTGGGCTTGCCGGACAGCGGCAGTCCCCGGCGCAGCCAGTCCGCCTGCCAGGAGACGAGGGTGCGCAGCGGGACGTCCGGGTAGCCGAAGAGGGCGTGGCAGCGGCTCGCGTCGGAGAGCAGCGCGGTGGGGGCCTCCTCGCCGGCCAGGACCGGCTCCGCGCCGAACTCCGCGCCGAACCATCCGGCGAGGCGGCGCACCGAGGCGGTCTCGGGTCCGGTGAGGTTGAGGGTGAACGCCTCGCCCTCGGTGGCGTGGAGCAGGACGCGCAGGGCGACCTCGTTGGCGTACCCCTGCCAGACCACGTTCGCGTGGCCGGTCGTCACATCGACCGGCTCGCCGTTCATGACCCGGTGGGCGATGTCCGCGAGGACGCCGTAGCGCAGGTCCACCGCGTAGTTGAGGCGGATGTTGGCGACCTTGGTGGACCGGGTCAGGGCGGCGTGGTCGAAGATCCGCTCCCGGCCGAGGCAGGACATGGCGTACTCGCCGACCGGGCCGACCGGGTCGCTCTCGGTGCAGCCGCCGGAGGAGACGGGCACCAGCGGGTAGACGTTGCCGGTGGAGAACGCGGCGATCCGCGCCCCGGACCAGCGCCGGGCGACCCGGTCCGGCATGGCGGCGTTGACCGCCCAGGCGTGCGAAGGGGCTCCGGCGGAGCCGAACTTGGCGCCGACCATGAAGACGACGTTCCCGGCGTCCGGCAGGGCGGCCAGATCGGCGGCCGGGTCCATCAGGTCGAAGGCGACGGTACGGACCCCGGCGGCCTCCAGCTCCTCGGCCGCCGCCGGGTCCGACCAGCGGGAGACCGCGTACACGGCCAGGTCCGTGCGGCCCGCGGCGTCCAGCGCCCGGCGGGCCAGCCGGCACAGGCTCGGACCCATCTTGCCGCCCGCGCCGAGCACGAGCAGGTCGCCCTCCAGCCGGCCGAGATCGGCGATCAGTGCGGGGGAGGGGGTGGCGAGCCGCTCTTCGAGTGCGGCCTCATCGGTGAACACAGGTGTCTATCCCTTGATTCCGGACGCGGTGACGCCCTCGGTGAAGTAGCGCTGGCCCACCATGTACGCGGCGAAGATGGGCACGAACGCGATGACGGAGCCGGAGAGCACCACATTGAGCGGCACGTTCTGCTGCTGGAGCGAGGCGATGCCGACGGTCAGGGTGCGCATGTCGGTGGACTGGCCGATGACCAGCGGCCACAGGAAGTCGTTCCAGTGCCACAGGAAGACGAAGACGCCGAGCGTGGCGAGGATCGGCTTCAGCAGCGGCAGCACGATCCGGTAGAAGATCTGCCATTCGTTGCACCCGTCGAGCCGGGCCGCCTCGAACAGTTCGTCCGGCAACCCCTGGATGAACTGCCGCATCAGGAAGACCGCCTGGGCGTTGGCGAGGGTCGGCACGATCAGACCCCAGTAGGTGTCCACCCCGCCGAGCTTCGCGATCATCGCGAAGGTCGGGATCATCGTGACGTGGTACGGGACCATCACCATCGACAGGAACGACCAGAACATCGTCTCGCGGCCCGGGAAGCGCTTCTTGGCGAAGGCGTAGCCGGCGAGCGAGGCCAGCAGCAGCACGCCGACGACCGAGACGACGGAGTAGATCAGCGTGTTGAGCAGCCAGCGCGGCACGTCCTGGGCGCCCATGACGGTGTCGTACGCCTCGCCGGTCAGCGGCCACGGCAGCAGGCTGCCGGGGAAGTCGACGGCGGCCGACGGCTTCAGGGAGAGCACGACCATCGCGTAGAACGGGAAGACCGTGACCAGCGCGGCCACCGTCAGCAGGACGGCCCGGCCGATCCGGCCGGCCCGGGTGGGGCGCATGCCGTGCGGGACGGTGTCCTGCTCGGAGAGCTTGCGCAGCCGGCGCTCGGCGCGGCGCGCGGCCCGGTCCGGGGGCGCGGGGGCCGGCGCGGCGGGCGGGGCCTTCGTCTCGGCGGGGGCTGTCGTCATGGTGGTCACTGGTCCTTCCCGATCACGAGCCGCTGGATCACCGCGACCACGACGGTCAGCGCGAAGAGCGCGACGCCGATGGCGGAGGCGTAACCCAGGTCGAAGTACTTGAAGCCCGCGTCGTAGAGCTGGAAGACGAGCGTGTAGCTGGCGTTGGCGGGGCCGCCGCCGGTCATCGTGTACACGGCGTCGAAGACCTGGAAGGACGCCGTCGTCTCGATCACCGCGAGGAAGAACAGGGCGGGCTTGAGCTGCGGCAGCACGATGTACCGGAACCGCTGCCAGGGGCCGGCCCCGTCCGTGAGCGCGGCCTCCTCCAGTTCGCGCGGGATGTCCTGCATCCGGGCGAGCAGGATGAGCATCCCGTAGCCGAAGCGCGACCAGATCCCGACGAGCGCGAGCGCCGGCAGCACCAGCACGTCGTCGGAGAGCCAGGAGGACTCCGACAGGCCGATCCAGCCCATCACGGTGGACCAGGGACCGCCGGTCGAGAAGATCCACACGAAGACCGTCGCGGCGAGCACCAGCGAGGTGACGACCGGCAGGAAGAACACCGAGCGGAAGAACTTCGCGCCCCGGAACGCGCGCCGGGTGATCAGCGCCAGCGAGACCGAGGCGATCAGGGTGCCCGGCACGGCCAGCACGGTGTAGAGGACCGTGACCTTGAGCGCCTGCCAGAAGAGCGGGTCGTCCCAGAGACGGGTGAAGTTGTCCAGCCCGATGAAACTGCCGCCGCCGGTCAGCGAGTAGTCGGTGAAGCTCATCAGCACACCGGCGACGCCCGGACCGAACCGGAAGGCGAGGAACAGCAGGAAGCAGGGGAGGACGAAGAGCAGGCCGATCCGGGCCTCGCGGCGCGCCTGCGGCCCGCTGCGACGGCCCCGGCGGGTGGGTTCCGCGACGACTGCCACGGGGATCTCCTTGCGGTACGGGGGAATTGCGGGGGTCGGGGGGATCACCCCCGTGGGGTCGCGGGGCCGGACGGGCCGGCCCCGCGGCCTTCGGTCAGCGGCCGAGCATCGCCTGCGCGGCCTTCTGCGCGGCGTCCAGCGCGTCCTTCGGGCTCTTCTTGCCGAGCAGCGCCGCCTGGATCTCCGGGGCGAGCACGCCCTGGACCTCGCGCGCCTTGTCCTGGAGCGGGCCCACGGTCATGCTCGGCAGGGTCGCGCCCACGGCCTTCTGGAGCGCGTCGTCCGGGTAGAGGTCGCCGCCGGAGGTGCGGGCCGGGAAGTAGCCCGCGGCCTTCTGCAGCCCGGCCGCGTTCTTCGACTCGGCCACGAAGTTCAGCCAGTCGCCGGTGTTCTTCTTGTCGGCGCCCTTCAGCATCGACAGGGCGCCCACCGTGCCGTAGCCGACCGAGGCGGTCTCCTTCAGCGGCGGCCGGACGACGATGTTCTCCTTGCCCCAGAACGGCTCGACGTCCGCCGGGGTGTTCTGCCAGGTGCAGGCGATCTTGCCCTTGGCGGTCGGGGTCTGCTCCAGCTTGGGCGTGGTGGTCACCAGGTCCTTGTCGGTGTAGCCGCCGTCGACCAGCTTCTTCAGGTACGTCAGCGCCTTGACGCCGGCCGCGTCGTTGAAGGTGACGTTCTTGCCGTCCTCGGAGAAGACGTCGCCGCCCGCCTGCCACAGCAGCGGATAGAACGTCATGTTCAGGGTCTGCTGGGTGTCCCCGCTGTAGCTGGTGGCGTAGTAGCCCTTGTCCTTCAGCTTCGGCGCCAGCGCCTCCAGGTCGGCCCAGCTCGTCGGGTAGGTCTTCTCCCCGATCGCGTCGAACACGCGCTTGTCGCAGATCAGCGGGTTGGCACTGGTCAGGATCGGGGTGGCGAGCGCCTTGCCGTCGACCGTCACCGACTTCAGCGCGAAGTCCGTGTAGTCGGACTTCGCGTCGGCCGGCATGTAGTCGTCGGCCGGGACGATGCTCTTGGCGTACTTCGGCAGCTGGTCCGGAATCAGATAGACCGCGTCCGGGCCCTTGCCCGAGGCGATCGCGGTGGCCAGCGCGGTGTCGCGGTTGGCCCACGGGAAGGTCTCCACCTTCACCTTCACGCCCGCGTGCTCCTTCTCGAACGCCTTGATCAGACCGTCCCAGTACGCCTTGTTCTTGGCCTCGTCGAAGATGACCGGGTAGGTCCACATGGTGACGGTGTTGCCGTCGCCGCCGTCGCTGGAACAGCCGGCGAGCACCCCGGCGGCGAGCGAGGTGGCCACGACGGGGACCGCGAGGGCGCGCAGTCTGGAACGGCGGGAGATGCGGGACGTACGGGACATGAGGGGGTCCTCCGGGACATGAGGGTGGGAAGGAGAGGAGGTCAGTGCGCCGGGACCGTCTGGACGGTGCCGGTGTGCCGGGCGCGTTCGGCGGCGAAGGCCGCGAGATGGCTGCCCAGCGAGGTGGCGGGACCGGAGCGCACGGCCCCGGCGTCGCCGGTGGCGAGCGCGGTGACGAACGCCTCGACGAGCGCGGCGTCCCCGCCGCCGTGCCCGTCCGCCGCGTTCGAACCGGACGCGCCGAGTTCACGGACGGTGGTGGCGCCCGTCCGGAAGTCCTGCACGGTGACGCGCTCGCCGTCCCCGACGAGCCAGCCGTGCGAGCCGAAGATCCGGGTCTGGCGGTGGGTCTGCTCGGTGAACGCGACCATCTGGAAGGTCGCGGTCACCCCGCCCGTCAGCTCCATGGCCAGGACCTGGTGGTCGACCACGTCGTTGTCGCTCCGGTACACGCAGACCCCGTACGGGCCCTCGCGCAGGGCCTGGATCAGCCCCGCCTCGTCCGTCGCCTCGGTGACATGGGTGACCGGCCAGACCGCGCCCTTCTCCCGGATCGTGGGAAGGTACAGCTTCTGCGCGCTGTACGGGCAGCCCGGCTCGACCGCGCAGTCCAGGCACCGCTCGGCGGACCCGGCCGGGGCGTTCTCCGGCCGGAAGTGCTTCAGCCCGCCGAACCCGGTGACCTGCTCGATCCGGCCGCCCATCACGTACGTGATCCAGTCCAGGTCGTGGCAGGACTTGGCGAGCAGCATCGGGGAGGAGTCCTTCTCGCTGCGCCAGGGGCCGCGCACATAGCTGTGCGCGTAGTGCCACCAGCCGACCGGCTCCAGATGGTCGAGCGAGACGAGCTGCCCGAGCACCCCGGAGTCCACGACCTCCTTCACCAGGTCGGTGTACGGGGTGTACCGCATGACGTGGCACACCGCGAACAGGACACCGGCCCGCTCCACCCCCTCCACGATCCGGCGGGTCTCCTCCTCGGTCGGCGCGAGCGGCTTCTCGGCGAGGATCGCGTACCCGGCCTCCGCCAGGGCCAGGACCGGCTCCACGTGGTCGCGGTCCTGGGTGGCGACGATCACCGCGTCCGCGATGCGCTCCTCCACCAGGGGCCGCCAGTCGTCGAACTCCAGGGGAGCGCCGGCGGCGGCCCGCGCGGCGGGGCGCGGATCGGCGACGGCGACGAGTTCGGCGCGCTCGGGGTGCGCCTTGATCCACTCGGTGTACGTCAGACCGCGGTTGCCGGCGCCGACGAGCGCGATCCGGACGGGCCGGCCGGTGATCGGGGTGTGCGTGGTCACGGAAATCCCTGGTGGTCGGGGGTGTGCGAGGGGAAGGGGGCGGTGGGCGGTCAGAACCGCAGGGTGGCCGCGGTGTGGGCGATCCGGTCGCCCTCGTCCGGGACGGCGGTGCGCTCGGTGCCGTCCTCGACGCATCCGGTGTGCAGCAGATGACCGCCCGCGCCGAACGCCGCGGGGCGCAGTTCGAGCCGGCCGCCGGTGAAGGTGGAGCCCGTGGCCCGGTAGCGGTTGGTGCCGTCGGTGAGCCGGATGTGGGCGGTGGCCTTGTCGGTGGTGGAGTCGAGACCGCTCAGCCGCCAGTCGACGGTGCGGTCCGCGCCGGTGCGGGAGAGCAGGGCGCCCTCCTTGTTGGTGCCCGACAGCCGGGTGCCGTCGACGCGCAGCCGCTGGTCCTTCGCCGAGGTCAGCCTGAGCCCGGTGTCGCGCAGTTCGCCGCCGAGCACGGTGACGTCGGAGTGGGCGACGGAGACCGGGGCGGTGTTCTTGGACCCGGTCAGCGTGCACTGGTCGAGCACCAGCGGTCCGGTGCCGTTGAACACCGCGCCGTCCACGCCCTTCAGCACGCTGCCCCGGAGGGTCAGCGGGGCGGTGACGTTGGCCTGGGTGATCTCGGCGCCCGCCGCGAACGCGAACGAGGAGTCGGCGATCACATTGGGCCGGGCGGACAGGTCCGAGGCCCGCGAGACGATCAGCGGTCCGGTGGCCGTGCAGCCGCGCATCTGGACGCCGTCCGCGTTGACCCAGAGCATTCCGGAACCGGCCAGCGACTCCTTGCCGATGACCAGCACGTCCTCCAGCGTCAGATCGGTGATCTTGACCCGGGCGACGAACCAGGAGCAGGCGTGGCGCCGTACGGTGATGCGCTTGGCCCGTCCGCCCCAGGCCGCGCCCGAGTTGGCGAAGGTCATCAGCCCGGAGTTGCCGGTGTAGACGAGGTCGTGCTCGAACTGGCCGTGCGTGACGAAGGGGCCCTCGTCGTCACCGTCGCCGTGGCAGTTGGTGACATAGCAGTAGGCGGAGGCCGTGAAGTCGTTGAGGTGGCGGGCGTTGGAGGTGTGGCAGTCCTCCACGTGCCCGTAGAGGCAGTAGATCTGCTGGGTGAGGTAGCCGGCCCCGCCGTAGGTGACCGACTTCGGGTTGGTGAGCGAGCACCGCTCGGTGCGGAAGTACGTGCACCAGCGGCGCATCACCACGGGCCAGAAGGTGCCGATCGCCTCGATCCCCGAGACGTCGCAGCGCACCGCGTACTCGTAGGAGACCGGGTGCGAGCCGGTCATCTCGTCCTCGCCCCAGCCCTCGAAGACCATGTTGCGCACATGGGCGCGGTCCACCGGTTCGATCCGGGTCCAGGTCAGGGTGCGTCCGGCCGCCAGGTCCCAGCCGATCTGGTAGTTGACCCGGATGTGCGAGCCGTCCACGACCTCGGTGACCTGGACGAGGCGCTGGATCTCCTTCTCGTACTTCCCCGCCAGGGCGTTGATCTCGACGGCCCACCACTGGCCGACCGCGAACTTCGCTGAGTCCCCGACCTCGAAGAGGTCCGAGAGGTCCGGCATCGCCGCGCCCAGCGTGTGTTCGACGGTGGTGTCGGTGACGGTGCCGCGGAAGGAGAGGACGGCGCCGAAGGGGTTGTCGTGGGTGTTCTTCTCGATGCCGGTGGTGTGGA
>NZ_JBSFHN010000067.1:0-15829 GCF_053597115.1 Streptomyces sp. NPDC001515
GAGGCGTTGGGCGCGTCGGTGCGGGACCGGTTCTTCTCTGTGCTGCCGGGTGTCGAGCTGCACAACTTGTACGGGCCGACGGAGGCGTCGGTCGACGTCACGTCGTGGCAGTGCGTGCCCGGCACCAGCAGTGTGTCGGTGCCGATCGGGGCGCCTGTCGCGAACACCCGTGTGTATGTCCTGGACGCGACGCTTTCCCCGGTGCCTGTGGGGGTGGCGGGAGAGCTTTATCTGGCGGGTGTGCAGTTGGCCCGTGGTTACCTGGGTCGTGGTGGGCTGACGGGTGAACGCTTCGTCGCCAACCCGTTCGAGACCGGCCGGCGGATGTATCGCACCGGTGACATCGTCCGCTGGAACGCCGACGGCCAGCTCGAATACCTCGGCCGCACCGACGAACAGGTCAAGATCCGGGGCTTCCGCATCGAACTCGGCGAGATCCAGGCCGTCCTTGCCGGGCACGACCAGGTGGCCCAGGTCGCCGTCGTCGCCCGCGAGGAGACCCCGGGGGGCAAGCACCTGGTCGCGTACGCGGTGCCGGTCCAGGACGAGGCGGCCGACGAGCTGCCGCAGCTCCTGACCGCCCTCGCCGCCGACCGGCTGCCCTCCTACATGGTCCCCTCGGCCGTCGTGGTCCTCGACGCCCTGCCGCTGAACATCAACGGCAAGCTGGACCGCAAGGCCCTGCCGGCTCCCGACTTCGCCGCCGGCGCGGGCGAGGGAAGGGGCCCGGCCACCGTCCGCGAGGAGATCCTGTGCGCGGCCTTCGCCGAAGTCCTCGGGCTGGACCACGTCGGCGTGGACGACGACTTCTTCCGCCTCGGCGGCCACTCCCTCCTCGCCGTCCGCCTCATCGAGACCCTCCGTACCCACGGCGTCACGATCTCCGTCCGCGCTCTCTTCGACACCCCGACCGTCGCGGGTCTCGCGGCGTCGGACGGCGCCCTCCAGGCGGAGATCCCCGACAACCTCATCCCCGCCGGGGCCACCGCGCTCACGCCGGCGATGCTGCCGCTGGTCGACCTCACCGAGGCGGAACTCGACGCGGTCGTCGCCACCGTCGACGGCGGCGCCGCGAACATCGCGGACATCTACCCCCTGGCCCCCCTCCAGGAGGGCCTGCTCTTCCACCACATCCTCGCCGACGGCGGCGAGGACGCGTACGTGATGCGCGCCGTCCTCGCAGTCGACTCGCGCGACCGGGCGGACGCCTTCATTGACGCCCTCCAGCAGGTCGTCGACCGGCACGACATCTACCGCACCTCCTTCGCCTGGGAAGGGCTCCGCGAACCGGTCCAGGTCGTCCGGCGCCACGCCACCCTGCCCGTCACCGATATCTCCCTCGACGCCGATGGTGGCGACGCGACCGACCAGCTCCTCGCCGCCGCCGGCGGCGCGATGGACCTCGGCAGGGCACCCCTCCTCGACGCGCACGTCGCGGCCGACCCCGCCGGCGACCGCCACCTGGTCCTCGTCCGCATGCACCACACCGTCCGCGACCACACGGCGCTGCAGATCGTCCTCGACGAGGTCGAAGCGATCCTCGCCGGCCACGGCGACGCCCTGCCCGAGCCCCTCCCCTTCCGGACCTTCGTCGCCCAGGTACGCGGAGCGGCATCCCGCACCGACCACACCCGCTACTTCACCGACCTCCTCGGCGACGTCACCGAACCCACCGCCCCCTACGGCGTGACCGACGCACACGGCGACGGCGCCGACACCGTTCACGCGGTCGTGCCGTTCGCACCGGAACTGCACGACAGGCTGCGCAGCGTCGCCCAGCGCCTCGGCACGAGCACGGCGACCGTGCTGCACATCGCCTGGGCCCGCGTCCTGGCCGCCCTCAGCGGACGCGAGGACGTCGTCTTCGGATCGGTGCTGTACGGCCGGCTGAACGCCGGCCAGGGCGCCGACCGCGTTGCGGGCCCCTTCATGAACACGCTGCCGGTCCGGATCCGCACCGGCGAACTCGGCGCCCACACGGCCGTGTCCGCCACGCGCGGACAGCTCGCCGAACTCCTGGAGCACGAGCACGCCCCGCTCGTCGTCGCCCAGCGCGCCAGCGGCGTCACCGGCGACACCCCGCTCTTCACCTCCTTCCTCAACTACCGGCGCAACAGCGGCCGGGCGGTGGACGAAGGGATGGACGGCGTGCGGCTGCTCTCGGTCCGCGAGCGCACCAACTACCCCCTGGTCATCCTGGTAGACGACTACGGCGACCGGACCGAGGTGGCGGTCGACTCCGTCGCCCCCATCGACTCCTTCGCGGTCGGCGTCCTCGTCCGCACCGCCACCGACCGGCTGCTCTCCGCCCTGGAAACCACCCTCGACGGCGGCCCCGACACACCGCTCTCCTCGATCGCGGTCCTGCCGGACGAGGAGCGGCGCCGGGTCCTGACGGGTTGGAACGACACGGCGAGTGAAGGTCGGTCGGTCCTGGTTCATGAGGGGTTCGAGCGGGTGGTGGACCGGGTGCCCGGTGCGGTGGCGCTGACCGCCGACGGTACGGACTTCACGTACGCCGAGCTGGAGGCTCGGGCCAATCGTCTCGCGCATTATCTGGTGGGTCAGGGCATTGGTCCGGAGTCGGTGGTGGGTCTGTGCCTGCCGCGTGGTGTGGACGTGATCGCGGCGATCCTGGGCGTGTGGAAGGCGGGGGCGGGCTATCTGCCGATTGATCCGGGGCAGCCGACGGACCGGATCGCGTTCATGCTCCGTGACAGCCGTGCCGCGCTGGCTCTGACGACGGAGGAGATTCTGGACGAGCTGCCCGCCGGTCGTTCGCGGCTGGTGGCGATCGATGACACGTTCGTGGAGATGCAGCTTGCCGCCGCGTCCGCGGAGCGCCCTGATCGTGAGGTCGATCCGCAGTCCCTGGCGTATGTGATCTATACGTCGGGTTCGACGGGCCGGCCCAAGGGTGTCGCGGTCACCCACGGTGGCCTGGCGAACTACACGGCCTCGGTCCCCGACCGCCTGGGCTTCGCGGGCGAAGGCGCCCGTTACGCGCTGCTCCAGGCCCAGGCGACCGACCTGGGCAACACGGTGGTTTTCGCGAGCCTCACCACCGGCGGCGAACTCCACATCCTGGAGGAGGGTGCGGTCACCGACCCGGAACGGGTCGCCGCTTATCTGGCCGAGCACGAGATCGATCACTTCAAGGTGGTCCCCTCGCATCTGGCCGCGCTGACCACGTCCGGTTTCGAGGCCGTGCTGCCTGCGCGGTCGCTCGTTCTCGGTGGCGAGGCCGCTTCGACGGTCTGGCTGCGTGAACTGCTCGGGGCTGCGGGTGAGCGGGAGGTCCACAACCACTACGGTCCGACCGAGACGACGATCGGCATTGCGACCACGAGGCTGACCGCCGAGGGGATCGCGGGCGGGACGGTCCCGGTCGGCACGCCGATCGCCAACACCCGCTTCTACCTCCTGGACTCCCGTCTCCAGCCGGTCCCGGTCGGTGTCGCCGGTGAGCTGTACGTGTCCGGTGCCGGCCTCGCCCGTGGATATGTGGGCCGCGAAGCGCTGACCGCTGAGCGGTTCGTCGCCAACCCGTACGAGAGCGGCGAGCGGATGTATCGCACGGGTGACCGTGCGAAGTGGACGCAGGACGGTCAGGTGGTCTTCCTGGGCCGTGCCGACGACCAGGTCAAGATCCGCGGCTACCGCATCGAGCCGGGTGAAGTGCAGGGGGTGATCGCCGCTCATCCGCTGGTCGATCAGGCTGCCGTCGTCGCCCGCGAGGACAGCCCGGGGGACCGCAGGCTCGTCGCCTACGTCGTGGCCGACGACCACCAGGAGTTGGGGGCCGAACTCTCCTCGGCGATCCGCCAGTTCGTCGGCGGGCGGCTTCCCGAGCACATGGTCCCCTCGGCGGTCGTCGTCCTGGACGCGCTGCCGCTGGCCGGGAACGGCAAGCTCGACCGCAAGGCCCTGCCCGCACCCGACTTCGCCGCCACCGCGGGCGCGGGCCGGGCACCGGCCGACGTCCGCGAGGAGATCATCTGCGCGGCCTTCGTCGAGGTCCTCGGGCTGGACCACGTCGGCGTGGACGACGACTTCTTCGAACTCGGTGGGCACTCGTTGGTGGCGGTCCGGCTCATCGAGATGCTGCGCGCCCGTGGAGTCTCCGTCTCCGTGCGTGCCCTGTTCGACCACCCGACCGCGGCGAGCCTCGCCGCGACCTCCGGCGCCCCGCAGGTCACCGTCCCCGCCAACCTGATCCCGGCGGGGGCCACCGCGCTCACGCCGGCGATGCTGCCGCTGGTCGACCTCACCGAGGCGGAACTCGACGCGGTCGTCGCCACCGTCGACGGCGGCGCCGCCAACATCGCGGACATCTACCCCCTGGCCCCCCTCCAGGAGGGCCTGCTCTTCCACCACCTCCTCGCCGACGGCGGCGACGACGCCTACGTCATGCCGGCGGTCCTGGAGTTCGACTCCCGGGAGAGGCTCGACGCGTTCACCGACGCCCTGCGGCGGGTCGTCGACCGCCACGACATCTACCGCACCTCGTACGCCTGGGAGGGCCTGCGCGAACCGGTCCAGGTGGTGCGGCGCCACGCCGAACTGCCGGTCACCGACGTCGTCCTCGACCCCGGCACCACCGACGCCGTCGCGGACCTCGTCGACGCGGGCGGCGCGCGCATGGACCTCCGTACGGCCCCGCTGCTCGACCTGCACCGCGCGGCAGTGCCCGGCCAGGAGCACCCCGAGCGGTGGCTCGCGCTGATCCGCGCCCACCACATGGTCCGCGACGGCACCGCCCTCGACGTGCTCCTCCAGGAGGTGACCGCGTTCCTCGCCGGACGCGGCGACACCCTGCCCGACCCGCTGCCGTTCCGGACGTTCGTTGCCCAGGCCCGTGGGGGAGCCGAACGCTCCGAGCACGAGCGGTACTTCGCCGAGCTGCTCGGCGACGTCAGCGAGACCACCGCCCCCTACGGCCTGGCGGACGCCCACGGCGACGGGGCCACCCTGACCCGGGCGCGGCTGGCCGCCGGACCCGACCTCACCGCACGGCTGCGCGACGTGGCGCGGCGCGCGGGCGTGAGCACCGCGACCGTGCTGCACGTGGCGTGGGCCCGGGTGCTCGCCGCGGTCAGCGGCCGCGAGGACGTCGTGTTCGGTACCGTCCTGTTCGGGCGGATGAACGCCGGAGCGGGCGCCGACCGGGTCCCGGGACCGTTCATCAACACCCTGCCCGTGCGGGTGCGCACCGACCGGTCCGCCGCGCTGGGGGCGATCACCGCCATGCGCGGCCAACTCGCCCGGCTCATGGAGCACGAGCACGCCCCCCTGACCGTGGCCCAGCGGGCGGCCGCCATCGACGGCGACGCCCCGCTGTTCACCGCCTGCCTCAACTACCGGCGCGGCACGGGCGAGGACGCCGACACCCGTTGGAACACCTCCCTGCCGGGCACCCGGCTGCTGTTCACCCGGGAACGCACCAACTACCCGCTGTCCCTGCTCGTCGACGAGGCCCGGGACGGGCTCGACCTCATGGTCGACGCCGTCGCCCCGGTCGACCCGTGGGACGTCGTCGCCCTGGTGCGCACCGCCCTCGACGACCTGGTGGACGCCGCCGAGCAGGCCCTGGACGGCGCTCCCGACCGACCGCTCGGCACCGTGCGCGTTCTCGACGCGCACCAGCGCCATCAGGTCCTCGCCGACTGGAACGACACGGCCGCCGACGTGCCGGCCGCGACCGTGCCCGAGCTGTTCGCGGCCCGCGTGCGCGACACCCCCGACGCCGTCGCCGTCGCGGCGGACGACGCCGAGGTCACGTACGCCGAACTCGACGCACGGGCCAACCGCCTTGCCCGGTTCCTCACCGGCCGGGGCGTCGGCCCCGAGTCCGTGGTCGCCGTCGTGCGCGAACGCGGCATCGACCTGATCGTCACCCTCCTCGGCGTCCTCAAGGCGGGCGGCGCCTACCTGCCGGTCGATCCCGCCTACCCCGCCGACCGCATCGCGTTCATGCTGGCCGAGTCCGGCGCGCACACCGTCCTCGCCTCGGCCCTCTGCGCGCCCGCCGTACCGGCCGGGACCGGCGTCCCGGTCCTCGTCCTCGACGAGGAACCGCTCGCGGCGCGGATCGGGGCGCTGGACGCCGCACCGGTGACCGGGACACGCCTGCGGCCCGCCCACCCCGCGTACATGATCTTCACCTCGGGTTCGACGGGCCGGCCCAAGGGTGTCGTCGTCACCCACGAGGGCGTGGCCAGTCTGGTCGCGGCCCAGATCGAGCACTTCGACGTCGGGGCCGACAGCCGCGTCCTGCAGTTCGCCTCGTCGGGCTTCGACGCGGCGACCTGGGAACTGGTCATGGCCCTGTGCTCCGGCGCCCGCCTCGTCGTCGCCCCTGCCGAGACCCTGCTGCCCGACGGCGGACTCGCCGGTCTCGTCGCCCGGCACGGCGTCACCCACGCCACCCTGCCGCCCGCCGTGCTGTCCGTCCTCGCGCCCGAGGACCTCGCCCCCGTCACCACCCTGGTCTCCGCGGGCGAGGCCCTCGGCGGCGAACTCGTCGCCCGCTGGTCGCGCGGCCGGCGCTTCGTCAACGCCTACGGCCCGACCGAGACCACCGTGTGCGCGACGATGTCCGACCCGCTGACCTCGGACGACGCCACCCCCTCCATCGGCGCCCCCATCACCAACTCCCGGGTGTACGTCCTCGACAGCAGCCTCGCCCCGGTCCCCGTGGGCGTCGACGGCGAGCTGTACATCGCGGGCGCCGGCCTGGCCCGCGCCTACGCCGGCCGCCCCGGCCTGACCGCGCAGCGCTTCGTCGCCTCCCCCTTCGACGGGGCGGGCGCACGGCTCTACCGCACCGGCGACCGGGTCCGCTGGACGCCCGGGGGCCGGCTGGTCTTCGCCAGCCGCGTCGACGACCAGGTCAAGATCCGCGGCTTCCGTGTCGAACCCGGCGAGGTCCGTGCCGTCCTTGCCGCCCACCCCGCCGTCACCCAGGCCGCCGTCGTCGTCCGCGACGGCACCCCCGGCGGCAAGCGGCTCGTCGGCTACGCCGTCCCGGGCGGCCAGGCGGGCGCCACCCTCGCCGAGGACCTGCGCGCCTTCGCCAGGGAACGGCTGCCCGAGCACATGGTGCCGTCCGCCGTCGTCCTGCTGGACGCCCTGCCGCTGACGCCCAACGGCAAGCTCGACCGCGCCGCCCTGCCCGACGACGGCCCCGCCCCCGGCACCGGCCGCGCACCGGTCACCGAGCGGGAGAAGGCCCTGTGCACGGCCTTCGCCGACGTCCTCGGCCTCGAACAGGTCGGCGTCGACGACGACTTCTTCGCCCTCGGCGGGCACTCCCTGCTCGCCGCACGCCTCACCGGCCGCCTGCGCACGGCGCTCGGCATCGAGGTGCCCCTGCGGGTGCTCCTCGCGGCACGGACCGTGTCCGGCCTCGTACGACAGCTTGGAAATGTGAGCTCTGCTAGGCCCGCGCTGCGGCCGATGCGTAACCAGGAGGAGTCCTGATGATCCCGTTGTCCTTCGCTCAGCGTCGGCTGTGGCTGATCTCCCAGCTCGATGGCCCGAGCGCGGTCTACAACATCCGGGTCGCGCAGCGGCTCCGCGGACCCGTGGACCGCGACGCGCTCCAGGCGGCCCTGCGGGACGTGATCGGACGTCACGAGATCCTCCGCACCGTCTACGGCGTCACCGCCGGCGAGCCCCACCAGCGGGTCCTGCCGGACGCCGAACAGGACTGGCACCTGGAGACCCGCGACCTCGACCCCGCCGACCCCACCGCGCTCGACCGGGAGACCGCCGACGTCGTCGGCCACACTTTCGACCTCGCCACCGAACTCCCCCTCAAGGCACGCCTGCTGTCGACCGGCCCCGAGGACCACGTCCTCGTCATGGCCGTCCACCACATCGCCGGCGACGGCTGGTCCATGGGCCCCCTCGGCCGCGATCTGTCCACCGCCTACGCGGCCCGCACCACGGGCACGGCCCCCGCCTGGGAGCCGCTGCCCGTCCAGTACGCCGACTACACCCTGTGGCAGCGCGAACTCCTCGGCGCGCAGGACGACCCCGAGAGCCTCTTCTCCCGCCAGAGCGCCCACTGGCGCACCACCCTGGCGGACCTGCCGGAGGAACTCGCCCTGCCCTACGACCGCGCGCGCCCCGCCGTGCTCGGCCACACGGGCCACACCGTCCCCTTCCGGCTGCCCGCCCGGACGCACGCCCGCCTCGCACGTCTCGCCCTCGACGAAGGCGTCACCCTCTTCACCGTCATCCAGGCCGCCCTCGCCGTGACGCTGCACCGCCTCGGCGCCGGCACCGACATCCCGATCGGCACCGTCGACGCCGGACGCGGCGACGAGGCCCTCGACGACCTGGTCGGCTTCTTCGTCAACACCCTCGTCCTGCGCACCGACCTGTCCGGTGACCCGACCTTCCGCGAACTCCTCGCCCGGGCCCAGGAGACGGCCCTCACCGCCCGCGAGCACCAGGACGTCCCCTTCGAGAAGCTCGTCGAGGTCCTCGCCCCCACTCGCTCCCTGGCCCGGCACCCGCTGTTCCAGGTCATGCTCATGCTGCAGAACACCGGCGAAGCGGCCCTGCGCCTGCCCGGCGTCGATGCCGAAGCGCTGCCCGTCGGCGACTCCGCCGCCAAGTTCGACCTCGAATTCACCCTCGGTGAGACCTTCGCCGCCGACGGCACGCCCGCCGGGCTGCACGGCACCCTCATCGCTGCCGCCGACCTGTTCGACGCCGACACGGCCCGGACCCTCACCCGGCACTTCACACGCGCCGCCGAACTCCTCGCCGACGCCCCCCGGACCCGCGTCGGCGACGTACCGCTCCTCGACGACACCGAACTCCACCGCGTCCTGCACACCTGGAACGACACGGCGGCCGACGTCCCCGCCGCGACCCTGCCCGACCTCTTCGAGGCCCAGGCCGCCCGCACCCCCGACGCGACCGCCCTCGTCGACGGCGCCACCACCTGGACCTACGCCGAACTCGACGCGCGCGCCGACGAACTGGCCCACCAGATCGCCGACCACGGCGTCGGCCCCGAGACCGTCGTCGCCGTCCTCATGGAACGCGGCGCCGACCTCGTCGCCGCCCTCCTCGCCGTCACCAAGGCCGGCGGCGCCTACCTGCCGCTCGACCCCGACTACCCGCACGACCGCATCGCGTACATGCTGAACGACGCCCGACCGGTCTGCGTCCTGACCACCGCCGCGCACACCGCCGCCGCGGCACTCACCGGCACCCCCGTCGTCACCGTCGACGCCCCCACCACCGCCGAGAGCCCCCGCACCGGTCGGCTCCCCGGCCGCGCCGCCCTCCTGCCCCGTCACCCCGCGTACGTCATCCACACCTCGGGATCCACCGGCCGCCCCAAGGGCGTCGTCGTCGACCACCACGCGCTCGTCCACCACCTGCACGCCGTCGCCGCACACGCCCCCCTCACCACCGACGACCGGCTCGTCGCCGTGACCACGGTCTCCTTCGACATCGCGGCCCTCGAACTGTTCCTGCCCCTCGTCAACGGCGCCGCCGTCGTCCTCGCCGACCGCGACACCGTCCGCGACCCCCACGCCCTCCTCGACCTCCTCCGCACCAGCGGAGCCACCGCCCTCCAGGCCGTCCCCTCCCTGTGGCGCGCCCTCCTCGACACCGGCACCCCGCCCGCCTCCGTACGCGCCCTCGTCGGCGGCGAAGCCCTCCCCGGCGCACTCGCCGCACGCCTGCACGCCCTCGGCATACCCGCCGTCAACCTGTACGGACCCACCGAGGCCACCGTCTGGGCCACCGCCGCCCGGATCACCGAAGGCCCCGTCGTCATCGGCCGGCCCTTCGCCAACACCCGCGCCTACGTCCTCGACGAGCGACTGCGACCCGTCGCACCCGGCACCACGGGAGAGCTCTACCTCGCCGGCGACCAGCTCGCCCGCGGATACCTCGGCCGCCCCGCCCTCACCGCCGAACGGTTCGTCGCCCACCCGTACGAGCCGGGCCGGCGGATGTACCGCACCGGCGACCTGGCCCGACAGCGCCCCGACGGCGTCCTCACCTGCCTCGGCCGCACCGACGGCCAAGTCAAGATCCGAGGATTCCGCATCGAGACCGGCGAGATCGAAGCCGCCCTCGAACGCCACCCCCACGTCGCCCGCGCCGCCGTCGTCGTCCGCGAGGACACCCCCGGCGACCCGCGACTCGTGGCCTACACGACCCCCACCCACCCACAGGAGACGACCGATGCCGCCGCGCTACGCGCCCACCTGGCCGCGAGCCTGCCGGGTCACATGGTGCCAGCTGCGATTCTGGTGCTGGACGCACTGCCGCTGACGGCGAACGGCAAGCTCGACCGCAACGCCCTGCCCGCACCCACCCACACCACCACCCCCGGCAGGGCACCCGCCGGACCGCGCGAAGCACTCCTGTGCGGCGTCTTCGCCGACGTCCTCGGCCTCGAACACGTCGGACCCGACGACGACTTCTTCGCACTCGGCGGCCACTCCCTGCTCGCCGTCGCACTCATGGGCCGCGCCCGCGCCGCCCTCGGCACCGACCTCACCGTCCGCGCCCTCTTCCACACCCCCACCCCCGCCGGCCTCGCCGCGGCGGCCGGCGCCACCCGCGCCGAGATCCCCGCCCCCGCGATCCCGGCCGACGCCACCGCCCTCACCCCCGAGATGCTCCCGCTGGTCGACCTCACCGCCGAGGAAATCGCCACCGTGGCCGCCTCCGTCGACGGCGGCGCCGCCAACATCGCGGACGTCTACCCCCTGGCCCCCCTCCAGGAGGGCCTCCTCTTCCACCACCTGCTCGCCGACGGCGGCCAGGACGCCTACATGCAGCCCACCGTCCTGGAGTTCGCCTCCCGCACCCTCCTCGACGCCTTCACCGACGCCCTCCGCCAGGTCCTCGCGCGCCACGACATCCTGCGCACCGCCCTCGTCTGGGACGGCCTCCGCGAACCCGTCCAGGTCGTGTGGCGCCACGCCACCCTGCCCGTCACCGAGATCACCCCCGACCCCGAGGCCGGCGACCCCGTACGACAGCTCCTCACCGCCGCCGGCACCACCACGGACCTGACCCGCGCCCCGCTCCTCGACCTGACCATCGCCGACGGCCCCGCGCACCCGCGCCCGCTCGCCCTCGTCCGCGCCCACCACATGGTCCAGGACCACGAAGCCCTGCGGACCGTCCTGAACGAGGTGCGGGCCGTCCTCGACGGCCACGGCGCCGACCTGCCCGCACCCGCCCCCTTCCGCGACTTCGTCGCCCGCGCCAGGTCCGCCGCCGCGCACCAGGACCACGAGCGGTACTTCACCGACCTCCTCGGCGACGTCACCGAACCCACCGCCCCCTACGGACTCACCGACGTCCACGGCGACGGCTCCGCGTCCACCCGCGCCCGCACCGACCTCGCCCCCGACCTCACCGACCGCCTGCGCCGCCTCGCCCACCAGCACGGCACCGGCCCCGCCACCGTCCTCCACCTCGCCTGGGCCCGGGTCCTCGCCGCCGTCAGCGGACGCGACGACGTCGTCTTCGGCACCGTCCTGTCCGGACGCCTCAGCACCGCCGACACCGGGCGCCCGGCCCCCGGCCCGTACATCAACACCCTCCCCGTACGGGTCCGCACCGGCGACCACGGCACCCTCACCGCCCTCCACGCCCTGCGCGACCAGCTCACCACCCTCCTGGAACACGAGCACGCACCCCTCACCACCGCCCAGCGGGCCGCCGGCACCACCGGCGACACCCCCCTGTTCAGCTCCCTGTTCAACTACCGCCGCGCCACCACCGGCCAGGACACCGGCATCGACGGCATCCGCGTCCTCTTCGCCCAGGAACGCTCCAACTACCCCCTTGCCGTGTCCGTCGACGACGACGGCACCACCCTGTCCCTCGCCGTCGACGCGCACCCCGACGTCGACCCCCACGAGGTGACCGCCCTCCTGCGGACCGCACTCGACCGCGTCCTCGACGCCCTGACCGCGACCGCCGAAGGCGCCGACGACCTGCCCCTCTCCGCGATCGACGTCCTCGACGAGGACCGCCGGCGCCGCATCGTGAACGACGGGAACGACACCACCACCGACGTCGCCCCCGCCACGGTCCCCGACCTGTTCGCGGCCCAGGCCGCCCGCACCCCCGACGCGACCGCCCTCACCGCCGACGGCCACAGCCTCACCTTCGCCGAACTCGACGCCCGCGCCGAACGCCTGGCCCGCCTCCTCGCCCACCACGGCGTCGGCCCCGAATCCGTCGTCGGCGTCTGCCTCGAACGCGGCGCTGCCCCCGTCGTGGCCCTCCTCGCCGTCCTCAAGGCCGGCGGCGCCCACCTGCCCGTCGACCCCGCCTACCCCGCCGACCGCATCGCCCACATGGTGCGGGACGCGGCCCCCGCCGTCCTGGTCGCCGCCCCCGGCACCGTCCACGTCCTGCCCGCCACCGACACCCCCGTCGTCCTCCTCGACGACACCACCGCCGACGCCCTCGGCGACCCCGCCGGCCCCCACGGCCCCGACGACAGCCCCCTGAACGCCGACATCCGGTCCGACCAGGCCGCGTACGTCATCTACACCTCCGGCTCCACCGGCCTCCCCAAGGGCGTCACCGTCCCGCACCGCGGCCTGTCCAACCTCGCCGCCTTCCAGCGCACCGGCCCGATCAACCGCTCGGGACCGCGCATGCGCGTGGCACTCACCTACTCCCTCTCCTTCGACGCCTCCTGGGAACTGCTCCTGTGGATGGTCGCCGGACACGAACTCGACATCGTCCCCGACGACATCCGACGCGACAGCACCGCACTCGCCCGCTACGCCGACACCCGGCGCATCGATCTGATGGCCCTCACCCCCGTCCAGGCCGAGCAACTCCTCGACGAGGGCCTCCTCGACACCGCCGCCCACCGCCCCCGCGCCCTCCTGCTCGGCGGCGACGCCGTGGGCACCCCCCTCTGGCAGCGGCTCCACGACGCACCGGACACCCTCGGCCTCAACTTCTACGGCCCCACCGAGGCCACCGTGCACGTTCTGTGCCACGACACCGCCCAGACCACCCACGGCGACCGCCCCCTCATCGGCCGCCCCCTGCCCAACACCCGGGCGTACGTCCTCGACCACCGCCTCGCCCCCGTGCCCCCCGGCGTCCCCGGAGAGTTCTACGTGTCCGGCGCCGGCCTCGCACGCGGCTACGCGAACCGCCCCGCCCTCACCGCCGAACGCTTCGTCGCCCACCCGTTCGAGCCGGGTGAGCGGATGTACCGCACCGGAGACCTGGTACGCCAGGACACCGACGGCCGCTACACCTACCTCGGCCGCGCGGACGAGCAGGTCAAGATCCGCGGCTACCGCATCGAACCCGGCGAGATCGAAGCCGCGGCCACCGCCCACCCCGCCGTCACCCGGGCGGCCGTCATCGCCCGCGAGGACACCCCCGGAGACCGGCGCCTGATCGCCTACGTCGTCCCCGCGCACCCGCGCACCGAGACCCCCGCCGACATACGCGACTTCCTCGCCACCCGCCTGCCCGCCCACATGGTGCCCGCGGCCGTCGTCATGATGGACGCCCTGCCCCAGTCACCCAGCGGCAAGCTCGACCGCGCGGCCCTGCCCGCACCCGACTACACCACCGGCGCTGCACGACGACCCGCCACCCTCCGCGAAGAACTCCTCTGCGGCGTCTTCGCCGACGTCCTGGGCCTCCAACAGGTCGGACCCGACGACGACTTCTTCGCCCTCGGCGGACACTCTCTGCTCGCCACCCGGCTCGTCAGCCGCATCCGTACGGTGCTCGGCACCGAGACGACCCTGCGCACCCTCTTCGACCGGCCGACACCCGCCCGCCTCGCGGCCGCACTCGACACCGCCCGCACCACGCGCACCGCCCTCGCCCCGGCCCACCGCCCCGCCCGGATCCCGCTCTCCTCCGCCCAGCGCCGCCTGTGGTTCGTCGGCCAACTCGACGGCCCCGGCGCCACGTACACCATCCCCGTCGCCGTGCGCCTCTCCGGCACTCTCGACCACGCCGCACTCGACGCCGCCCTCCGCGACGTCATCGGCCGCCACGAGGTGCTGCGGACGGTGTTCGACACCGCCGACGGAGAACCCCACCAGCGGATCCTGGACCCGGCCGACCTCGACTGGGCGCCGGCCTTCACCGATGTCGCCCCCGACGAGCTCGACCGCGCCGTCACGGACGCGCTCGCCCAGCCCTTCGACCTCACCACCGACATCCCCGTCAGGGCCTGGCTGTTCACCACCGGCCCCGGCGAGCACGCCCTCGTCCTCGCCGTGCACCACATCGCCGGCGACGGCTGGTCGATGGAACCCCTCGCACGCGACCTGTCCACCGCCTACACCGCCCGCCGCGCCGGCGAGGCACCCGCGTGGCAGCCGCTCCCGGTCCAGTACGCCGACTACGCGCTCTGGCAGCGGGACCTCCTCGGCGAGGAGGCCGACCCCGACAGCCTCATCTCCCGCCAGGTCACCCACTGGCGCACGGCCCTCGCGGGCGCCCCCGAGGAACTCGAACTCCCCGTGGACCGGCCGCGACCCGCCGAACCCTCGCACCTCGGCCACACCATCCCCCTGACCGTGCCCGCCGCCGTGCACGCCCGCCTCGCGGAGGTGGCGCGGGCCGAGGGCGTGACCACGTTCATGGTGCTGCAGGCCGCCCTGGCGACGCTCCTGTCGAAGCTGGGCGCGGGCACGGACATCCCGATCGGCGCGGCGAACGCCGGCCGCACGGACGAGGCCCTCGACGACCTCGTCGGCTTTTTCATCAACACGCTCGTCATCCGCACCGACCTGTCCGGCGACCCGACCTTCCGCGAGGTCCTCGGCCGCGTCCGCGACACGAGCCTGTCCGCCTTCGCCCACCAGGACGTCCCGTTCGAGAAGCTGGTCGAGGAACTGTCCCCGGCCCGCTCCCTGTCCCGGCACCCGCTGTTCCAGGTGATGCTGAAGGTCCAGAACACCGCCGAAGCCGTCCTCGACCTGCCGGACCTGCGAACCGCCGGACTCCCGGCCGGCACCTCAAGCGCCAAGTTCGATCTGGATGCCTCGGTGACTGAGGTTTTCGATGGGTCGGGGGTGCCTGCGGGGCTTCGTGGTTCGGTGGTGGTGTCGGCGGATCTGTTCGATGTGGAGAGTGCCGAGCGGTTGGTGGCGCGTTGGGTGGGGGTTCTTGAGCTGCTGGTGAGGGTTCCGGGGTCGCGGCTGAGTGAGGTCGGGGTTCTGGACGGGTTCGATCGTGGTCGGCTGGCGGCGTGGAGCGGGACGGTCGTGGAGGTGGGGGCGGGGTCGTTGCCGGAGCTGTTCGCGGCGCGGGTGGCGCGGACGCCGGACGCGGTTGCGGTGGTGGCGGGTGAGGAGTCCCTGTCCTACCGGGAGCTGGACCGTCGTGCCGATCGTCTGGCCCGTCATCTCGTGGCCCTGGGGGTGGGTGCGGAGTCCCTGGTCGGTGTGTGTCTGGAGCGGGGCGCCGGCCTGGTGGTCGCGTTGCTGGGTGTGCTGAAGGCCGGGGGTGCGTATCTGCCTGTGGATCCGGCGTATCCGGCGGAGCGGATCGCGTTCATGGTCGGGGATGCGTCTCCGGCGGTGGTGGTGGCGTCGTCGGTGACGGCGGGTGTGCTGCCCGTGTCGCGGACGCCGGTCGTTCTTCTGGACGACGAGCGGTTCACCACGGATCTGGAGGGTGCGGACGAGGAGCCGCTGAGGGTGGCGGTGCGTCCGGAGCATCCGGCGTATGTGATCTATACGTCGGGTTCGACGGGGCGTCCGAAGGGTGTGGTGGTGACGCATGGGGCTGTCGTGGGTCTGTGCGAGTCCCATGGCCGGTCGGTGTTCGC
>NZ_JBSFHN010000068.1:0-14571 GCF_053597115.1 Streptomyces sp. NPDC001515
GAAGCTAAGCCTTTCAGCGCCGATGGTACTGCAGGGGGGACCCTGTGGGAGAGTAGGACGCCGCCGAACAATCATTGTGGGAAAGCCCCGTGCCATTGGCACGGGGATTTCTTGCGTTCCAGGGACGGTTCCCTCGCGTCCCGGAGTGCGTGTACTCGTACCCCTGTGCACCCGCCGGCCGAGGCTGAGGGTAGGGTCAGGGGGCATCATTGGCACGTTCTTCACAGGAGGCCCCCGGGTGGAGGTCCAGGAGACTCGCGTTCAGACGGACCGGGTACTCACCATCCCCAACATCCTCAGCATGGCGCGCCTCGTCGGCGTCCCTGTCTTCCTGTGGCTGATTCTCCGCCCGGAGTTCGGCGGACCCCAGAGCGACGGCTGGGCACTGCTCGTTCTGATGTTCAGCGGCGTGAGCGACTACCTCGACGGCAAGCTCGCCCGCCGCTGGAACCAGATCAGCAACCTCGGACGGCTCCTTGACCCGGCTGCCGACCGTCTCTACATTCTTTCCACGCTCGTCGGCCTGACCTGGCGGGAGATCCTCCCCCTCTGGCTCACCGCCGCGCTGCTCGCTCGTGAACTCATGCTTCTCGTGATGGTGGGAATCCTGCGCCGTCACGGCTATCCGCCCCCTCAGGTGAACTTCCTGGGCAAGGCGGCCACGTTCAACCTGATGTACGCCTTTCCCTTGTTGCTGCTCAGTGACGGAAGTGGTTGGCTTGCATCGTTGGCCACCGTTTTCGGATGGGCGTTCGCAGGATGGGGTACAACGCTCTACTGGTGGGCAGGGATCCTCTACGTGGTTCAGGTCCGCCGGTTGGTCAAGGCGGATGCAGTAGCCGATTGAGCTCGTTGATGTGGTGCCGCGCAACGTGGCCGGCCCACGGGTGATGACACAGATGCTGCCCTGACGGGCGAAGTCGGCTAACCGTCGTCTCTTCAAGGAGGACGTTTCCGACATGAAGGCCGTCGTGATGGCAGGCGGCGAAGGCACACGCCTTCGCCCCATGACCTCAAGCATGCCCAAGCCGCTCCTTCCCGTCGCCAATCGGCCGATCATGGAGCATGTGCTGCGGTTGCTCAAACGGCACGGGCTCAATGAGACGGTGGTGACCGTCCAGTTCCTGGCCTCTCTGGTCAAGAACTACTTCGGGGACGGCGAAGAGCTCGGAATGGAGCTCAGCTACGCCAACGAGGAGAAACCGCTCGGCACCGCGGGCAGCGTCAAGAACGCGGAAGAGGCGCTGAAGGACGACACCTTCCTGGTGATTTCCGGTGACGCGCTCACCGACTTCGACCTCACCGACCTCATCGCGTTCCACAAGGAAAAGGGCGGCCTCGTCACGGTCTGCCTCACGCGCGTCCCGAATCCCCTCGAATTCGGCATCACCATCGTGGACGAGGCCGGCCAGGTGGAACGCTTCCTGGAGAAGCCCACCTGGGGGCAGGTCTTCTCGGACACCGTGAACACCGGGATCTACGTCATGGAACCCGAGGTGTTCAACTACGTCGAGGCCGATGTCTCCGTCGACTGGTCCGGAGACGTCTTCCCGCAGCTCATGAAGGAAGGCAAGCCGATCTACGGCTATGTCGCCGAGGGCTACTGGGAGGACGTGGGCACCCACGAGAGCTATGTGAAGGCCCAGGCCGATGTCCTCGAACGCAAGGTCGACGTAGAGATCGACGGCTTCGAGATCTCCCCGGGCGTATGGGTCGCCGAAGGCGCCGAGGTCCACCCCGACGCGGTACTGCGCGGACCGCTGTACGTCGGTGACTACGCCAAGATCGAAGCCGGAGTGGAACTGCGCGAACATACGGTCATCGGATCGAACGTGGTCGTGAAGAGCGGCGCCTTCCTGCACAAGGCCGTCGTTCACGACAACGTGTACATCGGTGACCACAGCAATCTGCGCGGATGCGTCATCGGCAAGAACACCGACATCATGCGGGCCGCCCGGATCGAGGACGGCGCGGTCATCGGTGACGAATGCCTTGTCGGCGAAGAATCGATCATCCAGGGCAATGTCCGCGTCTACCCCTTCAAGACCATCGAGGCCGGCGCCTTCGTCAACACCTCGGTGATCTGGGAATCGCGCGGACAGGCCCACCTCTTCGGCGCACGGGGCGTCTCCGGCATCCTGAACGTCGAGATCACCCCGGAACTCGCCGTCCGGCTCGCCGGTGCGTACGCGACGACGCTGAAAAAGGGCGCCACCGTCACCACCGCCCGCGACCACTCCCGCGGTGCCCGCGCCCTCAAGCGCGCCGTCATCTCGGCGCTCCAGGCGAGCGCCATCGACGTACGCGACCTGGAGAACGTTCCGCTGCCCGTCGCCCGGCAGCAGACCGCACGCGGCAGCGCCGGCGGCATCATGATCCGCACCTCGCCCGGCGTGCCCGACTCCGTCGACATCATGTTCTTCGACGAACGCGGCGCCGACCTCTCCCAGGCGCGCCAGCGCAAGCTGGACCGCGTGTACGCACGCCAGGAGTACCGCAGGGCCTTCCCCGGCGAGATCGGGGACCTGCACTTCCCGTCCAGCGTCTTCGACTCGTACACCGGCTCTCTGCTGCGGAACGTCGACACCTCGGGGATCTCCGACGCCGGGCTGAAGGTCGTCGTGGACGCGTCCAACGGCAGCGCCGGGCTCGTGCTGCCGAGCCTCCTCGGACGGCTCGGCGTGGACGCGCTCACCATCAACCCGGGGCTCGACGAGTCCCGGCCGACGGAGACGGCCGAGACCAGACGCTCCGGTCTGGTACGGCTCGGCGAGATCGTCTCCTCCGCCAGGGCCGCCTTCGGCGTCCGGTTCGACCCGGTCGGCGAGCGGCTCTCCCTCGTGGACGAGCGGGGCCGGATCGTGGAGGACGACCGGGCCCTCCTGGTCCTGCTCGACCTCGTCGCCGCCGAGCGGCGCAGCGGCCGGGTGGCGCTGCCCGTGACGACCACGAGGATCGCCGAGCAGGTCGCCGCGTACCACGGGACGCAGGTCGAGTGGACGACGACCTCGCCCGACGACCTGACCCGGGTCGCGCGGGAGGAGGGAACGATCTTCGGGGGCGACGGCCGGGGCGGCTTCATGGTCCCCGAGTTCAGCAGCGTCTTCGACGGCACCGCCGCGTTCGTCCAGCTCATCGGTTTGGTCGCCAGGACGCAGCTCACCCTCAGCCAGATCGACGCGCGCATCCCGCGCGCCCACGTGCTGCGTCGGGACGTCGCGACGCCGTGGGCCGTCAAGGGATTGGTGATGCGCCGGGTCGTGGAGGCGGCCGGTGACCGCGACGTCGACACGACGGACGGTGTGCGCGTCGTCGAGGCCGACGGCCGCTGGGTGATGGTGCTGCCCGACCGGGCCGAGGCCGTCACCCATCTGTGGGCTGAGGGCCCCGACGACGCCTCGGCGCAGGCGCTCCTGGACGAGTGGGCCGCTGTGGTCGAGAGCGCAGGTCAGTGACGTGACCGGCGGCCGGTGCGGGAGCCAGGTGCCCGCCCGGCCGCCGGAGCCTGTCCGCGCGGCGCGGTGCGGCCCCCGGGAGGGCGGGCCGCGCGGCGCCGCGCATCGGTGGGGCCATTCGGCGGTAGCCCCCGCGACGTGCGACTATGTGCGGCATGTCGCAGCAGCCCCCCGATCGGAGTAGTACCGCGCCACCGGCCTCGCGCCCCGACGCGTCCATGTCGCTGCTGACCAATGTGATGGACCACAGCCTGGACGACGGGTACGCGGAGGCCGCCGCGCGCCGTGACGCCGACGGGCGGGCGGGGATGCCCCGGACGCTCAAGGCCAAGCTGGGGCTGGCCGCGTGTCTGGTGCTCGCGGCCCTCGTCGTCACACTCGGGGCCGCACAGGCCCGGGTCGCGGCCCCGGTCCTCGCCAAGGAGCGCGAGGAGCTGATCGACCGCATCGACGCCGAGACGGAGGCCGCCGACACCCTCGAAGCACAGGTCGAGGAGGTCCGCGACGACGTGAACCGGCGGCAGCGCAAGGCCCTGGAGAAGCACGGCGGGGACCAGACCGAACTGGTCGCCCTTCTCTCCGGCGCGACACCCGTGCAGGGCCCCGGGGTCAAGCTCGTCGTCGACGACGCGAAGGACTCCGACCAGGGCGGCGGAGGACCCCGGGAAAGCAGCGGATTCTCCGACACCGGACGCGTCCGCGACCGGGACATGCAGCGGGTGGTCAACGGGCTGTGGCAGTCCGGTGCCGAGGCGATCGCCATCAACGGCCAGCGGCTGACCGCACTGTCGGCCATCCGTGCCGCCGGCGACGCCATACTGGTCGACAACAAACCGCTGGTGCCGCCGTACACGGTGCTCGCGGTGGGGGACGGGAAGAAGCTCGCCGCGGCCTTCCGGGACAGCGACGACGGCCAGTACCTTCAGGCCCTGAAGGAAACCTTCGACATCCGGAGCAGCCTCTCCGCGGAGGAGAGGGTGAGCCTCCCGGCCGCCCCCAGCCTGACCGTACGCACAGCAGAGCCTTACAAGGCCGCGGACACGGGCAGTGGCGCGGCACACACAGGGAAGGGCACATCGTGATCGCCGTACTGGGCCTCGTCGTGGGAGTCGTGGTCGGACTGTTGGTCCGTCCCGAAGTGCCGGCGGTGGTCGAGCCCTACCTCCCGATCGCCGTCGTGGCCGCCCTCGACGCCGTCTTCGGCGGCCTGCGGGCCATGCTCGACGGGATCTTCGTCGACAAGGTCTTCGTGGTCTCGTTCCTGTCGAACGTGGTCGTCGCCGCGCTGATCGTCTTCCTGGGCGACAAGCTGGGTGTCGGCGCCCAGCTCTCCACGGGAGTCGTCGTCGTCCTCGGCATCCGCATCTTCTCCAACGCCGCCGCCATCCGCCGGCACGTCTTCCGGGCCTGAGGCCGATGAACGACGACGCGTACGACAAGGAACCGGCCGGGTCCGGGGAGGCCGGGGAGGCCGCACGGCCCGCACCGGCGTCCCCGCCGCTCACCGGGCGTCAGCGGCTGGTGGCCGGGCTCTGGCCGCCCCGGGTCACCCGCGCCCAACTCATCGTCGCGCTGCTGCTGTTCGTCCTGGGACTGGGCCTCGCGATCCAGGTGCGGTCCAACAGCGACAACAGCGCTCTGCGCGGTGCCCGCCAGGAGGACCTGGTCCGCATCCTCGACGAGGTGGACGACCGCACGCAGCGGCTGGAGGACGAGAAGCAGCGCCTGGACGACCAGCGCACGGAGCTGGAGAACAGCTCCGACCAGGCCGAGGAGGCCCGGAAGCAGACGGTCGAGAAGGAGCGTCAACTCGGCATCCTCGCGGGTACCGTTGCGGTGCACGGGCCCGGCATCACGTTGACCATCAACGATCCGGGGGACGCCGTGCAGGCCGACATGCTGCTCGATGCGCTCCAGGAGTTGCGTGCGGCCGGTGCCGAGGCGATCGAGGTCAACGGCGTGCGCGTGGTGGCCCACACGTATTTCTCCGGTGACGGCGGCGCCGTGGAGGTGGACGACCGCAAGATCTCCGCCCCGTACGTCTTCAAGGTCATCGGCAAGCCGCAGGATCTGGAACCGGCGCTCAACATCCCCGGTGGGGTGGTGCAGACGCTGGAGAAGGAGCAGGCCACCGTGCATGTGGCACAGTCCGACGACATTGTCGTCGACGCCTTGCGACCGGCGGAGCGGCCTGACTACGCTCGATCATCGGCCCAGTGAACCGGGGCGCGAGGGCGTCGGGGGACACGGGCGGGAGGTTGCGGGGGGTCGCCGCACCGTATCGGTGGTGCGTGGTGGAAACTGTCGAGTGGCTACGGACGTTGTGTAGATGTCCGGGTCGGCAGGTGTGTTCATTCAGGGTTCGTCCTGCCCCACGGGCGGGTCTGTTTCGGTCAAGGGGAATCGCCCGTGAAGTTGTTTGGGAAGTTGTTCGGCAAGAGCGCACGCGATGACGCCGCACGCCATCGCGCACCGCGCCACGGCCAGAACGAGGAGCAGGGCGGCGAACGCCCGCTCTTCCGCGATCAGGTGGCAGGTTCGGGGGGTGACATTTCGGGTGGTTCCGGCGCGTCGTCCGTTGACCCTGCCGGTGCCGGCCGCATAGGTTTCGGAGAACCGTCAACCTCAAGTACGGGTGGAGGGTTCGCCCCGAGGCAGGAGGCTTCGTCCATGCCGGTCTGTACGAGGTGCGGTCACCGAAACGCCGAAGCGAGCCGGTTCTGCTCCAACTGCGGTGCGCCGCTGCGGGGCGGAGTCCCCGAGCGTGCCTCGGAGACCACGTCGACCATCTCCATCTCAGGGCTCGAGGCCTACGAGGCGGAGGCCACCGGGCAGACGGCCCTGCCGTCGCTGTCGCCCGAGGCCCAGGCGGCCGTGGACGCCCTGCCGCTCGGCTCCGCGCTCCTCGTGGTGCGCCGCGGGCCGAACTCGGGAAGCCGCTTCCTGCTGGACAGCGAGCTGACCACGGCCGGCCGCCACCCGCAGAGCGACATCTTCCTCGACGACGTGACGGTCTCGCGCCGGCACGTGGAGTTCCGCCGGAACGCCGACGGCAGCTTCACCGTGGGGGATGTGGGGAGCCTCAACGGCACCTATGTCAATCGCGAGCGCATCGACTCGGTCCCGCTGTCCAACGGTGACGAAGTACAGATCGGCAAGTACCGGCTGGTCTTCTACGCGAGCCAGCGCGCTGTCTGATCCGCCCCCGACTCCGTTCGGGGGACCCCAGGAAGGGCCATGCTGAGAACACCGACGGGCGGTGCCGGTCACGGCACCGCCACCGCCGACGACCGCCCGATGAGCATCGGCACGGTGCTCTTGCAGCTGCGGGACGAGTTCCCCGAGGTCACGATCTCCAAGATTCGCTTCCTGGAGGCCGAAGGGCTCGTCGAACCGCAGCGGACCCCCTCCGGATACCGCAAGTTCCACGCCGAGGACGTCGAGCGCCTCGCGCAGGTGCTGCGGATGCAGCGGGACCACTATCTTCCGCTGAAAGTCATCCGCGAGCATCTGGACGCCCTCGCCCGGGGCGAGCAGGTCGCCCTGCCGTCCCCGGGCGGTGAGCGGGAACCGGCCGAGTGCGCCTGGACCACGGGGCCGGGGCGGGCCACCGCGGCCCGTATCGGCCGGGCGGAGCTCCTGGCCGCCGCCGAGGTCACCGAGAGCGACCTGGAGGCATGGGAGGCCTACGGGCTCGTCGCGCCGACGGCCGAGGGCGGCTACGACGCCGAGATGGTCAACGTCGCCAGGCTTGTGGCGGATCTGGGGCGATTCGGTCTGGAACCCCGGCATCTGCGGGCGATGCGCGCCGCCGCGGACCGCGAGGCCGGACTCATCGAGCAGGTCGTCGCACCCCTGCGCCGGCACAGGAATCCGCAGACCAGAGCCCATGCGGAGGCCACCGCGAGGGAGCTCGCGGAGCTGTCCGTACGGCTCCACGCGGCCCTCGTCCAGACCGCCCTGCGCATCCGTCTCCACTGATCCGGACGGTGCCCGACTACCCAAACCTGCCGAGCACGTCCTAGGGTTGCTGTGTGAACGAGCTCGACGTTGTGGGTGTCCGGGTGGAAATGCCCTCCAACCAACCGATCGTGCTCCTGCGTGAAGTGGGAGGCGACCGGTACCTCCCCATTTGGATCGGTCCCGGTGAAGCGACCGCGATCGCCTTCGCTCAGCAGGGCATGGCCCCGGCCAGGCCGCTGACCCATGACCTCTTCAAGGATGTGCTCGAGGCCGTCGGCCAGGAGCTCACCGAGGTCAGGATCACGGACCTCCGGGAAGGCGTCTTTTACGCGGAGCTGGTCTTCGCCAGCGGTGTCGAGGTGAGCGCGCGTCCCTCCGACGCCATAGCGCTCGCCCTGCGCACCGGAACGCCGATCTACGGCAGTGACGGGGTGCTCGACGACGCGGGGATCGCGATCCCCGACGAGCAGGAGGACGAGGTGGAGAAGTTCCGCGAGTTCCTCGACCAGATCTCACCGGAGGACTTCGGCACGAACAGCCAGTGACGTCCCCGGGGCGCATCCGACAAGCCTTTCCCGGTCGAGCGGCACGGGAAACCACCCTCAGGGTGATTATCACTCGGCGTGCCGAGTGTGGCGATCGTTGACGCACCCCGAGTGACTGCCTACCTTCGAGTGGGCAGGTCAAGGACGGAGGTCGGCGTGAGAAACAGCGGCGACGGTACGGCGGCGGGCGCGCCGTATCCGCAGCAGGGGAGTACGGCCGGCCACACCATCAGGCAGCCGGTCGCACCGGCCGCCGTGGCGGGGGACGGCGTGACAGCGGCCAACGACATCGGCTACCGAGGACCGACCGCCTGCGCCGCCGCGGGCATCACCTACCGACAGCTCGACTACTGGGCCCGTACGGGCCTGGTGGAGCCGAGCGTCCGCCCGGCCTACGGCTCCGGGACCCAGCGGCTCTACAGCTTCCGGGACGTCGTCCTGCTGAAGATCGTGAAGCGCTTCCTGGACACGGGCGTGGCCCTCCAGAACATCCGCACCACCGTGCAGCATCTGCGGGCCCGGGGCTTCCAGGACCTCGAACGCATGACGCTGATGAGCGACGGCGCGACCGTCTACGAGTGCTCCTCGCCCGCCGAGGTCGTCGCTCTGCTCCAGGGGGGCCAGGGCGTCTTCGGGATCGCCGTCGGCGTGGTCTGGCGCGATGTGGACGCCGCTCTCTCCCAGCTCCACGGGGAGCGCGTCGACACCGGCGAGACGCTGATCGGCAACAACCCGGCCGACGAGCTGGCCCGCCGCCGCAACCGGGCCGGCTGACCGCTCCCCGTACGGCAGGACGGCCACGCACCGGAGGAACCGGCGCGTGGCCGTCGTTGTGACGGGGCGGCTGTCAGTGCCGTAGGGCACCATCGGGTGATGTGAGAGCCGCGCCCACCATCCTTCATCTGGACATGGACGCCTTCTACGCCTCGGCGGAGCAGGCGGCGAAGCCCAGCCTGCGCGGCAAACCGGTCGTGGTGGGCGGACTGGGGCCGCGCGGGGTCGTCGCCACCGCCTCCTACGAGGCCCGGCGTTTCGGGGTGCATTCGGCGATGCCCATGGCCCAGGCCCGCAGACTCGCGCCCAACGCCGCGTATCTCGTCCCGCGCTTCGGCCTCTACCGCACGGTGAGCGACCAGGTCATGGCCCTGCTCGGGCGGCTCTCCCCGCTGGTGGAGCCGCTCAGCCTCGACGAGGCGTTCGTCGACCTGGAGGCCGGCGGAACGGCCGACGACAGCGCCTCCGCCCTGGAGATCGGCCGGCAGTTGCGCGCGGCCATCACGGCCGTGACCGGGCTCAGCGGATCCGTCGGACTGGCCGGCTCCAAGATGCTGGCGAAGATCGCCTCGGAAGAGGCCAAACCCGACGGAATCCTGCTCATCGAACCGGGTACCGAGCGGGACCTGCTCGCGCCCATGCCCGTGCGCACCCTGCCCGGGGTCGGACCCGCCACCGCCGACCATCTGCGCCGGGCCGGCATGACCACGGTCGACGACCTGGCCGAGGCCGGTGAGGCGGAGCTCGTACGGCTGCTGGGCAAGGCGCACGGCACCGCGTTGCACCACATGGCCCTGGGCCGCGACGACCGGCCCGTCGTCGCCGAACGGGACGCCAAGTCGGTTTCCGTCGAGGACACCTTCGACGCGGATCTGCACGACCGGGTCCGGATCAGGACCGAGGTCGAACGGCTCGCCGACCGCTGCGTCCACCGGCTGAAGGGCGCGGGGCGCTCGGGACGCACGGTGGTACTGAAGGTGCGGCGCTACGACTTCTCCACGCTGACCCGCTCCGAGACGCTCCGGGGGCCCACCGACGACCCCACGGTGGTCAGGGAGGCCGCGGCGAGGCTCCTGGAGGGCGTGGACACCACCGGGGGCGTACGGCTGCTCGGCGTCGGGGTCACCGGACTGGCGGACTTCACCCAGGAAGACCTCTTCGCGCAGGCGGCCGGAGAGCGCGCGGCGGCCGCCGAGGCCGCAGCCGGGGCCGCGGCGGCCGAGGCTGCCGGGGCGCACGGGCCCGAGGGCGCCCCGGGGGACGCCGGGGACGGCCGTCGCGGCCCGGAGGGTGGGGAGCCGGAGGAGAGCGCCGAGCAGCGGGCCGCGCGGCGCTGGCCGGCCGGCCACGACGTGCACCACGAGGAGTACGGACACGGCTGGGTGCAGGGGAGCGGGGTCGGCCGGGTCACGGTGCGCTTCGAGGAACCGGAATCGGAGCCGGGCCGGGTGCGGACGTTCCGGATCGACGACCCGCAGCTGCGCCCGGCCGAACCGCTGCCGCTCGTGAGCGATCCGGCGGACTACTCCTCGTGGCCGGCCAGCCTGCCGAAGTCGCGGTCGGGGCCGCCCGCGTCGGGCGCCGAGTCCAGACCGTAGTGGCGGTAGAGCTGGAGCTCCTGCTCCGGCGAGAGGTGCCGGCCCACCCCGAAGTCGGGGGCGTCCTTGATCAGGGCGCGGTCGAAGGGGACGCGCAGCGTGTCGTCGACCAGCTCGCTGGGTTCCAGAGGGACGAAGGCGTCCCGGCTGAACAGCCCGGTGCGGACGGCCGCCCACTCCGGCACACCGGTGGCGTCGTCGAGGTACACCTCGTCCACCGTTCCGATCTTGGTGCCCTTGCGGTCGAACGCCTTGCGGCCGATCAGGCTGCGCGGATCGATGTCGGTCTGCACGGTCCCTCCCACTGGTCGTGGCTGCTCCACAGGCACTACAGAAGTCCACAATCGTGGTCTCGGCCACTCGGGAAGGGAGCCGGGAACCCCGCTGGTAGGCTTGAGACGGCTGCTGACCCCGTGCGGGAGAGTCCTCCGGAAGCCCTCCGGAGGGCGCCGAAGGAGCAAATCCTCCCCGGAATCTCTCAGGCCCCCGTACCGCACGGACGAGGTCACTCTGGAAAGCAGGGCGGGTTCCGTACGGCTTCGGCCGCGCCGGGCCCCTCCCTCACCGACGGTGAAAACCGGTGCGCCCCGCAGGCACCGGTGAAGCTCTCAGGTTGAGATGACAGAGGGGGAGGCCGTTCGGGCACCCCGCGCCGTGGTGCCCCTCGCAGGTCGTGACAGACCAGGAGGCCTCCATCATGACCCCCCGTCGCCCTTCGCTCGCCCAGCTGGAACAGGGAATCCCGTTCGAGCAGCGCCACATCGGTCCCGATGCCGAGGCCCAGGCGAAGATGCTCGCCCAGGTCGGTTACGGCTCGCTCGACGAGCTGACCGCGGCCGCGGTGCCCGACGTGATCAAGAGCGCCGAGGCGCTGGCCCTGCCGGACGCCCGCACCGAGGCCGAGGTCCTGGCCGAGCTGCGCGCCCTCGCGGACCGCAACCAGGTGCTGGCCCCCATGATCGGGCTCGGCTACTACGGCACCTTCACCCCGCCGGTGATCCTCCGCAACGTGATGGAGAACCCCGCCTGGTACACCGCGTACACGCCGTACCAGCCCGAGATCTCGCAGGGCCGCCTCGAAGCCCTCCTGAACTTCCAGACGATGGTCGCCGACCTCACCGGGCTGCCCACCTCCGGCGCCTCGCTGCTGGACGAGGGCACCGCCGCCGCCGAGGCCATGGCGCTGGCCCGGCGCGTCGGCAAGGTCAAGCAGGGCGTCTTCCTGGTCGACGCCGACACCCTGCCGCAGTCCGTGGCCGTCATCCGGACCCGCGCCGAGCCCACGGGTGTCGAGGTCGTCGTCGCGGACCTCAGCGACGGGATCCCCGCCGACGTCGCCGAGCGAGGCGTCTTCGGCGTCCTCCTGCAGTACCCCGGCGCCTCCGGAGCCGTACGCGATCTGCGCCCCCTCATCGAGCGGGCCCACGAGCTGGGCGCGATCGTCACCGTGGCCGCCGACCTGCTGGCGCTCACCCTGCTCACCTCGCCCGGCGAGCTGGGCGCGGACATCGCCGTCGGCACCACGCAGCGCTTCGGCGTCCCGATGGGCTTCGGCGGACCGCACGCCGGCTACATGGCCGTCCGCGAGAAGTTCGCCCGCAGCCTTCCGGGCCGCCTCGTCGGCGTCTCCGTGGACGCGGACGGCAACAAGGCCTACCGGCTGGCGCTCCAGACCCGTGAGCAGCACATCCGCCGCGAGAAGGCCACCAGCAACATCTGCACCGCGCAGGTGCTGCTCGCGGTCATGGCCGGCATGTACGCCGTCTACCACGGCCCCGACGGGCTGCGCACCATCGCACGGCGCACCCACCGCTACGCCGCGATCCTGGCCCAGGGCCTGCGCGACGGCGGCGTCGAGGTGGTCGGTGACGCCCACTTCGACACGCTCACCGTCCGCGTCCCGGGCGGGGCCGCCGCGGTCGTCGAGGGCGCCCGAGCCCGCGGGGTGAACCTGCGCCTCGTCGACGCCGACACCGTCTCCCTCGCCTGCGACGAGACCACCACCCGCGCGCTGGTCGAGTCCGTCTGGGCCGCCTTCGGCGTCGAGGCGGACATCGAGGCGCTGGACGCCACGACCGCCGACGCGCTGCCCGAGGGGCTGCTGCGCGACGACCCGGTCCTGACCCACCCGGTCTTCCACCAGCACCGCTCCGAGACCGCGATGCTGCGCTACCTGCGCCGCCTCGCCGACAAGGACTACGCGCTGGACCGCGGCATGATCCCGCTCGGCTCCTGCACCATGAAGCTGAACGCGACGGCCGAGATGGAGTCCATCACCTGGCCCGAGTTCGGCGCGCTGCACCCGTTCGCCCCGGCCGAGCAGGCGGAGGGCTTCCTGACGCTCATCCACGAGCTGGAGGAGCGCCTGGCCGAGGTCACCGGTTACGACGCGGTCTCCCTCCAGCCCAACGCGGGTTCGCAGGGCGAGTTCGCCGGGCTGCTCGCCGTCCGCGCGTACCACCGCGCCAACGGTGACGAGAACCGGACCGTCTGCCTGATCCCGTCCTCCGCCCACGGCACCAACGCCGCGAGCGCCGTGATGGCCGGGATGAAGGTCGTCGTGGTGAAGACCGCCGACGACGGCGAGGTCGACGTCGAGGACCTGCGCGCCAAGATCGCGCAGCACCGCGACGAGCTCGCGGTGCTGATGATCACCTACCCGTCCACCCACGGTGTGTTCGAGGAGCACGTCGCCGACATCTGCGCCGAGGTGCACGACGCGGGCGGCCAGGTGTACGTGGACGGCGCCAACCTCAACGCGCTGGTGGGCCTCGCCAAGCCGGGCCGGTTCGGCGGCGACGTCTCGCATCTGAACCTGCACAAGACCTTCTGCATCCCGCACGGCGGCGGCGGTCCGGGCGTCGGCCCGGTCGGTGTGCGCGCCCACCTCGCACCGTACCTGCCGAACCACCCGCTGCAGCCCGCCGCGGGCCCGGAGACCGGTGTCGGACCCATCTCGGCCGCTCCCTGGGGCTCGGCGGGGATCCTGCCCATCTCCTGGGCGTACGTACGCCTGATGGGGGGCGAGGGCCTCAAGCGCGCGACGCAGGTCGCCGTACTCGCGGCCAACTACATCGCCAAGCGGCTGGAGCCGCACTACCCGATCCTGTACACCGGCCCGGCGGGTCTCGTCGCGCACGAGTGCATCGTGGACCTGCGGCCGCTGTCGAAGGCGACCGGCGTCAGCATCGACGACGTCGCCAAGCGCCTCATCGACTACGGCTTCCACTCGCCGACCATGTCGTTCCCGGTCGCCGGCACGCTGATGATCGAGCCGACCGAGAGCGAGGACCTGGCGGAGCTGGACCGTTTCTGCGACACGATGATCGCCATTCGCGCCGAGATCGAGAAGGTCGCGTCGGGCGAGTGGAGCGGTGACGACAACCCGCTGGCCAACGCGCCGCACACCGCGGCCGCGCTGGGCGGGGAGTGGGAGCACGCCTACAGCCGCGAGACCGCGGTCTTCCCGGCCGGGGTCTCGGCCGCCGAGAAGTACTGGCCGCCGGTGCGCCGCATCGACGGCGCGTTCGGCGACCGCAACCTGGTCTGCTCGTGCCCGCCGCTGGACGCGTACGACGACTGAGCCGGCGGCGCGCCGTCGCGAACGGGCGGTGTGACGCGGACATGCGTGGGGGCCGGTGCGGAGATCTCTCCGGGCCGGCCCCTTTTCCGTACCTGCGGCTCAGGCCGCCTTCGCCACCCGGCCGGTGCCCAACGGCCGGTGCGGGGCGATGATCTGTCCGTCGGGAAGCAGCTCACCGGTGTCCTCGAAGAGCAGGACGCCGTTGCACAGCAGGCTCCAGCCCTGTTCCGGGTGGTGAGCCACCAGGCGGGCGGCTTCCCGGTCGGCGGAGTCGGCTGTGGGGCAGGGTGGCTGGTGCTGGCACATGGATGGGTTCTTTCGCTGCGTCGAGTTGAATGTCCTGCGGCTGGACGAGGTGTTCATGACCGCTCCCCCGTATCGATCGGTCCGATCCCAGTGTTGCCCCACGGACGTGATTCCGCAGGGATTTCGCAGCAGCGCTCCTTCTCCTCTCATGACGCGTCACCCGGCCGGACGGTTCAGCACAACTGCACTGTCACTTCGGGTGGTTCGGGGTGGCCGAATGGGGCTAGTCCGGATGGCCCCCGGCCCCGGCGGGCATGCGCGGCGCCCCGCCACCGAGGTGCCGGTGGCGCCACATCGATTCGGCGTGGCTGTGGCCGCTGCGCGAGACGGTCCGCAAGGCCTCGCGC
>NZ_JBSFHN010000069.1:0-13301 GCF_053597115.1 Streptomyces sp. NPDC001515
CTGGACGCGGGGCGTCTGGTGGCGTGGTTGTCTGCTTCCCGGATCGATTTCGCCGAGATCACTCCTTCGTATCTTCAGGTCCTGATGGATGAGGGCCTGTTCGACACCGATCGGCATCCGTCTCGTATCGGTGTGGGTGGTGAGGCTGTTCCGGCGGCTCTGTGGGAGCGGTTGCGTGCTCTGGAGGGTGTGGAGGGCTTCAACTTCTACGGCCCGACGGAAGCGACGGTCGACACGTCCATCGCACGCCTGTCCGCCTGCGCGGATGTCGTGGTGGGCAGTCCGGTCCCGAACGCCCGGGTGTTCGTCCTGGACGAGTTCCTGCGGCAGGTCCCGGTCGGGGTGGCCGGTGAGCTGTATGTGTCGGGTGCGGGGCTGGCGCGTGGGTATGTGAACCGTCCTGCCCTGACGGCGGAGAGGTTCGTCGCGTCGCCGTTCTCGGGTCCGGGTGAGCGGATGTACCGGTCGGGTGACCGGGTGAAGTGGACGGCGGAGGGCCAGCTGGTCTTCCTGGGCCGTACCGATGACCAGGTCAAGGTCCGTGGTTTCCGTATCGAGCTGGGTGAGGTCCAGGCAGCGGTCGCCGCGCATCCGCAGGTCGCCCGGGCGGCCGTGGTCGTACGGGAGGATGCTCCCGGCGACCGGCGGCTGGTCGCCTACGTCGTTACCACCGGTGAACTCGCCGAGACGGTGGGCGAGTTCGTGGCGCGCAGGCTTCCCGAGTACATGGTTCCGTCGGCGGTCGTCGTGCTGGACGCGCTGCCGCTGACGGCGAACGGCAAGCTCGACCGTACGGCCCTGCCCGCTCCGGAGCATGAGACGGGCGGGGCGGTGCGAGGGCCGTCGAACGCTCGTGAGGAGATCCTCTGCGCGGCGTTCGCCGAGGTCCTGGGTCTGGACAGTGTGGGGGTGGACGAGGACTTCTTCGCCCTCGGAGGCCAGTCCCTGCTCGCCATCCGCCTCGTCGCCCTGCTCCGTAACCAGGGCGTCAACGTGTCGGTGCGAGCCTTCTTCCAGGCTCCGACTCCGGCCGGCCTCGCCGTCTCGACGGGTGCCGAGCAGGTCGCCGTACCGGCCAATCTGATCCCGGCCGACGCGACCGCGATCACCCCCGACATGCTGCCCCTCGTCGACCTCACCGCCGACGAGATCACGCGGATCGTCGCCACCGTCGACGGTGGCGCGGCGAACATCGCGGACATCTATCCCCTGGCCCCCCTCCAGGAGGGTCTGCTCTTCCACCACCTCCTCGCCGAGGGAGGCGACGACGCCTACGTCCTGCCGACCGTCCTGGAGTTCGACTCGCGCGAGCGTTTCGACGCCTTCGCGGACGCCCTTCAGCAGGTGGTCGACCGGCACGACATCTACCGCACCTCGATCGTCTGGGAGGGCCTGCGCGAGCCGGTCCAGGTCGTACGGAGGCAGGCGACCCTGCCCGTCACCGAGGTCACCCTCGGCGGCGAGGGCGACCCGGTGCGACAGCTCCTGACCGCCGCCGGCAACTGGATGGATCTGACGCAGGCCCCGTTGCTGCGGATGCACGCGGCCCAGGTGCCCGGTACCGGCCGCTGGCTCGGTCTGCTGAGGGCGCACCACGTGGTCCGTGACCACACCGCGCTGGAGATCGTCTTCCACGAGGTCCAGACGATCCTGGCCGGCCGGGGGCGGGAGCTGTCAGCGCCGATGCCGTTCCGGAACTTCGTCGCCCAGACCCGGGGCGCCGTCGCGCGCGCCGAGCACGAGCGGTACTTCACCGACCTCCTCGGCGACGTCACCGAACCCACCGCCCCCTTCGGCATCGCCGACGTACGGGGCGACGGCGCCACGTCCGTCCGCGTCGAGGTGCCGTTCGCGCCCGCCCTCACCACACGTCTGCGTGAGGTGTCCCGCCGGGCCGGCGCCAGCCCCGCCACGGTCATGCACCTCGTCTGGGCCCGGGTCCTCGCCGCGGTCAGCGGCCGCGACGACGTCGTCTTCGGCACGATCCTGTTCGGCCGCATGAACGCGGGTCAGGGCGCCGACCGCGTCCCCGGCCCGTACATGAACACGCTGCCCGTACGCGTCCGCACCGACGGGCCGGGTGTGCTCGCCGCCGTCGCCGCCATGCGCGGCCAGCTCGCCGAACTGCTCGAGCACGAGCACGCCCCCCTCGCGGTGGCGCAGCGCGCCAGCGGCATCGACGGCAATACCCCGCTGTTCACCGCCCTGTTCAACTACCGCCACCACGCCGACCTGTCCGGCGGCCGTGACGCCCCGCGCGAACTCGACGGCATCACCCTGCGGTTCGCGCAGGAGCGGGACAACTTCCCGCTCGCCCTCTCGGTCGACGACCACGGCGACAGCATCGGCCTGGCCGTCGACGCGGTCGCCCCGGTGGACCCGCGCATGGTCGGCCGCCTGGTCGAGACCGCCACGCACAACCTCGTCGCGGCCCTGGAGGCGGCACTCGACCAGGGCGAGGAACCGCGCCTCGGAGCCGTCCAGGTACTCGACGAGGCAGGACTGGACCTGCTCCTGCGCGAGTGGAGCACCACCACGGCCCGCACCGAGCCCGCACCGGTCCTCGCCCTCTTCGCCGAGCGCGTCGCCCGCACCCCCGACGCGGTGGCGCTCGTGACGGAGACGGGGGATCTCACCTACGGCGAACTGGACGCCCGCGCCAACCGGCTCGCGCACCACCTCACCGAGCACGGCGTCGGACCCGAGTCCGTGGTCGCGCTGTTCCTGGAACGCGGCCCCGACCTGATGGCGGCGCTCCTCGCCGTCCTCAAGGCCGGCGGCGCCTACCTGCCGATCGACCTCGACTACCCCGCCGAACGCGTCGCGTACATCCTCGGAGACGCCCGCCCCATGGCGGTCCTCGCCACCACCGCCACCCGGAGCAGGGTTCCCGCCACGGACGCCGCCGTCCTCGTCGTCGACGACGCCCGCACCCGCGCCGCCCTCGGCCGGCTGCCGGTCACGGCCCCCGACATCGCGCTGCGCGCCGAGCATCCCGCGTACATCGTCTACACCTCGGGATCCACCGGCCGCCCCAAGGGCGTCCTGCTCACCCACGGCGGCTTCGCCAACACCCTCGCGGCCGCCACGGAACGCTTCGGCACCGGGCCCGGCTCACGAGTGGCGCAGTTCACCTCGGTCGGCTTCGACGTCTTCTGCCTGGAGTGGGCACTCGCGCTCACCACGGGCGCCGTCCTCGTCCCCGTACCGGCGCACCGCAGACTCGGGAAGGAACTGACCGACTTCCTCGCCGAACAGCGCATCACCCACGCCAGCCTGCCGCCCGCCGTCCTCGCCGGCCTCGACGAGGAGGCGGTGTCCCCGCACCTCGTCATCGAGATCGGCGGCGAGGCGTGCGCCCCGGAGCTCGTCGGACGCTGGGCGCGCGGTCGCACCTTGTTCAACACGTACGGCCCGACGGAGACCACCGTCGACGCGACCTACTGGCGCTGCGAGCCGGACGCCGAGGCCGTGTCCATCGGCACGCCGATCGCCCGCACCCGCGCCTACGTGCTCGACGGCTCCCTCGCACCGGTCCCGGTCGGTGCCACCGGCGAGCTGTACGTCGCGGGCCCCGGCCTCGCCCGCGGCTACCTGGGACGTCCCGCCCAGACCGGCGAACGCTTCGTCGCCGACCCGTTCTCCACCGGCGGCGAGCGCCTCTACCGCACCGGCGACCTGGTGCGCTGGAAGGACGACGGCCGGATCGAGTACCTCGGCCGCGCCGACGACCAGGTCAAGATCCGCGGCTTCCGCATCGAACTCGGCGAGATCCGCTCCGTCGTCACCGCCCACCCGGACGTCGACCGCGCCGCCGTCGTCGTCCGCGAGGACAGCCCGGGAGACCGGCGGATCGTCGCCTACGTGGTGGCGCCCGGAACCCCCGGCCACCAGGCACTCACCACCGAAGTCGCCCGGTACGCCGCCGACCGTCTGCCGTCCTACATGGTCCCGTCGGCGGTCGTCGCCCTCGATGACCTGCCCCTGACCGCCAACGGCAAGCTCGACCACCGGGCCCTGCCCGCCCCCGACTACGGCGACGGCACGATCCACGGCCGGGGCCCGGCCGACCCGCGCGAGGAGATCCTCGCCGGGATCTTCGCCCACGTCCTCGACCGCCCCGCGGTCGGCGTCGACGACGACTTCTTCGCCATCGGCGGGCACTCCCTGCTCGCGGTCCGCCTCATCAGCCGCATCCGCACCGTCCTCGGCGTCGAGGTCCCCCTGCGCACCCTCTTCGAGGCCCCCACCGTCGCCGCGCTCGCCCGCCGGCTCGGCGGCGCCGAGACGGCACGCGCCGCCCTGGCGCCCCTGCCGCGCCCCGCACGCACCCCGCTGTCGTTCGCGCAGCGCCGCCTGTGGTTCATCGGCCAGCTCGAAGGCCCCGGCGCCACCTACAACATCCCCATGGGCCTGCGGCTCACCGGCCGCCTGGACCGGCCCGCCCTGATCACCGCCCTGCGGGACGTCATCGGCCGCCACGAGGTGCTCCGCACCCGCTTCCCCGTCGCCGACGGCGAGCCCTACCAGCGGATCACCGACCTCGACGACCTGGTCTGGGAACCGGCCGTCCGCACCGTCCGGCCGGAGGAACTCACCGTCGCCGTCGCCGAGGTGGCCCAGCACGTCTTCGACCTGGCCGACGAGGTCCCCATCCGCGCCGCCCTGCTCGAACTCGCCCCCGAGGACCACGTCCTCGTCGTCGTCGTGCACCACATCGCCACCGACGGCTGGTCCACCGGCCCCCTGGCCCACGACCTGTCCCTCGCCTACGCCGCCCGGTGCACGGGCCGGGCACCCGCCTGGGAGCCGCTCCCGGTCCAGTACGCCGACTACGCCCTGTGGCAGCGGGAACTCCTCGGCGACGAACGCGACGGCGACAGCGTGACCGGACGCCAGGCCGCCTACTGGCGCCAGGCCCTCGCCGGAGCCCCCGAAGAGCTGACGCTGCCCTTCGACCACACCCGCCCGGCCGTCGCCTCCCACCGCGGCCACAGCGTGCCGGTGGACATCCCCGCCGACATCCACGCGCGCCTCGCCGATGTGGCACGGGCCGAGGGCGTCACGACCTTCATGGTCCTGCAGGCGACGCTCGCCCTCCTGCTCTCCAAGCTGGGCGCGGGCACCGACATCCCGATCGGCTCGCCCCACGCGGGCCGCACCGACGAAGCCCTCGACGGCCTGGTGGGCTCCTTCGTCAACACGCTCGTCCTGCGCACCGACCTGAGCGGCGACCCCACGTTCCGGGACCTCCTCGCCCGCGTACGGGAGAACAGCCTCGCCGCCTTCGCCCACCAGGACGTGCCCTTCGAACGGCTCGTCGAAGAGCTCGCGCCCAGCCGCTCCCTGGCACGGCACGCCCTCTTCCAGGTCATGCTGACCCTGCAGAACACGGCCGACGCCGTCGTCGAACTCCCCGGCCTCGGCGTCCGCGCCCTCGGCACGGGCCCGGCGAAGGCCAAATTCGACCTCGACGTCATCGTCGGCGAGGCGTTCGACGCCGACGGCGCCCCGGCCGGCGTCCGCGGCGAGGTCACCGCGGCGGCGGAGCTGTTCGAGCCGGCCACCGTACGCCGGATCGTCGACGGCCTCACCCAGGTGCTCGACGCGGTCACCGCCGAACCCGGCACCCGGCTCAGCGCGGTCCCCGTCCTCGACGCGGCCGAGCGGCACCGCATGCTCGTCGAGTGGAACGACACGGCCACCGATCTCGCACCCGCCACGATCGGGGACCTGTTCGCCGCCCACGTCGCCCGCACCCCGGACGCGATCGCCGTGTCCGACACCACCGCGGAGATCACGTATGCCGAACTCGACGCCCGCGCGACGCGCCTGGCCCGCCACCTCACCGGCCGGGGCGTGGGCCCCGAGACCGTCGTCGCCGTCTGCCTGGACCGGGGCATCGACCTGATGACGGCCCTGCTCGGCGTGGTCAAGGCCGGCGGCGCCTACATGCCGCTCGACCCCGACTATCCCGCCGAGCGCGTCACCTACATGCTCGGCGACGCGGCCCCCGCGCTCGTCCTCGTCTCCGAGACCACGGCCGCCAAGATCCCGGCCACCCGCACCGACACGGCCCTGATCCGCGAAGCCCTCGCCACCGACCCGAACCCCACCGACCCGAACGCCACCGACCCGAACCCCACCGACCCGAACCCCATCGGCACGAGCACGGATGCCACGAGTACGGACGGCATGAGCGCCCCGGCCCTCCTGCCGGCCCACCCGGCCTACGTCATCTACACCTCCGGCTCCACCGGCCGCCCCAAGGGCGTCCTCGTGTCGCACACCGGGGTCGCGGCCCTCGTCCAGGGCCACATCCGGTCCCTGGGAGTCGGCCCCGGCGCCCGCGTCGCCCAGTTCGCCTCCGCCGGATTCGACACCTTCGGCTGGGAATGGCTCATGGCCCTCCTCTCCGGCGCGACCCTCGTGGTCGTCCCGCCCGAGCGCCGCCTCGGCGACGCCCTGCCCGCACACCTCACCGAGCAGCGCGTCACCCACGCCACCCTGCCGCCCGCGGTCCTCGCCACACTCGATGAGACCTCCCTTCCCGCGGACACCGTCCTCGTCATCGCCGGAGAGGCCTGCCCGCCCGACGTCATGGCCCGCTGGGCCCGGACCCACACCCTGTTCAACTCCTACGGACCCACCGAGACCACCGTCGACGCCACGTTGTGGCGCTGCGACCCGCTCTCCGAGGACGTCGCCATCGGCACGCCCGTGCTTGACACCCGCGTGTACGTCCTCGATGAGTCCCTGGCACCGGCCCCGGTCGGCGTCGCGGGCGAGCTGTACGTCACCGGCGTCGGCCTGGCCCGCGGCTACCTGGGACGGCCCGGCCTGACCGCCGAACGGTTCGTCGCCAATCACCTCGCCGACGACGGGTCGCGGCTCTACCGCACCGGCGACCGCGCCAAGTGGACGGCCGACGGCCGGCTCGTCTTCGTCGGCAGGACCGACGACCAGGTCAAGATCCGCGGCTTCCGCATCGAACCCGGCGAAGTGACCGCCGTCCTGGCGGAACACCCCACCGTCGCCCAGGCCGCCGTGATCGCCCGCGAGGACACCCCCGGGGACAAGCGCCTCGTCGCCTACGTCGTACCCGTCCCCGAGACCACCGCCTGGACCGCGTCCCACACCGACGCCCTCCAGGCCCACGCCGCCGCCCGACTGCCCGACTACATGGTCCCCTCGGCCGTGGTCGCCCTCGATGCCCTGCCTCTGACCGTCAACCGCAAGCTGGACCGCGCCGCCCTGCCCGCGCCCCACACCCAGGGCACCGCGACCGCCGCCGAACGAGCCCCGCAGGGACTGCGCGAACAACTCCTGTGCGGGGTGTTCGCCCAGGTCCTCGGCATCGAGTCCGTCGGCGTCGACGACGACTTCTTCGCCCTCGGCGGCCACTCCCTGCTCGCCGTCCGCCTCGCCAGCCGTGTCCGCGCCGTACTCGGCGTGGACCTCGACATCCGGGTGCTCTTCGACGCCCCGACCGTCTCCGCCCTCGCCGCCCGCCTCGACGACGCGGCCGGCACACGCCCCACCCTCACCGCCGGGGACCGCCCTCGGCGGGTCCCCCTCTCCTTCGCCCAGCAGCGCCTCTGGTTCATCGGCCAACTGGAGGGAGCGGGCGCCACCTACAACAGTCCGATCGCCGTCACCACGACCGACGACGTCGACCCGCACGCCCTCGACGCCGCCCTCCGCGACGTCATCGACCGTCACGAAGTCCTCCGCACGGTCTACCCGACGGCGGACGACGGTCAGCCCTACCAGGATGTCCGCCCCCTCGACACACTCGACTGGCACGCCGAGTTCCGCACCGTGGCACCCGAGGACCTGGCCACCGCCGTCGACACGGCCTCCGCCCACGCCTTCGACCTGTCGACGCAGATCCCGATCCGGGCGACGCTCTTCGACACCGGACAGGAACGCGCCCTTCTCGTCGTGGTGCACCACATCGCCAGCGACGGCTGGTCCCTTGCACCCCTCGCCCGGGACTTCTCCACCGCCTACGCGGCACGCGCCGCCGGCCGGGCCCCCGCCTGGCAGCCGCTCCCGGTCCAGTACGCCGACTACGCGCTCTGGCAGCGCGAACTCCTCGGCGACGAGAACGACCCCGACAGCGTCGTCAACCGCCAACTCGCCTACTGGCGCGAGGCCCTGGCAGCGGCACCGGAGGAGCTGGACCTGCCCTTCGACCGGCCGCGCCCGGCCCAGGCATCGCACCGGGGCCACAGCGTCCCGCTGACCGTCCCCCCGCACGTGCACGCCGAGCTCGTCCGGCTCGCCCGCGAGGAGGACGTCACCGTCTTCATGGTGTTGCAGGCGGCCCTGGCGACCCTGCTCTCCAAGCTGGGCGCGGGCACCGACATCCCGATCGGCTCGGCGAACGCCGGCCGCACGGACGAAGCCCTCGACGACCTCGTCGGCTTCTTCATCAACACCCTGGTCCTGCGCTCCGACCTGTCCGGCGACCCGACCGTACGGGACCTGCTGCACCAGGTACGCGAACGGAGCCTGGCGGCGATGGCCCACCAGGACGTGCCGTTCGAGAAGCTCGTCGAGGAGCTGGCCCCGGCCCGCTCCATGGCCCGCCATCCCCTCTTCCAAGTCGTCCTGACCAAGCAGAACACCGTGGAGTCCGGACTCGACGCGGCCGGAGCGGCCGTCGCGTGGACCGGCGGCATGTCCACCGGCAACCGCGCGGTGAAGTTCGACCTGGACGTCATGGTGGGGGAGACCTTCGACGCCGAGGGCGCCCCGGCGGGCCTCGGCGGCTCGGTCACCGTGGCCGCCGACCTGTTCGACGCGCGGTGGGCGGGCCGCATCGCTGACGCCTGGACGACCCTCCTGGAGGCGCTGCCCCAGGACCCGGGCCGCCGCCTGAGCGAGGTAGGCATCCTGCCGGAAGAGGAGCGTCGCCGGGTCCTGACCGGTTGGAACGACACGGCGAGCGATGGTCGGCCGGTCCTAGTCCACGAGCGGTTCGAAGCACGTGCCGCCGCCGCTCCCGAGGCCCCGGCGCTCGTCGCCGGCGGTACCTCGGTCTCGTACGCCGAGCTGGAGGCTCGGGCCAATCGTCTCGCGCATTATCTGATCGGTCAGGGCATCGGTCCGGAGTCGGTGGTGGGTCTGTGTCTGCCGCGTGGTGTGGACGTGATCGCGGCGATCCTGGGCGTGTGGAAGGCCGGAGCCGGCTATCTCCCCATTGATCCGGGGCAGCCGACGGACCGGATCGCGTTCATGCTCCGTGACAGCCGTGCCGCGCTGGCCCTGACGACGGAGGAGATTCTGGACGAGCTGCCCGCCGGCCGGTCGCGGCTGGTGGCGATCGACGACACGTTCGTGGAAATGCAGCTTGCCGCCGCGTCCGCGGAGCGCCCTGATCGTGAGGTCGATCCGCAGTCCCTGGCGTATGTGATCTATACGTCGGGTTCGACGGGCCGGCCCAAGGGTGTCGCGGTCACCCACGGCGGCCTGGCCAACTACACGGCCTCGGTCCCCGACCGCCTGGGCTTCGCGGGCGAAGGCGCCCGGTACGCGCTGCTCCAGGCCCAGGCGACCGACCTGGGCAACACGGTGGTTTTCGCGAGCCTCACCACCGGCGGTGAACTCCACATCCTGGACGAGGCGGCGGTCACCGACCCGAAGGTGGTGTCCGCGTACCTCACGGAACACCGGATCGACCACTTCAAGGCGGTTCCCTCGCACCTCGCCGCCCTCTCGGCAGCGGGCATGGAAGGCGTGCTGCCTGCCCGGTCGCTCGTTCTCGGTGGCGAGGCCGCTTCGACGGTCTGGCTGCGCGAACTGCTCGGGGCAGCGGGTGACCGGGAGGTCCACAACCACTACGGTCCGACCGAGACGACGATCGGCATCGCGACCACGCGGCTGACCGCCGAGGAGATCGCGGGCGGGACGGTCCCGGTCGGCACACCGATTGCCAATACCCGCTTCTACCTCCTGGACTCCCGCCTCCAGCCGGTCCCGGTCGGTGTCGCCGGTGAGCTGTACGTGTCCGGTGCCGGCCTCGCCCGTGGATATGTGGGCCGGGAGGCGCTGACCGCCGAGCGGTTCGTTGCCAACCCGTACGAGAGCGGCGAGCGGATGTATCGCACGGGCGACCGTGCGAAGTGGACGCAGGACGGTCAGGTGGTCTTCCTGGGCCGTGCCGACGACCAGGTCAAGATCCGCGGCTACCGCATCGAGCCGGGTGAAGTGCAGGGGGTGATCGCCGCTCATCCGCTGGTCGATCAGGCCGCCGTCGTTGCCCGCGAGGACACCCCGGGGGACCGCAGGCTCGTCGCCTACGTCGTCGCCGACGACCTGGAGCCGCAGGAGAAGGCCCACCTTGCCTCCACGCTGAAGGAGTTCGCTGCGCAGCGGCTGCCGGAGCACATGGTTCCGTCGGCGGTCGTCGTCCTGGACGCGCTGCCGCTGACCGGGAACGGCAAGCTCGACCGCAAGGCCCTGCCCGCACCCGACACGCTCACCTCCGGCGGCCCCTCCGGCCAGGGACGGGAGCCCGCCACCCCCCAGGAGCGCGCCCTGTGCGAGGCATTCGCCCAGGTGCTGCGCCTGGACGAGGTCGGCGTCGACGACGACTTCTTCATCCTGGGCGGCCACTCGCTGCTCGCGACCGAACTCATCGTCCAGGTCCGCGCGGCCCTCGATGTCGACGTCGAGATCCGGTCCCTGTTCAACTTCCCCACCCCCGCCGGTCTCGCGACACAACTCGGCACGCGGAAGTCGAACCGGCCGGCCCTGCGGTCGATGCGTGACCGGAAGGTCTCGTAACACGAAAAGCACGAGGAATCCAGTGCGTTCAAGCTGAACAACCACATACGCGTTGACAAGCGAATCGGCCGCCTTGTACGAGAAATCGGATGAGGCGGCCGAAACGTGTCCGGGGGACGTTCAACTGGTGCCCAGGGGCGGTTGAACGAGACCGAGTACCCCTGTCAGGGGTGGGTTTCCGCAAGCCCTTCGACCTGATCACGGCGTGAAGGCGGACGATTGATCGCCGGTGGGCGCTGGGTCATAGTGGTTCGCGCCATCACGGGGGAGTGACGCATCGAAAAGTCGTTCCCAGTGAATTCCCGTTCTTCGCATGCAGTTGCCGCAGAATCCCGCCAGAGGTCCTGCGGATCTTTATTGACCAGGTTCACCCGTGCACGCACGTGAATTCCCCAGGGGCATTTCAGGGACGTGCACACCACGCCGGCCTTGCTGCCGCACGAGATTTTTCCTCCGTGCGGAGCGCATGACGGCAGACGCTTGACAGTCAGCCTGTGCCGGCGTTGCGGCAGGGACGAAGCCAGGAAGGTTCCCGATGATTCCGTTGTCATTCGCGCAGCGTCGGTTGTGGTTCATCCAGCAGCTGGAGGGCCCCAGCGCGACGTACAACATCCCGGTCTCCCTCCGCCTGACCGGCGCGGTGGACCGGGACGCGCTGGCAGCGGCGCTGCGGGACGTCCTGGCACGCCACGAGGTCCTGCGCACCACCTTCCGCGTCGAGGACGGCGAACCCCACCAGCACATCCACGAGATGGACGACCTGGACTGGGCCCTGCGGTCGGTGGAACTCCCCGACACCGCGACCCCGGCGGACCTGGCCGGCGCCGTCGCCGGAGTCTTCGGGCACACCTTCGACCTCTCCACCGAACTCCCGGTACGGGCCTGGCTGTTCTCGGCCGGACCCGACGAGCACGCCCTCGCGCTGCTTGTCCACCACATCGCCAGCGACGGCTACTCCAAGCGTCCGCTCGCGCAGGACCTCTCCACCGCCTATGCGGCCCGGTGCGCGGGCGAGGCCCCCGCATGGGAGCCGCTGCCGGTGCAGTACGCGGACTACGCGCTGTGGCAGCGCGAACTCCTCGGCGACTCGGCGGACCCCGACAGCGTCGGATCCCGCCAGGTCGCCTACTGGCGCGAGGCACTCGCCGACGCCCCCGAGGAACTGGCCCTGCCCTTCGACCACCCCCGCCCGCCCGTCCCCTCCCATCAGGGACTCAGCGCCCCCTTCACCATCCCCGCCGACGTCCACGCACACCTGCGGGACCTCGCGCGCGCCGAAGGCGTCACCACTTTCATGGCCCTCCAGGCCGTCCTCGCGATGACGCTGTCGAAGCTCGGCGCCGGCACCGACATCCCCATCGGCACCGCGGTCGCCGGCCGCACCGACGTGGCCCTCAGAGACCTGGTCGGGTTCTTCGTCAACACGCTCGTCCTGCGGACGGACCTGTCGGGTGATCCGACCTTCCGTGAGGTCCTGAACCGGGTGCGTGAGACGAGTCTCGCGGCGATGGCGAACCAGGACGTGCCGTTCGAGAAGCTCGTCGAGGAGCTGGCCCCGGCCCGCTCCCTCGCCCGCCATCCCCTCTTCCAGGTCATGCTCTCCGTCGACCACGCCACCCAGGCACAGGTCGACCTCGGCGCGGTACGCGCCGGCTCGCTCGCCGACGTCGCCACCGACGACGTGACCGCCACCCTCAAGAAGATCGCCAAGTTCGACCTCGAGATCGCCGTCGACGAACAGGTCGACGCCGAAGGCGCTCCCGCGGGCCTGCGGGGATCCGTGATCGTCGCCGCCGACCTGTTCGAGCAGGACACCGCCGCCCGCCTCGCCGAGCGGATCGCCCGCGCCCTCACCGCGCTGGTCGCCGAGCCCGCCACCCGTCTCAGCGCCGTCGACGTGCTCACCGAGACCGAGCGCGACCTGCTCCTGCACCAGTGGAACGCCACCACGACCGACGTCGAAGCCGCTCTCGTCCCCGACCTCTTCGAGGCACACGCGCAGCTGACCCCCGAGGCCGTCGCCGCCGTCTTCGAGGGCACGGAACTCACGTACGGGGAACTCGACACCCGCGCCAACCGCCTCGCCTACCACCTCCTCGGCCTCGGCGTCGGCCGCGAATCGGTCGTCGGCCTCTGCCTTCCCCGCGGTTTCGACATGCTCGTCGGCATCCTGGCCGCCTGGAAGGCCGGAGCCGCCTACGTACCGCTGGACCCGGAGCACCCCGAGGAGCGCCTGTCCTACATCCTCCGCGACAGCGGAGCCCGTGCCGTCGTCAGCACCCGCGACGCCGCCGACGGCGCGGCCGGCCGGCTCGGCGTCGAACGCGTCGTCTGGCTCGACGACCCCGCCACCCTCACCGGCCTCGACCGCATGCCCGCCGTCGCCCCCTCCCGGCACACCCATCCCTCGAACCTCGCCTACGTGATTTATACGTCGGGTTCGTCGGGTCGTCCGAAGGGTGTGGGGGTGGGGCATGGGGCGTTGGCGAATGTGGTGTCGGTGTTCG
>NZ_JBSFHN010000070.1:0-10652 GCF_053597115.1 Streptomyces sp. NPDC001515
GAGACCTCGGGCGTCGCGCACTTCGCGTACGACGACGAGGAGACCTGCATCGCCGAGGTCCGCTACCTCCTCTCCCTCCTCCCCCAGAACAACCGTCAGAGCCCTCCTGCGGTCGATTCGGACGATCCCGTGGACCGGCGGGGCGAGGCGCTGTACGAGCTGGTGCCCGCCGAGGGGAACCGCCCGTACGACATGCACAAGGTGATCGAAGAGCTGGTCGACGACGGGGACTATCTGGAGGTCCACGAGCGCTGGGCCCGCAACATCGTGTGCGCGCTGGCCCGCCTCGACGGCCAGGTCGTCGGCATCGTCGCCAACCAGCCCCAGTCCCTGGCCGGCGTCCTGGACATCGAGGCGTCCGAGAAGGCCGCCCGCTTCGTCCAGATGTGTGACGCCTTCAACATCCCGATCGTCACTCTTCTGGACGTGCCCGGCTTCCTCCCCGGCGTCGACCAGGAGCACGGCGGGATCATCCGGCACGGAGCGAAGCTGCTCTACGCGTACTGCAACGCGACCGTGCCGAGGATCTCCCTGATCCTGCGCAAAGCCTATGGAGGTGCCTACATCGTGATGGACAGCCAGTCCATCGGTGCGGACCTCACCTACGCCTGGCCGACCAACGAGATCGCGGTCATGGGCGCGGAGGGCGCCGCCAACGTCATCTTCCGCCGCCAGATCGCCGACGCCGAGGACCCCGAGGCCATGCGGACCCGCATGGTCAAGGAGTACAAGGCCGAACTGATGCACCCGTACTACGCGGCCGAGCGCGGCCTCGTCGACGACGTCATCGACCCCGCCGAGACCCGTGCGGTGCTCATCCGCTCCCTGGCGATGCTGGGCGCCAAGCACGCCGATCTCCCGTCCCGCAAGCACGGAAATCCGCCTCAGTAGCGCGGGCGCGCCCACCCTCAAGTCCCTTGCGAGCAAGGGTGGGTGAGCCCTGGCCTGATTGACAAACCGCCTGTGCTGTTTTTTAATGTGAAGCCTTGTGCACCAGAACGGAAGCCAGGGAGGCGAGCTGCGTGGACATAGATGCTCTGGGGGCGCTGGAGGTCCGTGAGAACGGGGTCTCCATCACGCCGACCGCGCCCAAGCCGCGTCAGGTTCTCGCCCTGCTGGCGCTCCACGCCGACCAGGTCGTGCCCGTCTCGGTCCTCGTCGAGGAATTATGGGGGAGCAAGCCGCCGCGCAGTGCCCGCACGACCCTGCAGACCTATGTGCTCCAGGTGCGCGACCTCATTGCCGTGGCGCTTCTCAAGGATCCGCCCGACCGCCCCGCCCGGACGTCCAAGGACGTCCTGGTCACCGCGCCCGGCGGCTACATGCTCGTCAGCGGTGACGGGGTCAGCGACGTCCGGGAGTTCGACCGGCTCGCCGGCATCGGCTACCGCGCCATGGACGCGGGCGACTTCCCCCGCGCCGCCGAGACCCTGCGCCAGGCGCTGGATCTGTGGACCGGCGAACCCTTCTCCGGCGTGCAGGCCGGTGCGCAGCTCGGGATGGAGGTCAAGCGTCTTGAGGAGACCCGCCTCTGCGCCCTGGACCAGCGCATCGACGCCGATCTGCGGCTGGGCCGCCACCGCGAGCTGCTGGCGGAGCTGACGGTGCTGGTGAGCCGTTACCGCACCCACGAGAACCTGCACGCCCAGTTCATGATCGCCCTGCACCGCTCCGGCCGCCGGGGCGAGGCGCTCGGGCTCTACCGCCGGCTACGCAACACCCTCGTCCACGAACTGGGCATCGAGCCCTCGGCCCGTCTGGCCCGCCTGCAGAAGTCGCTGCTGGCCACCCCCGTGGACGACGGCCGCAACCCCCTCAACGGCGCGGTGATGCCGCTGGGAGGCGCGGGTCCCGTGCCCATCAGCTGACGGGCGGAACGCGGGACATTCTCGTCGGTGCAATTCACTGGAAGAATTTATAGGGCGAGAAAGAACGAGCGTGTGCGTAAAGCGAATTATTTGAAGTCCGCTACAGAGTCGCTGGAGAAAATCACTCGGTGAGTCCTGACCCGATAGCTTGCTCCCCAGCGCAGCTTTCTGGCCACCACGAGGCCATGGGCGAGCGGACGCCAACGGGGAGGGCGAATGAGGGTTCAGCTTCTGGGGCCGTTGTCGGCCGAGGTCAACGGCGGGTCGATCGTCCCGACCGCCGGCAAGCCGCGCCAGATCCTGGCGCTGCTCGCGCTGTACCCCAGCCGCGTGGTGCCGGTTCCCACGCTGATGGAGGAAATCTGGGCGTCGGACCCGCCGCAGAGCGCGCTCACCACGCTCCAGACCTATATTCTCCAGCTCCGTCGAAGACTCGGCACGGCGATGGGTCCGGACTCGCGCGAGGGCGTCAAAGACATCCTCGCCACCCGGCACGGCGGATATCTGCTCCAGATACCGGAAATGGATATCGACGTCCGCGTCTACGAGAAACTCGCGCGTGAGGGCCAGATCGCCTTCGAACAGGGTGACAACGCCCTCGCCGCCGAGCGTCTGCGTACCGCCCTCGATCTGTGGCGGGGGCAGACGCTCGTCGACGTACGGCTCGGCCCGGTCCTGGAGATCGAGGTCATGCGTCTCGACGAGAGCCGGCTGGTGGCGGTGGAGCGCCGGATCGACGCGGATCTGCGGATGGGCCGGCACACCGAGCTCATTGCCGAACTCATGGAACTGACCGCCCGTCATCCCCGGCACGAGGGTCTGCACTCCCAGGTGATGGTCGCCCTCTACCGCTCCGGCCGGCAGAGTTCCGCGCTCGATGTGTACCGCAGGCTCCGCGGCCGGCTCATCGAGGAACTGGGAGTGGAGCCCTCGCCGCAGCTCCAGCGGCTGCACCAGGCGATGCTCGCGGTCGACCCGCTGCTCGACGTGCTGTCGGGACCGAGGCGCACCTCGACGTTCGATCTGTTCGCCGCCTGAACGGGCGGGAGACGGGCCGGAGGGGCGCCGGGCACGGAGTCCGGAACCCGGGCCGTCCCGTCGGGGGAGGACATGGAGGGCCCGGGGCCGGATCACGCACCGGGACGGGGGTGCCCGGTTCCGTTCCATCGTGGGCGACCGAAGTCGTGTACGACTGGAGCGTTACCGGAAACGACGGAGAAGGTCACCACATATGCCGCACCAGGAGAACGCGAGCCTCTGGGCCGTGAGCGATCTGCACGCCGCGTTCACGGACAACCGGGAGCTCCTGGAGCGGATGCGTCCGGAGTCGGACGAGGACTGGCTGATCGTCGCCGGAGACTGCGGCGAGATGTCCAAGGACGTCGAATGGGTGCTGACCCGCCTCAGCGGCCGGTACGCCAAGGTGCTCTGGACACCTGGCAACCACGAGCTGTGGACCCCGCGTGAGGACCCGCTCCAGCTCCGGGGCGTGGAGCGCTACGAGTACTACGTCGCCCTCTGCCGCGGCCTGGGCGTGGTCACCCCCGAGGACCCCTACCCCGTGTGGAGCGGCCCCGGCGGCCCGGTGACCGTCGCGCCGCTCTTCCTGCTGTACGACTACAGCTTCCTCGCCCCCGGCGTCGCCACCAAGCAGAAGTCCCTGGAGCTGGCGTACGAGGCCGGCGTCGTGTGCAGCGACGAGTTCATGCTCCACCCCGACCCGTACCCCAGCCGTGACGCCTGGTGCCGCGACCGGGTGCGGGAGACCGAGGCCCGGCTCGCCGCACACGACCCCGCTGTGCCGCTCGTCCTCGTCAACCACTATCCGCTGGTACGCCAGCCGACGGACATCCTGCGCTACCCGGAGTTCGCGCAGTGGTGCGGCACCACCCGGACCGCCGACTGGCACACCCGGTTCCCCGTGCACACCATGGTCTACGGACATCTGCACATCCCCCGGACCACGTGGTACGACGGCGTCCGGTTCGAAGAGGTCTCGGTCGGCTACCCCCGTGAGTGGCGGCGTCCGGGCCACCCGGAGGTCGGGCCGCGCAGAATCCTCCCCCGGCGCTGAACCGACTGTCTGGGCCACCCGATGTCGTCATCGGACTTCTCCGGTCCCGACGCGTTCACCAGGGCTTTCATCAGCGACTCCCCTACGAGGACACGCGCTTCGGCACGGCTGCTCGACATGCTGCCTCGAAACGCTCGGGATCGGGTCGGGTCCCGCTCGCGGGGCGGTCGAGCGGAGCCGAAGCGCCAGGTGAGCCGGGTTGGAGACCCGGTCGTGGGCGCTGGCAAACGTTTGCCCGGTCCTTGGCAGGGGCCGTACGCTCGTGGTCCGATCGTGGCCCAGGCCCGCGTGTTCCCCTCCGCGGCCCCGCTCGTGCACGCGTCCCGACCCGCTGCTCTCCTTGAGGAATTGGTCCATGTTGCGACAGCCCGCGTTCGGAAGCCGGTTGAAGAAGATCCGTCTGGCCCGGGGGCTGTCCCAGACCGCGCTGGCCGGGGACGGCATGTCGACCGGCTACCTCTCCCGGCTGGAGTCCGGCGGGCGCCAGCCCACCGAGCGCGTCGTGGCCTATCTCGCCGAACGGCTCGGCCTCCAGCCCTCGGAGTTCGAGGAGCCCGCCGCCGGGTCCCTGGCGCACGCGCTCACCCTGGCCACCTCCACGGGCGCCGGTACCGCCGTCGACGTGCTCCGCGAGGCGTACGACGCCGAGAGCCACGAATCGCCGGCGCTGCGCTGGCAGGCGCTGTGGCTGCTCGCCCAGTCCCGCCGGATCGAGGGGGACCATGTGGGCGAGCGGGCCCTGCTGGAGGACCTGGTCCGGCTGGGCGACGAGGTCGCGCTGCCCGAACTGCGGGTGCGCGGGCTGACCCGGCTCGCCCGCTGTCTGCGGTCCGTCGGTGAGATCCAGTCCGCGCTCGCGCTGGGCGAGGACGCCCACCGGCTGGCCTGCGAGGCGGATCTCGGCGTCGAGGACCGGGCCGCCGTCCTGCTGGCCCTGGCGTCCGTGGAGACGGAGGCGGGCCGTCTCCCCGACGCCCGCGTCCACGTCGACGAACTCGCGGACCTGGTCGAGGGGCGCTCGGACACCCTGTGGGCGGAGGCGCTGTGGACGGTGGCCGCCGTACGGGCGCGGCAGGGCGACTACGAGAGCGCGCGGCGCATCCTCGAAGAGGCGCTCGACGGCTTCTCCAGCGCCGAGGACCTGACCTTGTGGGTGCGCCTGCGGATGGCGGCCGGACGGCTGTACCTCCAGCGCTCACCGGCCGATGCGGCGGCGGCCGAACAGCGCATCGCCGAGGCGGAATCGGCGCTCGTCTTCGTGCGCACGGAGGCGCTCGACCAGGAGATGGCCGGCCTCAAGGCGGACCTGGCGTTCGTCACCGGCCGCTACGACGACGCCCGTACGCTGCTCGCTGAGCTGGCCCGCGACGAGCTGATGACGTATCGGGACCGGGTGCGCTTCGACGTCCTGCGCCATCAGCTGGCGGTGCTGGAGGGCGACGAGAGCGGTGTCCAGGGCCTCGGCGCCCTGGCCGCGGAGGCGCAGGCCAGCGGGAACATCGACCTGGCCGCGGAGATCTGGCGGGTGCTGGCGGAGGCGCTGACCCAGCTGAGGGCGGCGTCCGCGGCCGTGGTCCCGGGGCGCGTGCGGGAGTCCGACAGCGCCTGATCCGGCCCCGCGCGGAGGCCGGCCGCCCGTCACGCACCGATGACGGGCCAGCCGATGGTGCCGTTCGCGGGGGCCGTGGCGGCCGGGGGCGCCGGCCAGCCGATGGTGCCGTTCGTCGTGTCCGTGTCGTCCGCCGGGTCCGTCGGGTCCGTCGGGTCCGTCGGGTCCGTCGTGCCCGGGGCGATCGGCCAGCCGATGGTGTCGTTCGTGCCGTTCGTCGTGTCGGTCGTGCCGGGCGCGATCGGCCAGCCGATCGTGTCGTTCGTCGAGTCCGCAGCGGTCGGTGCGACCGGCCAGCCGATGTCGTTGGCGGAGCCGACCCCGGCCGAGGCGAGAAACGCGGCGGCGAGCGTGGCGGTGACGACCAGACCTCGGGCGAGACCCTTCATGACTGACTCCTCTGTGACTCGGTTCTGCCAGTGCGTGCTGTTCCTTGGCAAGAAGATTGACAACTGTGCCTTGGATTCCGGTCGCAATGTGCTCAAGAATTCCTTGAGTCAGGCAATTCCCTGACCCGAACGCGCCTCGGGAGAGCCGCCGACGCATCAGCCTCCCCCCAACTGACCTGCATGTATGGCAGCTTGCCCGTGCGGGTGCCCGTACGGGCCTCCGCGGACCCTTTGTGCCGGCCACCTCTTGCCATGGCACCGCGTATTGCCAGAACTTGAGCCCCGCTGGAGCGGGCGTTGCCAAATTCCCCGCCCTGTAGGCAATCTATTGCCAATCCACTTGGCAATGTTTTGGCACAGAGGAGGCCCTGGACATGATTCACCTGAACACGGCAGGTCAGGGCCGGATGCCCGCCTCGGTCCGCACGGTTCTCACCGAGTGCGTCCGCGTCGAGGACCGCTTCGGACCGCACGAACTGGAGGAGCGGGTCGGCGACCTCGTACACGGAGAGGTCCACCACCGGCTGGAACGGCTGCTCAACACACCCGACGGACACACCGAACTGTTCACCGGCGGCGCCGCCGCGTACGAGGCGCTGCTGTCGGGCCTCACCCTCGGCCGGGGCGACCGGATCTGGACCACGCCGTACGAGAGCGCCGCCCACCTCACTGCCCTCCGGTCGCTGCGCGACCGCACCCGCTGCCGCATCGAGGTCGTCCCGCTGCGCCCCGACGGCGATCTGGACCTGGCGTGGATGGGCGCGCATCTGGACGACACGGTGGCGCTGGTCTCCGTCCCGCACGTCCCCGCGAGCCGGGGCATCGTCAACCCGGTCGAGGAGATCGGCCGCCTCCTCGCCCCGCACCGCTGCCTGTACGCGGTCGACGCGGCGTACGCGCTGGGGCAGGTGCCCGTCGACGTGGCGCGCATCGGCTGCGACCTGCTGACCGGCGACGGCTGGCGGTTCCTGCGCGGCCCGCGCGCGGTCGGTTTCGCGTACGTGGCGCCGGCGCTGCGCGACGCGCTGATCCGGGCGGACGCCGGCGACCGGGCCCCCCGGGCGACCGCCGTCGTCTCGCCCGTGCCGACGACCGCCGCCGTCGCCGCGTTCGCCTCCGCCCTGGTCCACCGCGCCGAACGGCCGGCCCCCTCGTACGACGAACGAGCCACGGCGCTGCGTACGGCCGCCGCCTCGGTCGCGGGCGTCGAACTGCTGACATCCGGCCGCCACCAGTCCGCGATGGTCGCCTTCCACCACCCGGAGCTGTCCGCCGCGCTCATCCGGTGCGGACTCGCCGAACGCGGTGTGGCGGTGCGCAAGACGGTGGCCGACGAGACGCCGCTGCTCACCCTGCCCGGGGCGGCCACCACCGCCCTGTGCGCCTCGGTGGGCGAGGGCACCAGCCCGCAGGACATCGCCGAGTTCGCCCGTGCCCTGGCCTCGACGGTGGCCGAACTCCGCCGGCGTACCCCCGTCACGCACCTCGGCGCCCCCCGGATCGCGCTGGTCGGCAGCTGACCGGCTGCCCCGTTCCACCGGCCCTCCGGCCGGATCGAGCACTCTTCGAACCGTTCTCAAGCCCCGGGCACGACCGTGAGAGGCGCGATCGCCGTGCACACCTTCGGGTGACCGGCGGCTGCTCCAGTGATCCAAGCCGCCGCGGAACGTGCGGGAAGAGCCCACGCACGCCCACCGTCCGACCACGCACCCTTCTGGAGAGCCATGTCCCGTCGCCTGTTCACCTCGGAGTCCGTGACCGAGGGCCACCCCGACAAGATCGCTGACCAGATCAGCGACGCGATCCTCGACGAACTGCTCAGGCAGGACCCGACCTCCCGCGTCGCCGTCGAGACGCTCATCACCACCGGCCAGGTGCACATCGCGGGGGAGGTGACGAGCCGGGCGTACGCCGACGTCCCCACCCTGGTCCGCGAGAAGATCCTCGACATCGGCTACGACTCCTCGGCCAAGGGCTTCGACGGCGCGTCCTGCGGCGTCTCGGTCTCCATCGGGGCGCAGTCCCCGGACATCGCGCAGGGCGTCGACACCGCGTACGAGAAACGCGTCGAGGGCGCCTCGCGGAAGGAGGAGGACGAGCTGGACCGGCAGGGCGCCGGTGACCAGGGCCTGATGTTCGGCTACGCGACCGACGAGACACCGAACCTGATGCCCCTGCCCATCGAGCTGGCCCACCGGCTGTCGCGCCGGCTCACCGACGTCCGCAAGGACGGCACCGTCCCGTATCTGCGCCCCGACGGCAAGACGCAGGTCACCATCGAGTACGACGGCAGCCGCCCGGTCCGGCTGGACACCGTCGTCGTCTCCTCGCAGCACGCCTCCGGCATCGACCTCGACGAGCTGCTGGTGCCGGACATCCGCCGCCATGTGGTCGAGGTGGTCCTCGCCCAGCTCGCCGAGGACGACATCAAGCTGGAGACGGACGACTACCGGCTCCTGGTCAACCCGACCGGGCGGTTCGAGATCGGTGGCCCGATGGGCGACGCCGGCCTCACCGGCCGCAAGATCATCATCGACACCTACGGCGGCTACGCCCGCCACGGCGGCGGTGCCTTCTCGGGCAAGGACCCGTCGAAGGTGGACCGCAGCGCCGCGTACGCGATGCGCTGGGTCGCCAAGAACGTCGTCGCCGCCGGGCTCGCGTCCCGCTGCGAGGTCCAGGTGGCGTACGCGATCGGCAAGGCCGAGCCGGTCGGCCTGTTCATCGAGACCTTCGGCACGGCCACGGTCGACGAGGAGCGGATCGCGAAGGCGGTCTCCGAGGTCTTCGACCTCCGCCCGGCCGCGATCATCCGCGATCTCGACCTGCTCCGCCCGATCTACTCCCTGACCGCCGCCTACGGCCACTTCGGCCGGGAGCTGCCGGAGTTCGCCTGGGAGCGCACCGACCGGGCCGCCGCCCTCAGCGCCGCCGTCGGCGCCTGACCGGGAACGCCGGCACCGTCTTCGCCGCGGCCCGGATGCGGGCCGCCCTACAGGAGTTCAGGAGTTAGTGTGCGCATCGCGGTGACAGGCTCCATCGCCACGGACCACCTCATGGCCTTTCCCGGCAGGTTCGCCGACCAGCTGATCCCCGATCAGCTCGCCCATGTCTCGCTCTCCTTCCTGGTCGACGGGCTCGACGTCCGCCGGGGCGGGGTCGCGGCCAACATCGCCTTCGGCCTGGGCAGCCTCGGTCTCCATCCGCTGCTGGTCGGTGCCGTGGGCCCCGACTTCGCCGAGTACGAGGTCTGGCTGAAGGAACACGGGGTCGACACGGGCGCCGTGCGGGTCTCCGTCGAGCACCAGACCGCCCGCTTCATGTGCATCACCGACCAGGACGCCAACCAGATCGCCTCCTTCTACGCCGGCGCCATGGAAGAGGCCCGCGAGATCGACCTGTGGCAGCTGGTCGGCTCCTGGGACCGCCCCGATCTGGTCCTCGTCTGCCCGAACGACCCGGCGGCGATGCTCCGGCACACCGAGGAGTGCCGCCAGTTGGGCCTGCCCTTCGCCGCCGACCCGTCCCAGCAGCTCGCCCGCCTCGACGGCGAGGAGGTCCGGGACCTGGTCGCGGGCGCCCGGTGGCTGCTCACCAACGAGTACGAGGCGGCCCTGCTGCTGGAGCGCACCGGCTGGACCCGTGAGGAGGTGCTGGAGCGCGTCGACACCTGGGTCACCACCCTGGGCGGCGGAGGCGTCCGCATCGACGCCGTGGACGAGCCGACGCTGACGGTGGCCGCCGTGCCCGGTGTCGAGGTCGCCGATCCGACCGGCGGCGGCGACGCCTTCCGCGCCGGGTTCTTCGCCGGCGTCGGCGCGGGGCTGCCGCTCGCGGCGTCGGCCCGGCTCGGCTGTGTGACCGCGGCGGCGGCCCTGGGGGCCGTCGGCTCCCAGGCGTACCGCGTCGACCGCGATGCTCTGCTCGCCACGGTCGCGCGCGCCTACGGCAGTGACGCCGCGGACGAGATCGCCCCCGCGCTCACCGCCGTGCCGTGACCGGTGGTACGGCCCCGACCACCCTTTCCCCTCCCGAGGAGTAGTACGCATGCCCGCTCAGCCGAACGCCGCCTTCACCGATTTCAAGGTCGCGGATCTCTCCCTCGCGGCGTTCGGCCGCAAGGAGATCACGCTCGCCGAGCACGAGATGCCCGGCCTGATGTCCCTCCGCGAGGAGTACGCCGAGGCGCGGCCGCTGGCCGGCGCCCGGATCATGGGCTCGCTGCACATGACCGTGCAGACGGCCGTGCTCATCGAGACCCTGGTGGCCCTGGGCGCCGAGGTCCGCTGGGTCTCCTGCAACATCTTCTCCACCCAGGACCACGCCGCCGCCGCCATCGCCGTGGGTCCGGACGGCACCCCGGAGGCCCCCGCCGGTGTCCCGGTCTTCGCCTGGAAGGGCGAGACGCTGGAGGAGTACTGGTGGTGCACCGAGCAGGCCCTGACCTGGCCCGGCCACTCCGGCCCGAACATGATCCTGGACGACGGGGGAGACGCCACCCTCCTCGTCCACAAGGGCGTCGACTACCAGAAGACGGGGGCGCTCCCCGCCGCCGAGAACGAGGAACTGGCCGTCGTCCGCGCCCTGCTGGAGAAGAGCACCCTGGACTGGTCCGTCCTCGCCTCGGAGATCCGTGGGGTGACGGAGGAGACGACGACGGGTGTGCACCGGCTGTACGAGATGCATCGTGACGGCACGCTGCTGTTCCCGGC
>NZ_JBSFHN010000071.1:0-9515 GCF_053597115.1 Streptomyces sp. NPDC001515
CACCGCGTCCGCCCCGGCGCGACGACCGGGGAAGGGGGGACGACGAAGCCCCGGTCGTGAGGACGACCGGGGCTTCGGACTGTGCGCGATACTGGGATTGAACCAGTGACCTCTTCCGTGTCAGGGAAGCGCTCTCCCGCTGAGCTAATCGCGCAGGAGATCCTGCGTGGTACTGCGTGCGCGATACTGGGATTGAACCAGTGACCTCTTCCGTGTCAGGGAAGCGCTCTCCCGCTGAGCTAATCGCGCGGGGATCCTTGCGGACCAGTGGACGATACTGGGATTGAACCAGTGACCTCTTCCGTGTCAGGGAAGCGCTCTCCCGCTGAGCTAATCGTCCTTGGAGGTGGAGACGGGATTTGAACCCGTGTAGACGGCTTTGCAGGCCGTTGCCTCGCCTCTCGGCCACTCCACCAGGGATGGGGGTTCGGGAAGATCCCCCATCTTCTGCGAGCGGACGACCAGGTTCGAACTGGCGACCTCAACCTTGGCAAGGTTGCGCTCTACCAACTGAGCTACGTCCGCTTGTCGGTTCCGGTTCACTTGCGCGTCCCGGCGACGTGTTGAACTCTAGCGGATTCCGGGGCCAGGGCAAAAACGCGTTTCCGCAGCGTGCTGACCTGCCCTCGCCCCGGCGCGGGTGGGTGCGAGCCGTCCTAGACTCGCGGACGTGCACGACCTCGCTCCCATGGCCCGCTTCGGCGGCCTCGTCGCCTCGGATCTGCGGGATGTGACCCACGATCCCGCAGCCCTGGACTCCTCCGGATTCTGGACGGTCGCGGCGGACTTCGAGGGCCGTCTCGTCTGCGCCCGCTTCGCCACCGTGCGTTCCGCGCCGGTCCCCGCCCCGGTGCCCGGTGCCTGGCGCGGCCCCGCCGCGGGCGACTGGACCTCGTCCCTGGACCGCGCCGCCTATACCGACGGTGTACGGCGCATCCGCGCGGCCATCGCGCGCGGCGAGGTCTACCAGGCCAACCTCTGCCGCGTGCTGACGGCGCCGCTGCCCGATCCGGCCGCCGCCGCCGACGTCGACGCGCTCACCGCGCTGCTGGCCCGGGGCAACCCCGCCCCGTACGCAGGAACGATTCGGCTGCCCGGTCACGGCGTGGAGATCGCGACGGCCTCGCCCGAACTCTTCCTGCGCCGCGACGGCCGCACGGTCGAGTCCGGGCCGATCAAGGGCACCGGACGCACCGAGGCCGATCTCCTGGAGAAGGACCACGCGGAGAACGTGATGATCGTCGACCTGGTCCGCAACGACCTCGGCCGGGTCTGCGCCACCGGATCCGTCACGGTCCCCGACCTCTGCGTCGTCGAGAAGCACCCCGGGCTCGTCCATCTCGTCTCCACCGTGCGCGGCCGGCTCGCCGACGGCGCCGGCTGGCCCGAGCTGCTCACCGCCGCCTTCCCGCCCGGATCGGTCACCGGCGCCCCCAAGTCCAGCGCGCTGCGGATCATCGGCGAGCTGGAGACCGCCCCGCGCGGGCCGTACTGCGGCGGCATCGGCTGGGTGGACGCCGACCGGCGGACCGCCTCGCTCGCCGTGGGCATCCGCACCTTCTGGACCGACCGCACCCCGGCCGCACCCGTCCTGCGCTTCGGCACCGGGGCCGGGATCACCTGGGGCTCGGATCCGGAACGCGAATGGGCCGAGACCGAACTGAAGGCGGCCAGGCTGCTCGCTGTAGCGTCGGGCGCCTACGAAGCAACCGGAAGGACCGCACCATGAGGATCTGGGTCAACGGCGGGCTGCACGACGCCGACGACGCCCGGGTGTCCGTGCTCGACCACGGCCTGACCGTCGGCGACGGCATCTTCGAGACGGTCAGGGTGACCGGGGACGGCCCGTTCGCGCTGACCCGCCATCTCGGCCGGCTGGCCCGTTCCGCCGCCGGCCTCGGCCTGCCCGCACCCGACCTCGACGAGATCCGCCGGGCCTGCGCCGCCGTCATCGAGGCCAACCCCGTCGCGCTCGGCCGGCTGCGGATCACCTACACCGGCGGGATCTCCCCGCTCGGCTCCGACCGGGGCACCGACGGCCCCGGACTGGTCGTCGCCCTCGGCGAGGTGCGGCGCCGCCCCGACACCACCGCGGTGGTCACCGTGCCCTGGACGCGCAACGAACGCGGCGCGCTCACCGGTCTCAAGACGACCTCCTACGCGGAGAACGTGCTCGCGCTCGCCCGCGCCCACGAGCACGGTGCCTCCGAGGCCCTGTTCGCCAACACCGTCGGACGGCTCTGCGAGGGCACCGGCTCCAACGTCTTCGTCGTCCTGGACGGGCAGCTGCACACCCCGCCGGTCGCCTCCGGCTGTCTGGCCGGCATCACCCGGGCCCTGACCGTGGAGTGGACCGGAGCCCGGGAGACGGACCTGCCGTTCGACGCGCTGGACCGGGCCGAGGAGGTCTTCCTGACCTCCACCCTCCGCGATGTGCAGGCCGTCCACCGGATCGACGGCCGGGACCTGCCCGGCGCCCCCGGACCCGTCACCGCCAAGGCCATGCGCGTCTTCGAGGAGCGCGCGGCCGACGATCTGGACCCCTGAGCACGGCCGCGCCCCGGGCGGGACCTCGTAAAAACGGATGACGTGCCCCCGGGACAGCGGCTAGAAAGCCTCTGATGACCACCACACTCCGGCCGACCGGGCCGGTCCAGGAAAGCGCCGACGGCGCGCGCAGCCGCACCTTCGACGTGTGCGACAACGGACGGCCCGTCGGCGCCGTCGAGATCGGGGCCGACGCCCCGGCCTCGGGCGGAATCGGCACGCTGACGTCCGTGCGGATCGACGAGGCGGTGCGCCGGCGCGGCCGGGGCACCATCGCCTGCCTCGCGGCCGAGGAGGTGCTGCGCGGCTGGGGCTGCGCCTCGGTGCGGGCCGATGTCGCCGCCGACGACGCCGCGGGACAGGGGCTGCTCGCCGCGCTCGGCTACACCGAGAACAGCCGGAACATGATCAAACGGCTGGCCCAGGAGCCGCCGGTGCTGCCCGGGGGGCTGACCACCCGGTCGATGACGCCGGAGGAGTACGCCGGCTGGGAGGAGCGCGCGATCGCGGGCTACGCGGAGAGCCTGGTGACGCGCGGGACGCCGCCGGAGAGGGCCGTGGAGGCGGCCCGCGCCTCCCACACCCGGCATCTGCCGCGGGGCCTGGCCACCGAGGGAGTGCGCCTGCACTACCTGCTCCACGAGGGCGAGAAGGCCGGCAGCCTCTGGGTCGCGCCGTTCGAGATGCACCCCGGCCGCCGGGTCGGTTACGTCTTCGACGTCGAGGTGGCCGAGGGCTACCGGGGCCGGGGCTACGGCCGGGCCCTGATGCACCAGGCCGAACGGCTTGCGCGGGCCGACGGCGAGGAGTGGATCGGCCTGCACGTCGTCGCGTCGAACACACCGGCGCTGCGGCTCTACACCTCGCTGGGTTACGAGCCGACCCAGTACCACTACGCCAAGCCGCTCTGACGGAGGCGGGGGAGGGGCACCGGCCGCCGCGCGGGCACCCTCCCCGCCCGCCGCTCAGCCCCGGGCGGCGAGCAGCCGGTCCGCGATCTCCTCGATCCGCTCGCGCAGCCCCACCTGGCTCTTGCCGCCGTCCAGACGCTCGTCGCCGATCACATACGTGGGCGTGCCGGTGACGCCGATGGCCTTGCCCTCGGCCTGGTCGGCGTCGACGATCAGCAGGTGGCGGCCGTCGATCAGCGCGGTGTCGAACTCCTCGGCGTCCAGCCCCAGTTCCCGGGCCACCTCGATCAGGAGCTTCTCCCCGGACCGGGCCAGCTCGTCGGTGCGGGCGAGCACCGCCTCGATGTAGGGCCAGTCCGTGCCCTGGACCGCGGCCTCCTCGGCCGCCTGCGCGGCGGCGTACGCGTGCTTGTGCTTCTCCAGCGGGAAATGCCGGAACCGGATCTCCATCCGGTCGCCGTACCGGGCGCGCAGGGCGTGGACATCGGCGAGGGCCTGGTGGCAGTCGGGGCACTGGAGCTCGCACCAGACGTCGAGGACGACCGGCGCGGCGGGGGTGGAATCGCTCATGGGACCCAGTCTCCCAGGGCGTACGTGCTCCTCACGACCGGTGTCCGGGCGGCGCTGGCGCGGCCCGGACTCGTCCGCAGGGCCCGGGGCGGGGCGGCACCTGGGGAGGAGCCCGGCCCTGAAATGTCCCTGAGGCGGGCCCGGGACGTGGCCGCCCCCGGGCTCGCCGGTGCAGGATGGAAGGGACGTTTCCCCTGCGCCTGGAGGCACCGATGCTTGCCGAGACCATCTGTTCCGCGGTGTCCGCGGCGGGCCTGGGCATCGCCGCGGTGACCGCGTACCGGAAGCGCTTCCTCACCGCCGCCAGGATCGCGGCCTACTCCCTGGTGCCCCTCGGCCTGGTGCTGACCGGGACGGTGGAGTGGCTGACGGGCATCGCCTACAAGCCCGGGGTGTGGCTCGGCTTCGGGCTGCTGGGCGTGGCCTGGGTGCTGTTCGCCACGACCCGTGCGGTCGAACGGCGCGGCGCCGGGACCCGCAAGGAGCGCAGGGCCGCGGCCCGCGCGGCCCGGGAGGGCGCGGTCGAGCCCGCGGCCTCGGCCCCCTCGCTCGGCGCCGCGACCGGCTCCGCCGCCGCCCCCGCCCGGCAGAACGCGGGCAAGCGGTCCGCCGGGGCGCCCGACGAGGACTTCAGCGACATCGAGGCCATCCTGAGGAAGCACGGCATCTGACTCCGGAACCGTCCCCTCCGGGCCCTGCCCGGCACCGTTCCGGCCCAGCGGACGACACGCGGTATGAATCGATTCACTCAAGATCCTTGACGCGCTTCGGCGCGACGGCTAGCGTCCCGACCCGGTTGAAACAATTCACTCACGCCCGTCCGTGCGGTGTCGCGACCCGTCCGTACGATGGGGCGACGTCGCGGGAAGAGCGCGGCCGAGGGCACCGGTGGGGCAGGACAAGTGGCGCGTGTGGCAGGGATCAAGGACGTGGCCCGGCAGGCCGGTGTCTCCGTGGGCACGGTCTCCAACGTGATCAACCGCCCCGAGGCGGTGCTGCCCGAGACCCGCGCCCGGGTCCTGGCCGCCATCGAGGAGCTGGGATACGTCCGCAGCGAGTCCGCCCGCCAGCTCCGGGCCGGCCGCAGCCGGATCATGGCGCTGCTCGTCCTGGACATGGGCAACCCCTTCTTCGTCGACGTGGCGCGCGGCGCCGAGCGCGCCGCCCGCCAGGCCGGGCTCGGGGTGATGGTCTGCAACAGCGACCAGAGCCCCGCCGAGGAGGCCGAGTACCTCGGCCTCTTCGCCGAGCAGCGGGTCTGCGGCGTCCTCGTCACCCCGGCCGACGCCACCGGCCGCAACCTCGACTCCTTCGGCCGCCACCGCATCCCCTACGTCCTGGTGGACCGGGTGGCCTCCGGCACCGGCAGCTGCGCGGTCTCCGTCGACGACGTGCGCGGCGGCACCCTGGCCGTCGGCCATCTCGTCGCGGCCGGACACCGCTCGGTGGCGTACGTCAGCGGGCCCGGCGACCTCCAGCAGATCCGGGACCGCCGGCAGGGGGCCCTCCTGGCGCTCGCCGAGGCCGGGCTGCCGCCCGAGAGCCTGGTGGAGATCCCGTCCGACCGCCTCGACGTGGCGGCGGGCCGGGACGCCGGTGCCCGGCTGCTCGGCCTCGTCCCCCGCCCCACCGCCGTCTTCTGCGCCAACGACCTGCTCGCGCTGGGTGTCCTCCAGGCCCTGTACGCCGCGGGCGTGCGGGTGCCGCAGGACATCGCCATCGTCGGCTACGACGACATCGAATTCGCCGCGGCCGCGGCCGTACCGCTCACCTCGGTCCGCCAGCCCGCCGTCGTCATGGGACGGATGGCCGCCGAACTCCTGCTGGAGGAGGCCGACGACGAGGACGGCGTCCACGAGCACCGCAGCGTCGTCCTCCAGCCGGAACTGGTCGTGCGCGCCTCCAGCTCCGCGCCCCGCTGAGCCCGCCGCCCGGCCCTCCCGCCCCCTCCGACGTCCGACCTTCCCGCCGTTCCGCACGCCCGAAATGGAGATCCCGTGTCCCTGTTCGACCTGCCCCTCGACGAACTCCGCTCCTACCGGCCCGAGTCGACCGAACCCGACGACTTCGACGCCTTCTGGCGCCGCACCCTCGACGAGGCCGCCGCGCACCCGCTGGACGCCGAGTTCACGCCGTACGACGCGGCGCTGACCCAGGTCGACGTGTACGACGTGTCGTTCGCCGGCTGGGGCGGCCACCGCATACGCGCCTGGCTGAACGTTCCGGCAGGCGCCGAGGGCCCGCTGCCGACCGTCGTCAACTACCTCGGCTACGGCGGCGGACGCGGCCTGCCCCACGACCACCTCGTCTGGGCCGCCGCAGGCTGCGCCACGCTCGTCGTGGACACCCGGGGCCAGGGCGCGGTCAGCGGCCACTCCGCCGGATCCACCGCCGACCCGACCGGCGGCGACAACCCCCAGTCACCCGGCTTCATGACCCGGGGCATCCTCGACCCCGACACCTACTACTACCGCCGGGTGTTCACCGACGCGGTGCGCGCGCTCGACGTGGCCGCCGCCCATCCGGCCGTCGACGCCGACCGGATCGTGGTCTACGGCGGCAGCCAGGGCGGCGGCATAGCCCAGGCGGTCGCGGGGCTGAGCCCCCGTGTGAAGGCCGCCTTCGTCGACGTACCGTTCCTCACCCACTACCGGCGGGCCGTCGAGATCACCGACAAGGACCCCTACCAGGAGATCGTGCGCTTCCTGTCCACCCAGCACGGCCACGCCGAGCAGGTGTTCCGCACCCTGGCGTACTTCGACGGGATCAGCTTCGCGGCCCGCGCGCAGATGCCCGCGCTCTACTCGGTGGCCCTGATGGACCCGATCTGCCCGCCCTCCACGGTCTTCGCCGCCTACAACAACTGGGCCGGCCCGAAGGAGATCGAGGTCTACCCCTGGAACGGCCACGAGGGCGGCACGGGCGTCCACCGCGGCATCCAGCTGCGGAAGCTGCGCGAGCTGGTCTGACGACCGGGGCCGAGGGCCCGGGGGCGGCTGGGGGGGCGACGGTGTCCGAACGCCTGCCGGGCGCTCGGACAGCGGAGCGAATCGCCCCGCCCTTTCCCGGTGAACTCCCGTAACGAAAAGCCGTGTTGGGCGCTGTAGGGGTCCGGCGTGCGTCATGATCGTCCCGAGATGGTGGACACCTCCCGGGGCGACGCCCCCGCACCCCCCGCCGAAGAGCCGCGTGGCTGCCTCTTCGCGCTTTCCCAGCCCCCTTTGATGATCTTCCTCACGGTGGTCGGCGGCCTGCTGCTGATGGCCGCGTTGCACGATCTCTTCGTGCTGTGAGAGGTCAGCCGGCCGCCTCCCGGCGGCGCGCCCGGTACGCGGCGACGTGCAGGCGATTACCGCAGGTGCGGCTGGAGCAGTAGCGGCGCGAGCGGTTGCGGGACAGATCGACGAAGGCGTGCCGGCAGTCCGGCGCCTCGCAGCGGCGCAGCCGCTCCGTCTCGCCGGCGACGATGATGAACGCGAGCGCCATGCCGCAGTCGGCCGCGAGGTGGTCGGCCAGCGAGGCGTCCGGCGCGAAGTAGTGCACATGCCAGTCGTAGCCGTCGTGGTTGCTGAGCTGGGGGGTGGTGCCCGCCGCCGCCACCAGGCCGTTCACCAGCCCCGCCGCCGTTTCGGCGTCGGGGGCCGCGAACACCTCGGCGAAGCGTGCCCGCACCTCGCGGACCGCCGCCAGGTCCCTCTCGTCGAGCCGGCCCACCCCGCTCACCCGGTGGCGCTCGGCGAACGCGTACAGCGCCGCGATGTCGGCGAGCCCGTCGGGCGGTCCGCCCGTGCCGGGCGGTTCGCTCTCCGGCGCCGTGTTCACCAGATCGACGACCGTGTCGAGGGCGATCCGGGTGTCGTGGGGGATCAGCACGCTTCCGCTCCCTGGCCTCCGGCGGGCCAGATCCCCGCCGATGCGGGCAGACTCTACTGGCTCGCCCGGGGGCGGCAGGGGCCTGCGGGGCCTGGGAGGCCCCATGGGCGGCCGGGGAGCCCCCCGAGGGCGGTGCGGGGGCTCCCGGGGCCGCCCAGGGGCTCCTGGCGGCCTCCGGCGGCGGACGCGAACGCGGACCGGCGCCGTCCCCACGGTGGATTCCGTGAGGGCGGCGCCGGTGTCAGCCGTATGAGGTTGTCCGCGCGGCGCCGTCTCCCCGAGTCGGACGGCGCCGTGCGGCTCTCGGCCTGGCTCAGCTGTCGGCCAGGATGTGTGAGAGCTCCGTATCGAGATCGAAGTGACGATGCTCGGTCCCGGGCGGAACCGCGGCGTCGGTCCTCTTCAGGAACGACTCCAGGGCTCGTGCCGGGGCTTCCAGCAGGGCCTCGCCCTCCGGGGAGCTCAGCGCGATGCAGACGACGCCCTGGCCGTGACTACGGGATGGCCAGACACGGACGTCTCCGGTGCCGGTGGGCCTGTGCAGCCCCTCGGCAAGGAGGTCACGGGCGAAAACCCACTCGACCGTCTCCTCCGCTCCGGTGTGGAAGGTGGCGTGCACGGCATACGGATCGGCCGTGTCATACCGCAGGCCCGCGGGTACAGGCAGTGAGGACTCGCTCGACACAACGAGGCGCAGGTGCAGCTCGCAGCTGACCGTGGTGTTCATAAGCGCCAGGGCCTTTCGCTCAGTGTGCGCTCGGGGATTCGCACGTCGGCGAAATCGACATGCCACCTACGGTGGCGTTGTAAACCCCTCTGCCCGTTTTGTGATTCTTCGGGTAGCTCGTACAGCGGTGTGTAACTTTGGGTCATGCGGCCATTCCGGTGACGGGAGGCGTTCGGGTAGGTTGACCTTCATGAACGCGGAGAGTGACGAGCGGGGCGGGGGTGCCCTCGTGGCGCACCGCCGTCCCCGGCGGGGGAGGGGCGTGTGAAGGAGACGGGGGACGTCACGGAGGGTGTGACCAAGGAGGACGCGTCCGGCGACGAGCGGGCGCTCGGCTCCCGGGCGCCCGGTTTCATCCGGGCCTCCAGGGCGCTGCACCTGAGCTGGCAGGTCGGCGTATTCGTGGTCGGTCTGGCCGTGGTGGTGGCGGGCATCATCATGCTTCCGCTGCCGGGCCCCGGCTGGCTGGTGATCTTCGGCGGCATGGCGATCTGGGCGACCGAGTTCGTCTGGGCGCAGCTGGTGCTGCGCTGGACCCGGCGCAAGGTCACCGAGGCCGCCCAGCGGGCCCTCGATCCCAAGGTCCGGCGGCGCAACATCGTGCTCACGGTGATCGGGCTGGTGATCATCGCGGTGCTGGTGGGGATCTATGTGTGGAAGTTCGGCATCGTCATGCCGTGGAAGATCCGCGAGTGACCACGAGGTGGTCGGGGGACGCCCCTGACATGGGGTAATGTGTGCGGTGCGCCCGGGCGATTAGCTCAGTGGGAGAGCGCTTCGTTCACACCGAAGAGGTCACTGGTTCGAACCCAGTATCGCCCACCCCGGACCGACGGCCCCGCAACACCCCAAACAAACCGGCCCGCGGCCTTCCCCGCCCGCCCCAA
>NZ_JBSFHN010000072.1:0-7597 GCF_053597115.1 Streptomyces sp. NPDC001515
CTCCCCGCCCCGGACAACGCCCACACCGGAGGCTCGGGCCGGGGCCCCGAGAGCCATGAGGAAGAGGTCCTCTGCGAGGCATTCGCCCAGGTCCTGGGTGTCCCTGAGGTCAGTGCGGACGACGACTTCTTCGCTCTCGGCGGCCACTCCCTCCTCGCCATCCGCCTGGTCAACCGGATCAGGACGGCGCTCGGCATCGAGGTGGAGATCGCCGCGCTCTTCGACGCACCCACGGTCGCGGGCCTCGCCGCCCAACTCGGGCACCCCGCCGAACCCACCGAGCACACCGAACACGCCGAACAGTCCGAGCGGCCGGAACGGTCCCGACCCGCGCAAACATCCCGCCCGGCGTTGCAGCCGATGCGCCGCAACCAGGAGGAGTCCCGATGATCCCGTTGTCCTTCGCGCAGCGGCGGCTGTGGTTCATCAGCCGGCTGGAGGGCCCGAGCGCGACCTACAACGTGCCGGTCGTCCTGCGTCTGCCGGCCGACGTGCGCCCCGACGCGCTCGACGCCGCCCTGCGGGACGTCATCGGCCGCCACGAGGTCCTGCGCACCGTCTTCGACCTCGTCGACGGCGAGCCGTACCAGCGGATCCTCACGCCCGACGAGCTGGACTGGGCGCTGACGGTGACCGAGGTCGCCCAAGCGGAGCTGTCCGGGGCGATCGACGAGGCCGGACGGTACGCGTTCGACCTGAGCGCCGAACTCCCCGTCAGAGCGCAGCTGTTCCGGGCGCCGGATGAGCAGGTCCTCGTCGTGGTGATGCACCACATCGCCAGCGACGGCTGGTCGGAGGGCCCCCTCACCCGGGACCTGACGACCGCCTACGCCGCCCGCGCCGCAGGCCGGGCCCCGGACTGGGAGCCGCTGCCGGTCCAGTACGCCGACTACGCGCTCTGGCAGCGTCAGCTGCTCGGCGACGGAAACGACCCCGACAGCCTGATGTCCCGCCAGACCTCCTACTGGCGCGAGGCCCTCGCGGACGTTCCCGAGGAGTTGGAACTTCCCACGGACCGTCCCCGGCCGCCGGTCGCCTCCCACCGGGGGCACATCGTCCCGCTGAGCGTCCCCGCCGAGGTGCACCAGCGCCTCGCCGCGGTGGCGCGGGCCGAGGGCGTGACGACGTTCATGGTTCTCAAGGCGGCCCTGGCCACCCTGCTCTCCAAACTCGGCGCGGGCACCGACATCCCCGTCGGCACGGCGGTCGCGGGCCGTACGGACGAGGCCCTCGACGACCTCGTCGGCTTCTTCGTCAACACCCTCGTCCTGCGCACCGACCTGTCCGGCGACCCCACGTTCCGCGAGGTTCTCGCCCAGGTCCGCAGGACCGTCCTGTCCGCCTTCAAGCACCAGGACGTGCCGTTCGAGAAGCTCGTCGAGGAGCTGGCCCCGGCCCGCTCCCTCGCCCGCCACCCCCTCTTCCAGGTCATGCTGACCGTCCAGAACAACCAGCGGACCGTCATCGACCCGGACACGGCCAGGGCGAAGGACGCGGCCACGGCCACGGACCAGGCGACGGACACGGCCACGGCCGCTTCCGCGACCACGGCCGACGGTCGCGAAGCCGGCGTCAGGGCCGCCAAATTCGACCTCGACGTCTCCGTACGCGAGCTCTTCGACGCGAAGGGCGCCCCGGCGGGCCTGCGCGGCACGCTGACGGTCGCCGCCGACCTGTTCGACGTGGCCTCGGCCGCCCGCCTCGCCGCCCGTTTCGGACAGGTCATCGACCAGGCGACCGCCGACCCCGGCCGTACGCTCGCGTCGATCCGGATCCTCGCCGAGGACGAGCGCCGCCGCGTGCTCAACGTCTGGAACGCCACCTCCTCCGACGAGCCCGCCGACCCGGTGCACGAGCTCTTCGAACGGTGGGCGGACCGCACCCCCGACGCGGTGGCCCTCACCGCCGACGGCACGGACATCACGTACGCCGAACTGGACGCCCGCGCCACCCGCATCGCCCACTACCTCACCGGCCAGGGCATCGGCCCCGAGGCGGTCGTGGGTCTGTGCCTGCCGCGCGGCGCCGACATGATCGCGTCCATCCTCGGCACCTGGAAGGCCGGAGCCGGCTACCTGCCCCTCGACCCGGCGCAGCCCACGGACCGCATCGCGTACATCCTGCGCGACAGCCGCGCCGCGCTGGTCCTGACCACCGAGGACCTCTTTGATGAGCTGCCCGCCGGCCGCTCGCCGCTGGTGGCGATCGACGACACGTTCGTGGAGCTGCAGCTTGCCGCCGCCCCGACCGGCCGCCCGGGGCGTTCTGTGGACCCGCGGTCCTTGGCGTATGTGATCTATACGTCGGGTTCGACGGGCCGTCCGAAGGGTGTCGCGGTCACCCACGGTGGACTGGCCAACTACACTGCCTCGGTCCCCGACCGTCTCGGCTTCGCGGGCGAAGGCGCCCGTTACGCGCTGCTCCAGGCGCAGGCCACCGATCTCGGCAACACGGTGGTCTTCGCGAGCCTCACCACCGGCGGTGAACTCCACATCCTGGAGGAGGGGGCGGTCACCGACCCTCACGCCGTCGCCGCCTATCTGGCCGAGCACGAGATCGACCACTTCAAGATCGTCCCCTCGCACCTCGCCGCCCTGTCCACGTCCGGCATCGAGGGCGTACTGCCCAGGCGCTCCGTCGTCCTGGGCGGAGAGTCCACCCCGCCCGCTCTGGCCACCGCCCTTCTCACGGCCGCAGTGGGTGAGCGGGAGGTCCACAACCATTACGGCCCGACCGAGACGACGATCGGTATCGCGACCACGAGGCTGACGGCCGAGGGGGTCGCGGGCGGGACGGTCCCGGTCGGCACGCCGATCGCCAACACCCGCTTCTACCTGCTCGACTCCCGCCTCCAGCCGGTCCCGGTCGGCGTGACGGCAGACCTGTATGTGTCCGGTGCCGGCCTGGCGCGTGGATATGTGGGCCGCGAGGCGCTGACCGCCGAGCGGTTCGTTGCCAACCCGTACGAGCACGGCGAGCGGATGTATCGCACGGGTGACCGTGCGAAGTGGACGCCGGACGGTCAGGTGGTCTTCCTGGGCCGTGCCGACGACCAGGTGAAGATTCGCGGCTACCGCATCGAACCCGGTGAAGTGCAGGGGGTGATCGCCGCTCATCCGCTGGTCGAGCAGGCTGCCGTCGTCGCCCGCGAGGACACCCCGGGGGACCGCAGGCTCGTCGCCTACGTCGTGGCCGACGACCACCACGACACGGGGACCGAACTCTCCTCGGCGATCCGCCAGTTCGTCGGCGGGCGACTTCCCGAGCACATGGTCCCGTCAGCGGTCGTCGTCCTGGACGCGCTGCCGCTGACCGGGAACGGCAAGCTCGACCGCAAGGCCCTGCCCGCACCCGAGTACGCGACCGGCGGCGGCCGAGCCCCGTCCAACGCCCGCGAGGAGATCATCTGCGCGGCCTTCGCCGAAGTACTCGGCCTCGGCGCGACAGGCGCCGGGACCGCTTCTGGCACCGGGACCGGCACTGCCTCCCGCACCGGCACCGCATCCGGCAACGGGATAAGCACCGCCCCCGGCACCGGCGTCGGCGTGGACGACGACTTCTTCCGTCTCGGCGGCCACTCGCTCCTCGCGATCCGCCTCGTCGAGCTGCTGCGCCGACAGGGCGTCACGGTCTCCGCGCGGGCGCTGTTCCAGACGCCGACCCCGGCCGGTCTCGCGGCCTCGGCGGGCGCCGAGCAGGTCGACGCCCCCGAAAACCTCATCCCCACCGGCGCCACCGAGATCACGCCCGGCATGCTGCCGCTCGTCGACCTCACCCCCGACGAGATCGCGGCCGTGGCCGCCACGGTCACGGGCGGCGCGGCGAACATCGCCGACATCTACCCGCTGGCCCCGCTCCAGGAGGGCCTGCTCTTCCACCGCCTCCTCGCCGAGGGCGGGGACGACGCCTACGTCCTGCCGACGGTCGTCGAGTTCGACACCCGCGCCCGTCTCGACGCGTTCCTCGACGCGCTGCAGAACGTCCTGGACCGGCACGACATCTTCCGCACCTCGATCGTGTGGGAGGGCCTGCGCGAGCCGGTCCAGGTCGTGTGGCGCCACGCTACCCTGCCCGTCACCGACACCGTCCTCGACGCCCACGGCACCGACCCGGTCGCCGCCCTCGTCGCCGCCGGCGGCTACGCGATGGACCTCGGCGAAGCCCCGCTGATCCGGATCCACGCGGCCTCCGTCCCTGGCGGAGACCGGTGGCTGGCCCTGGTCCGGGTCCACCACATGGTCCGCGACCACACAGCTCTCGACATCCTCATGGAGGAGGTGCGGGCGTTCCTGGAGGGCCGGGGCGCGGACCTCCCGGACCCGCTGCCGTTCCGCACCTTCGTGGCGCAGACACGTGGCGGCGCCGCCGACCGCTCGGAACACGAACGCTACTTCGCCGACCTCCTCGGTGACGTCACCGAACCGACGGCCGCCTTCGGCGTCGCGGACGTACGAGGCGACGGCGCCGGCTCGACGCGCCAGGTCGTCCCCCTCGGCGATGGCCTGACGGACCGGATCCGACGGGTCTCCCGCCGCCTCGGCGCGAGCCCCGCCACCCTTCTGCACCTGGCGTGGGCGCGCGTCCTCGCTGCGGTCAGCGGCCGCGAGGACGTGGTCTTCGGGACGATCCTCTTCGGGCGGATGAACGCCGGCGCCGGCTCCGACCGGGTACCGGGCCCGTTCCTCAATACGCTCCCGGTCCGGGTCCGCACGGACCGCCTCGGCGTCCTCGCGGCCGTCACCGCGATGCGCGGCCAACTGGCCGAGCTTTTGGAGCACGAACACGCGCCGCTCACCGTGGCGCAGCAGGCCAGCGGCATACCGACCGGCGCCCCGCTCTTCACGGCCCTCTTCAACTACCGTCACAACAAGACGAACAGCACGACCGAGGCCAGGACGTGGGAACACGTCCAGCAAGAGACCCGGTCCCGGAACCCGCACAACGAGCAGCTCGACGGCATCAAGACCGTCTTCTCCCACGAGCGGACCAACTACCCCCTGCTCGTCTCGGTAGACGACAACGGCGACGGACTCTGGGTCGCCGTGGACGCGGTTGCGCCGATCGACCCGCGCGGAGTCGGCGAGTTCGTCCGCACGGCGGCCGGAAACCTGGTCACCGCGCTCGAATCGGCCCTCGATCACGACGAGGACGTCCCTCTCCGCTCCGTCCAGGTCCTGGACGAGACGAAGCTGCGCCAGGTGCTGACCGAGTGGAACGACTCGACGGTCGACTTCCCCGGCGACGCCACCGTGGTCGGTCTCTTCGAGGCGCAGGTGGTGCGGACGCCGGGGGCGGTGGCGGTGGTGTCGGGTGGTGTGGAGGTCTCGTACGGGGATCTGGACGCCCGTGCGAACCGGCTGGCGCGTCATTTGGTGGCCCTGGGTGTGGGTCCTGAGTCGTTTGTCGGTGTGTGCCTGGAGCGTGGTGTCGATTCGGTTGTGGCGCTGCTTGCGGTGTTGAAGTCCGGGGGTGCGTATTTGCCGATTGATCCGGCGTACCCGGCGGAGCGGATCGCGTACATGCTCGCGGATGCCGAGCCGACAGTGCTGCTGGCCACGGCGGGCACGGCGAGGGCCGTCCCGGAGTCGGGCGCGACGGTCGTGCTGGTCCTGGACGAGGTCGACCTGACTACTCTCCCGGCCGGCCCGCTGGGTACGCGTATCCGTCCCGAGCACCCGGCCTACGTGATCTACACCTCCGGCTCGACGGGCCGCCCGAAGGGCGTGGTCGTGGAGCACCGGTCGGTGGCCGGGCTCCTGGGCTGGGCGGCGCGGGAGTTCGGTGGTGAGGACTTCCGGCGTGTTCTGGTCTCCACGTCCTTCAACTTCGACGTGTCGGTCTTCGAGCTTTTCGGGCCGCTGGTCTCCGGCGGCACGGTGGAAGTCGTCCGCGATCTTCTCGCTCTGGCGGACACCGACATGCCGGTCGGTGACGTCAGTCTCGTCAGCGGTGTGCCGTCGGCCTTTGCCCAGATGGTGGCTGCGGGGGAGATCCAGGCCCGCCCCCGCACGGTCGTCCTGGCGGGCGAGGCACTCACGGCGGACGCCGTCGCCGGCATCCGTACGACCCTCCCCGGCGCCCGGGTCGCCAACATCTACGGCCCCACCGAGGCCACGGTCTACACGACGGGCTGGTACGCGGGCCCGGAAGCGGGCACCGACGGCGCGGTCCCCATCGGTCGTCCGATCTCGAATGCCCGTGTGTATGTCCTGGACGGCACCCTTGCTCCGGTTCCGGCGGGTGTGGTGGGCGAGCTGTATATCGCCGGGGCGGGTCTGGCGCGTGGTTATCTGGGTCGTCCCGAGCTGACGGGTGAGCGTTTTGTCGCGGATCCGTTCTCGTCCGACGGTGGTCGTCTTTACCGCACGGGTGATGTGGTCCGGTGGTCCGTGGACGGTCAGATCGAGTACCTCGGCCGTGCGGACGAGCAGGTCAAGATCCGGGGCTTCCGCATCGAACTCGGAGAAGTCCAGTCCACGATCGCCGGACACCCGGAGGTCGTCCAGACGGCCGTCGTGGCCCGGGAGGACGTTCCGGGGGACAAGCGACTGGTCGCGTACGTCGTCCCGAACGACAGCACGCCCCCTGCTGCTGCCGCTGCCGTCGAACTCCCCGCCCGCATAGCCGCGTTCGCTGCGGAACGTCTCCCTTCGTACATGGTCCCCTCGGCAGTCGTCGTCCTGGACGCGCTGCCGCTGAACGTCAACGGCAAGCTCGACCGCAAGGCACTCCCCGCGCCCGAGTACGCCACCGGCGCCGGCGTCGGCAGCCGTGGTCCGGTGACGCTCCGTGAGGAGCTTCTGTGCGGGGTCTTCGCGCAGGTCCTGGGGCTGCCCGAGGTCGGGGTGGATGACGACTTCTTCGCTCTCGGCGGTCACTCCCTTCTCGCTGTTCGTCTGATCAGCCGGGTCCGTACGGTCCTCGGTGTCGAGGTTCCGCTGCGGGCGCTGTTCGACACGCCGACGGTCGCCGGTCTCGCGGCCGGTCTCGATGGTGCGGGCCGGGCCAGGCTGGCTCTGGCGGCGGGGGAGCGGCCGGAACGGGTTCCGCTGTCCTTCGCCCAGCGGCGCCTGTGGTTCATCGGCCAGTTGGAAGGCCCCAGCGCGACCTACAACATCCCCTTCGCTCTCCGCCTGGACGGCGGCATCGACGGGGACGCGCTCGCTCTGGCCTTCCGTGACGTGGTCGCCCGCCACGAGGTCCTGCGGACCGTTTTCCCGACGGCCGAGAACGGCGACCCGTACCAGAGCATCGTTGAATCAACTGACATCGATTGGCAGTTGGAGCGCATCACCGTTCCGTCCGACGATCTCGACGCGGCCATCGCGAAGGCGACCGCCCGGGAGTTCGACCTCACCCGCGAGCTCCCCATAGGAGCCACCCTTTTCGAGGCTGGTCCTGATGAGCGGGTGCTTGTTGTGGTGCTGCACCACATTGCGGGTGACGGGTGGTCGATAGCTCCGCTGGCCCGGGATCTGTCGACGGCGTATGCGGCGCGTGCTGAGGGGCGGGCTCCTGGGTGGGAGCCGTTGCCGGTGCAGTACGCGGACTACGCGTTGTGGCAGCGCGAGCTGCTCGGCGACGAGGCCGACGCCGA
>NZ_JBSFHN010000073.1:0-7304 GCF_053597115.1 Streptomyces sp. NPDC001515
CTCCGCGAACTCCTAGAGCTGGCTGCTGAGTTGGTGCGGGGGTGATTGCCCGAGGCTTGGGCCTGCTCGGCCGGCAGATGGGGCGAGCCGTACTCCTACCGAGGCTCGGGCATAAGGGGTGCGAACCGCCCCCGTCAGATCTCCAGTGCACCTCCCCGGTGGAATCACGGGAAGAAACGCTACCGAACCTCCGAGAACCCGAAGCACTTCCTTAGAGCTCGTAACACGATCTTGTGACCTCAGGTCCTGCATCGCTGACACACGGCTGTCTACTCGATCGCGATACTTGAACCATGGACAGCTACGAGGGCACCGCCACGCTTGAGTGGTGGGCCAACCGATCGACGTGTTTGGGCAGGCTTCGTGTGCGGATCGCGGTCTGTACCGCCAGAGACAACTGGACATGCGAGGCGACCCTCGAATCCCCCCTGGCCGCAGAGGACAAGGAGAGCCTCGACTTCCTGATGCAACTCGATCCGCACTTCACCCTGCGCTTTGATGACGCGAGCACGCTGCTGGTCAATGTCGTCGAAGCAGGAGTCGAGGGACGGCTCATCCTCACAGCAGCCGAGACAGACACTGCAGAGCCGACCGGAACCAGGCAGATACCGCACCAGTAGCCCCAGGCCTCTTCAGGTGCTGCAAGTGACCGCTTGGGGTGCGATCAGGAGTGGACCTTCTTGAGCCTTCTCCAGCAGATGAGGCCGCAGGCGAGCAAGACGAAGGCGTCGTGGAGTTCGGTGCGGCGTTCCCAGCGGACGGCGAGGCGCCTGAACTGGTGGAGTGGGGCGAAGGTCTGCTCGACGACGTAACGGAGCTTGCCCAGGCCCTTGATGTTCGGGACGCCCTTGCGCGAGATGACCGGCAGGATCCGGCGTTTTCGCAGTTCGCGGCGGTTGGGATCGGAGTCGTAGCCCTTGTCACCAAGCAGGGCCTGGGGACGTCGGCGGGGCCGGCCCGGGCGTCCGGCGACGGGCGGGATGCCTTCGACCAGGGCGAGGGTCTGGGCGACGTCGTTGACGTTGGCCGCGGTGGTGACGACCTTGAGCGGGGTTCCGCGTCCGTCGCAGATCACATGGTGCTTGCTGCCCGTCTTCCGCCGGTCGACCGGCGACGGCCCGGTGTCGGCGCCCCCCTTTTTCGCGCGGACATGGGAACCGTCGACGCATGCTCTGGACCAGTCCAGCTCGCCGGCCTCGTTCAGTTTGGAGAGCAGGATCCGGTGCAGCCGGTCGAAGACCCCGGCCTTCTGCCACCGCTCCAGCCGCCGCCAGCAGGTTTGGTAGGAGCCGAACCCCACCTCCAGGGGCAGCAGTTGCCAGGCGATGTCGTTGATCAGCACGTACAGGATGCCCTGCAGGCACAGCCGGTCCGAAACCGGCCGCGGGCGCCGGGAGCCTTCTCGGGCCACGGCGGCAGCATCAGCTCGATCAGCGCCCACAGGTCATCGTCCACGATCCACGGCCTGGTAGTCACACCATCCCGAACGGCCGAATCGCCACACCGGTCACGGCCGACCAGGGCCGTTCAACAAGATCGTGTTACGAGGTTTTAAAGAAGAAAGACACCCGGTTCACAAAAAACACTGTGAACCAACTGATCTTGATTCCAAGAGAGTTGACTACCTCTCAGAGCGCCAAAACAAGAAACCCATCGCCGACCGCCCCGGCATGAAGCCTGACCTCCCGGCAACACACGCCTCAAGAAAGCTCGACCATCACGGTGCTCCAAGTTCTTATGGCTCGCCGCGCCACTGAGAAAACTTCAGACCAGACCCAAGCCTGACCGACGTAACATCCTCAACACGCCGATTCGGAGCGTGCTCACTCGTCGAGCTCAAAGCACGATCGGTCGGTACTTCAGGGCCTTATTGACGATCTGCTCAGCAGACGCACCCTGGAGGTCCTCCGAGGGGTGGAAGACCAAGTCACTTACCCGGGGATGCGGCACATTAGCCTCCAGGAGCCGCAGATAGTAGTTGCTCTCTGACGCAGCCGTCAGGAGTCTGTGAACGATCTCCACGAGCTCGTCCCGGGTGATGTCCGCAATCGTTGGACGAGCCGGCCTGGCCGCCTCCCGCGCGAACTCCGCCAGGCTCCTACTTCCGTGGTATTCAGCGAAGTCGAGCGCCACATAGCCGTGACCTGTCATCGTGTTGAAGGCCGCGATCGCCTCGCCCGCCACCTCCGGGCGGGTTTCCAGCAGCTCTGCGATCCGCTCCACCTCGGCGCACAGCTCGTCCAGCCGCTGCTGGCTTACGGGCGGGGGCAGCAACTCCGGTCTCAGGTCCACAGCCGAATTATGACCGTCAGCTACCGACACGCCCGAGCCGATACCCATCAAAGCCGGTGCTGGAGTTGCCCGCAGACCTTCGAATGCTCGCCGTTGACGCCCTGGACCAAGTGGTTTCCGACCAGTCTGGACCCTGAGGCCGGTACCCACGACGATGTCCAGACGGCTGTGATCGTCCGGCGTGGGCCACTGGGCCAGGACCGCAGTGTCCTCCAAGTCCCAGAAGCGGCCCGGCCCGTCGTTCGAGGGGTCCACCGGCTCGATCGAGAGCATTCCGTCCCCCAGCAGCCGCGCCGCTCCGGTACCGGCCGCCACAGCCCGGCCCAGCGGACTCTCACGCGGGCAGCCGCGCAGCGTCAGGTCCTCTCGCGGCACGGGAGACGGGTCCACGAACAGCCCCTCGGCCTGCGCGCACCGCCCCCACAGCACGTCCCCCTCCTCACCACCGCTGAGATCGTCCCGCACCAGGAAATACCGGATCGGGAAATCACGCTCCCACCGCGCATGTTCGTCTTCCTCCTCGGACCGCACGCTTCCCCCCTGCTCTCGGGCCGTTATGACGCGCCAACCCTACGACCAGCCACCACCATGACCCTCACCAAGCCACCCCGCGACCAGCGGCGTGGAGGGCACGAATCGAAACCGGCCGGGGCCCGCGCCGGGCAGCTCGGACAGTTCGAGAGCGAGAGCGATCGTGGCACGGCGCCGGGTCAGGTCGTCGTTGAGATAGGTGAACGCACCTCTGGCCACTGGCGATTACACCAGCGTTGCGCAGCACTGTGTCAGCGGGTGGTGACAGCCAAACTGACGACATAGTGCTCCTTGACCATTCGGTTCGGAAAGATCCCGGTCAGGAGGTCGCGTTCCTGCGCAATAAAGGTGTTCGTTGCTTTCCTGCCAAGGACGAGGAAGTCGGAGTAGCTGGCGAGGTTGGCTAGGTGCATGTCAAGTGGAACGATCCGGGTCCACGACACGTGCCGATGGACGAAGTCGAGTTCGGACGGGAGTTTGCGGAACCGGGCCATGGGGTCGTGAGGGCTGTCGTCGGCACCGAAAAGCCGGCGCAGGCGCGCGTCCTGGTCGGCGATCCACGGAACGGTGTTGTCTGAGTCGTTCCACCAGAGGGCGAGTGCACCACCGGTACGCAGGACTCGGAGAGCTTCGGGCACGGACTTGTGCTGATCGGTCCAGTGCCAGGCTTGGGCATATGTGAGGACGTCGACGGAGGCGGAGGCCAGTGGCAGGTTGTTGCCGTCTCCGATCACAAGGGGGACGTCGGGCAGGCTCAAACGGAACTGGGCGGCCATACCGGCGCCGGGCTCGACAGCGATGACGTTCGCACCGCGGGCCCGGAGAAGCATCGTCGCCAGTCCGGTGCCGGCACCGATGTCGGCGACGCGAGCGCCGTCCCACGGGTGGCCGGTGAGTTCCTCGACCGCGTCGAGCAATTCGGCCGGATATGAAGGACGGTTTGCGGCGTAGCTTGCGGCAGCTGTGTCGAACGAGCGGGCCTGCGAAGTGATGGTCATACGAACATTGTTGATGGCCGCAGCTGCCTGGCGCCACAGCGTTCCGGCCGTCCGCCACAACACCTGCTGCAGCGGACGGTCACGACCGCACGTTTCGTCTCTGCGGGGCATAGGCTTCTCCGGCCCGGAGCGCGACCTCACCCACGGCCCCGGCCAGGCACTCGTGCGCGATCTGTACGCACAGCACAGCGCTGACGGACGGCACCTAACGACGCAGCCCCGTCTCCGACCGATCGACGCAAACGACGGTCGCAGGCCCGTGACGGGGTATCAGGCGTTGTGGTCCGGGTTCTCCCTCGCGGACGGCGCAGTCCACTCCTACTCGGTGGCGTCCGTCAGGGTGACGGTGAGCGTGTCCTCGTCGCGGGTGAGGTGTTCGATGCTGATCGATCCCTCTGCACCGTTGTAGCTTCCGGTACCGCCAGTGATCGCAAACTCGTGGATCCATTGGCGTGAGTTGACGGGCAGCTCTGTCACTGCAGGGAGCGGGCGCTGGAATGCGGTGGAGGCCGTGATCATGCCGTCGTCGAGGGCCAGGACAAGCGTCGCCATGATGTAGGAGCCGTCGGGCCCCACGCTCACGGGCAAGCAGTGCGCGTTCTCCGTGCCCACGCTGCGGCCCTCAGTGTCCGTCAGGTCGTAGCGCACGTAGTACGGGACTCCGGCCGTCAGGATGTCCGGGATGTTCGCGCCCGTGCGCCTGCCCTTCAGGGTGATCGTGCGGTCGGCCCTGCGGGTCGCGCCGGCGGTTCCGGCCGTTCCGGCCACCAGTCCTCCGGTGACCGCCGCCGCCGAGGTCAGCTGCAGCATGCTTCTGCGGTCCATGTGGGTCTCCCTTGCTCGTCGTGTGCGTGGGGCTGCGCGCTCCACCCCACGGGTAACGGCGGCCGGGAGCGGAAGGGATCGCTCCCGGCCGAAGAACCTACGGACGGCGGTACGGACAGAACGGTTTCGCCGTCTCACTACCGGGACGGCGCGCCCTTCGATAGTGGCCCGGCCCTTCAGCGGGCTTCAGGGAGCGCGCCGGGCACGAACCGTCCGGGCGAGGCTCTGTCCGCGAGTGGCAGTCCGTCGGGTCAGTCCGTTAAAGGCACGCACTCCGCTCGCTCGGGAAGAAGCCGGGGTGGGAAGGCCGCGCAGCGTGCTCGCTCTCAGCGGCCTGGCCCCGGACCTGCACCACTTCGACGGCCCGAGTTGTCCGGCGGCGCGGGCTGCTCGACCGGACCGAATGGCCCAACGTTCGCGCCGGGGCCGCGTCTCGATTCATTCCGGATGGACCGGTCGGTGCGGAGCGAGGTACGCCATGAGAACGACCGGGTCCTGGAACGCCCCGAGGGCCACATCGACGCCGTCAATGAGGAAACGTTTCTCGGTGGAGCTCTGCCCAGCATGTTCAGGCAGGGCCGGCATCGCACCTTCTTCCCCGGCCCGGCCCATGCTCTGCATGGCCTCAGCGAACGGACGGAGCAGGTCGAGGGCGCTCAACGCCATAGGCCCGCTCTTGCCCCCGGAGACCGCAGCGTCCGTCTCGACAATGGCCGCGAGGCGTTGATCGAACTCACCTTCGAGGCGTTCGAGTGTGTCGAGCAGACCGGAGAGCGACGAGCCCTGCGGGCTTGCACCCGACTCAGATCGACCAACGGCGTGGGGCGGCTGGAATTCAACGTCAGTCCCGAAAATCAAGTGGTCATCCATGTGCACGACCACTCAACGATCCCATCCCTGTCGCGGAACGCCGCACTCGAATATCTCACCCGACATGACGATCGATTCAGGTGCACATCCATCGGTCCAGAGAGTCGAAGAGGGCCCGCATCCCTGACATGGCCACGCGTAGGTCGACGTCATGGAGCCGGGCACCACGCTCCAGGCGCGAAGAAGCATCGCCCACCACGCCGACCCGAGCGAGGAGAGGGCCGCCCCCGCGCCCCCGAACCCGTCCGGACTGCTCGTACGAACCGCCGATGCCCGCCCCGGCGGCGCACGGGACGAGCACGCGCGACGAAGGCAACTCAGACGCCGGAGTGTTTGAGACTCTCGATAATGCGGGCGAACCCCTCGGCCCCGTGGCCGGCGTCCACCTGCTGCTGGATGAGCCGCTGGACCATGGCAATCGGTTCGGCGCTCACCCCCTGGTCGGTGATCGCCTCGATGAACAGGCCGAGGTTGGAGAATGTCAGGCTCTGCTGTCCCGGGACCGTGTAGTCACCGCCGTCGATGACCTCGGCGTACCCTGCGAGTTCGCCGGACATCGCGGTCAGCCACGGGGCGGCCATCGCCGCGAACCGGGTGGCCGGCACGCCCGCCGGGGCGAGCATGGCGGCGCCTTGCATGAAGCCGGCGAACATCACGTACATCGCGGAGAGCAGGGCGAAGTCGTAGAGGGACGCCAGTCCGGCGTCCTCGCCGAAGTAGGTGCCGGCCGCCCACTGGTCGAACAGCGCCGTGTGCTCCCGGAACACTTCCTGAGAACCGCTGTACAGGATGGAGGCCCCCGGCTGCCCGATCATGGACGGCACGGCCATGATGCCGCCGTCCAGGTAGGCGATCCCGGCCCGGGCCGCCCAGGCGGCCGACTGCCTCGCCTGTTCGGGCTTGGTCGTGGTGAGGTTGACGACCTTCCGACCCGCCAGGTCGCTCGCGAGCGGGTCGAGCACCTCCTGCACCGAGTCGTGATCGAAGAGGCAGACGATCACCAGCGGGCTCGCCCGAACAGCCTCGGCAGCGGACGCGGCCTCGATCGCGCCCTCGGCGACGAGGGCCTCCGCCTTGCCCGTCGAGCGGTTCCACACCGTGGTCGGCACGCCGGACTTCACCAGAGCCCCGGCGAGCGCGCTGCCCATCGCGCCGAGTCCGAGGACGGTCACGTCGGTTCCGTGGATCTCGTTCATGTCGCTGCTCTCCCATGTCGTGCGGAAGGTTCCGTTGATGCCTCAATCCTCGGCAGGAACAGTAGAGTTGAACAGTACGGACTAAATAGTGCGGTACTCACCGGAAGGTAAGTACCCCCTCCGGGCGGCATGGAGACGGTCATGACGACGACCGAGCGGCAGGGCCCCTACTTCTGCGGAATCGACGCGGCCATGGACGTCGTCGCCGGAAAGTGGAAGTCCCTGATCATCTGGGAACTGCACGAGCACGGCACGCGCCGCTTCGCGGAGCTGCGACGCGGGCTCCCGGGCGTCAGCGAGAAGATGCTCGTCCAACACCTGCGGGAGATGGAGACAGACGGCCTCGTGCACCGGGAGGTGTACCCCGTCGTGCCGCCGAAAGTCGAGTACTCCCTTACCGAGCACGGCGTCACCCTCAACACCGCGCTGGGGGCCCTGGCCGAATGGGGTAAGGAACGGATCCAGCGCATCGGGGCGGCGAAGATTCACTCCGAAGCCTCTTAGAGGTCCTAACAAAGGCGTTTCACGTGCCGGTGTGTGATGAGGCAGGTGGCGAGGCCGAGGAAGGCTTCGTGGATGTCGTCTCGCCGCT
>NZ_JBSFHN010000074.1:0-6112 GCF_053597115.1 Streptomyces sp. NPDC001515
CGAACACCGACACCACATTCGCCAACGCCCCATGCCCCACCCCCACACCCTTCGGACGACCCGACGAACCCGACGTATAAATCACGTAGGCGAGGCCGGTGTCCGTGTAGGTGGTCTCGGGGGCCGTGTCCGGTGCGGAGGCGAGTGCGGCGCGCAGTTCGGGGCCGTCCACGACGGCGACCGGCGCGCGGTCCGTGGGAAGACCGGGCAGGGCGTCCTCGGTGGTGAGCACGAGGGTGGTGCCGCTGTCGGCGATCAGGTAGGCCCTGCGGTCGGCGGGGTGCTCGGGGTCGATGGGCAGGTAGGCGGCTCCGGCCTTCCAGACGGCCAGGACGGCGACGATCATCTGCTCGTCGCGGCCGAAGCTGAGGCCGACGACGGATTCGGCGCCGATGCCCCGCTGGATCAGGACGTGCGCGAGGCGGTTGGCTCGGGCGTCGAGCTCGCCGTACGTGAGCTGGGTGCCGCCTGCGATGACCGCGACCTCGTCCGGGGTGCTCGCGGCGTGGGCCGCGAAGAGCTCCGGCACGGTGGCGGGGGCGACGGTCGTGGCGGTGTCGTTCCGGTCGTTCAGGAGCAGGTCGCGCTCGGCCTCGGTGAGCACGTCGACGGCGCTGAGACGGGTGGCGGGCTCCGCGACCAGTGCCGCGAGGACACGCGTCCAGCGTTCGGCGATGCGGCCGGCCGAGTCCTGCTCGAACAGGTCGGCGGCGGCCACCATGCTGCCGTGCAGTTCACCGGGGGTTCCGTCGGTGCCGGCGGTCTCGGAGATCTGGAAGGCCAGGTCGAACTTGGCCGCGGTCTCGACGGGGCCGGCCGGTCGTGCGGCGGCCGGCGGGAGCTGCGGGCCGGGCAGGTCGAGGACCGCCTCTGCGTTGTTCTCCAGGGAGAGCATGACCTGGAAGAGGGGATGGCGAGCGAGGGAGCGGGCCGGAGCCAGCTCCTCGACGAGCTTCTCGAACGGCACGTCCTGGTTCGCCATCGCCGCGAGACTCGTCTCACGCACCCGGTTCAGGACCTCACGGAAGGTCGGATCACCCGACAGGTCCGTCCGCAGGACGAGCGTGTTGACGAAGAACCCGACCAGGTCGTCGAGTGCTTCGTCGTTGCGGCCGGCGTGGGCCGATCCGATCGGAATGTCGGTGCCCGCGCCGAGCTTCGCGAGGAGTACGGCGCTGGCGGCCTGGAGCACCATGAAGGTGGTGACGCCCTCGGCCTGTGCCAGGTCCCGCAGCTGTGCGTGGACGTCGGCCGGGACGGTCACCGGAATGCGGTGGCCCCGGTTGGTGGAGACGGCGGGGCGGTGGTGGTCGGCGGGGAGCGTCAGCTCCTCCGGGGCACCTGCCAGTGCCTCGCGCCAGTAGGCGACCTGGCGGGATCCGACGCTGTCGGGGTCCGCCGAGTCGCCGAGGAGTTCGCGCTGCCACAGCGCGTAGTCCGCGTACTGCACCGGCAGCGGCTCCCACTCGGGGGTGCGGCCCTCGCGACGCGCCGCGTAGGCGGCCGACAGGTCGCGGGCCAGCGGGCGCTTGGACCAGCCGTCGCTGGCGATGTGGTGCATCACCACGACGAGCACCCGGTCGTCATGGCCGGCCGAGAACAGCCAGGCACGGAAGGGTATTTCGGCGGAGAGGTCGAAGGCGTACTCACCTGCGGCGACGACCGCGTCGGGCAGGTCGCCGGCGGCGACCTCGACGAGCGGCAGCTGCCAGCTCAGCTCCTCCATGGGGATGACCCGCTGGTACGGCTCGCCGTCGGTGACGGGGAACACGGTACGCAGGACCTCGTGCCGCTCCAGGACGTCCCGCAGGGCAGCGGCCAGCGCCGTGTGGTCCACGTCCCCAGCCAGACGGAGCGCGACGGGGACGTTGTAGCCGGTGTTCGACCCCTCCAACTGGCCGATGAACCAGAGGCGTTGCTGGGCGTACGACAGCGGGGTGCGCTCGGGACGCGGCATGGGGGCGAGTCCGGTGCGTGCGGTGCCGGCCAGGCCAAGCCGGGCCGCGAGGCCGGCGACCGTCGGCACGTCGAAGAGCGTCGCCAGGTCCAGTTCGACGCCGAGCGCGGCACGGACCCGGCTGACGAGGCGGACGGCGAGCAGGGAGTGACCGCCGAGGGTGAAGAAGCTCTCGTCGACTCCGACGTGGTCGAGGCCGAGGACCTGGGCGAATGCCTCGCAGAGGACCTCTTCCTCATGGCTCTCGGGGCCCCGGCCCGAGCCTCCGGTGTGGGCGTTGTCCGGGGCGGGGAGGTTCGTGCGGTCGAGTTTGCCGTTGGCGGTCAGCGGGAGCGCGTCCAGGACGACGACCGCCGACGGAACCATGTACTCGGGCAGGCGTCCTCGGACGAACTCGGTCACGGAAGCGGCGAGTCCGGCGTCGGTCTCGTCGGGGTCGGTGGGGACGATGTAGGCGACGAGGCGGGTGTCTCCCGGCGTGTCCTCCCGGGCGACGACCGCTGTCCGGGCCACGTCGCGGTGTGCGGCGACGGCGGCTTCGACCTCGCCCGGCTCGATACGGAAACCACGCACCTTGACCTGCTCGTCCGCACGGCCCAGATACTCCAGCACACCGTCCCTGGTCCAGCGGGCCACATCACCCGTCCGATACAACCGCTGCCCGCTCTCGTACGGGTTGGCGACAAACCGCTCGGCCGTCAGGCCGGGACGCCTCACGTATCCCCGGGCCAGTTGCGCACCCGCGATGTACAGCTCACCGGCCACACCCGGAGCGACCGGGCGCATGCGCCGGTCCAGGACATACAGGCGGGTGTTCGCGATCGGACGCCCGATCGGCACCACGTCCCCGACATCCCGGCCGGCCGACACCTCATACACGCAGCAGCCGACGACCGTCTCCGTCGGCCCGTACTCGTTCACGATCACCGACCGCGGGGACCGGGCCAGCCAGTCACGGACCACCGCCCCCGACAGGGCCTCACCACCCACCACCCACCTGCGGGACGCCTTAGCCACCTGCTCCGTGGTGAGCATCTCCGCGAGCAGAGGAAGGTGGGCCGGGACCGCCTTGACCAGACCGAACGTCCCCGACGCTCGCACCAGATCCGCGAGGCCCTCGGCACCGCCCCGCCCGTCGGCCACGACCGCCGAACCCGCGACCAGAGGCACCAGAACACTGGTCACCGTCAGATCGAACGCCAAAGACGAATGCAGCGGCGCACCACCGCCACCGCCATCGGTGTCGGTATCGGTGTCGGTGTCGGTGTCGGTGTCGGTGTCGGTGTCGCTCATGCCGTACGCGTCGACAGCCCAGGCCACATAGTTCGCCAGGCCCCCGTGGGTCACCGCGACACCCTTCGGACGACCCGTCGAACCCGACGTGTACATCACATACGCGACCGAGTCGGGCAGCACCGGTACTCGGGGTGTCTCTGCCGAGACTGCCGCGAGCTGCATGCGCATGAGCGGGCTGTCCAGGGCCACGAAACGGTTCCGGCCCGCCGGGAGATCATCCAGGATCTCCTCCGTCGTCAGCGTCAGAACCGCGTCACTGTCGGCCAGCACGAAACCGATCCGCTCCGCCGGATAGTCCGGATCGATCGGCAGATACGCCGCACCGGCACGCCACGACGCCAGGAACGCGACCACCGCGTCAACCCCACGCGGCAGACACACCCCCACCACCGACTCCGCACCGATGCCCTGACCCGCCAGGAACGCCGCCAGCCGGTCCACCCGGGCATCCAGCTCCGCGAACGACACCTCCACCCCGCCCGCGACCACAGCCACCGCATCAGGAGTACGCGCCACCCGCCGCGCGAACAGCTCCGGCACCGACACAGAACCGGCATCCGACTCCGTGTCGTTCCACTCCACCAACACCCGACGACGCTCATCCGAACCGAGGACATCGAGGGAGGCGAGGGGCAGGTCGGTGCCGTCGGAGAGTGCGGTCTCCATGGCGGAGACCAGGTGCTCGGCGGTCCTGTGCACGAGCTCCGTCACGGAGTGGGGGGCGATGGGGGCGATGGCGTCGACGACGAGGGTGAGGGTCTCGCCGTTGTCGTTGACGGCCACGGACAGCGGGTAGTTGGTGCGGTCGTGGGTCCAGACGGTGCGGATGCCGGTGATGACGGCCGTGCGCTCGTCGTCGGCCTTGCGGCCCGTGTCGTGGCGGTAGTTGAAGAAGGAAGTGAAGACCGGGGTGTCGGCCGGCAGTCCGCCGGCCCGCTGGGCCACGGCCAGGGGGGCGTGCTCGTGCTCCATGAGGCGGGCGAGTTGGCCGCGCATGGCCTTGACGGACTCGAGCGCGCCGAGTTCCCCGGTGCGTACCCGGACGGGAAGGGTGTTCATGAAGGGGCCGGGGACGCGGTCGGAGCCGGTGCCCGCGTTCATGCGGCCGGAGAGCACCGTGCCGAAGACGACGTCCTCGCGGCCGCTGAGCGCGGCGAGGACGCGTGCCCATGCCACGTGCAGGACGGCGGCGGGGCTGACGCCGAGGCGTCGCGCGATGTCGCGGAGGCGGGTGGTGAGGGCGGGCTGGAACTCCCGCTCTCCTCGGGTGATGCCGGTGCCGTCGCCGCGGATGTCGACCAGTCCGTAGGCGGCGGTGGGCTCGGTGACGTCGCCGAGCAGGTCGGCGAAGTACTGCTCGTGTGCGGACTCTTCGATGCCGGTACGAGCCTGGGCGACGAAGTTGCGGAAGGGCAGCGGCTCGGGGAGGTCCTGGCCGCGGCCGGTGAGGAATGCCTGGACCTCATCGAGGAGGACCTCCTTCGCGGTGTGGTCCTGCACCATGTGGTGCATGCGCAGCAGGGCCAGGCGCTTGCCGTCCGCCGTCGGTGCGACGTGCAGGGTGATGAGGGGGGCGCGGCTCAGGTCCATCGTGGTGCCGCCGGCCGTGACCAGTGCGGCGACGGGGTCGTCGGTGTCCGCGTCGAGGGTCACGTGGGTGACGGGCAGGGCGGCATGGCGTTGGACGACCTGGACGGGTTCGCGCAGACCTTCCCACATGATCGCCGTACGCAGGATGTCGTGGCGGTCGACGACGGCCTGGAGCGCGGACAGGAAGCTGTCGAAGCGCTCGGTGGAGTCGAACTCGATGACGGTCGGGAGCGCGTACGCGTCGTCGCCGCCCTCGTTGAGGAGGTGGTGGAAGAGCAGGCCCTCCTGGAGGGGGGCGAGCGGGTAGATGTCCGCGATGTTGGCGGCGCCGCCGTCGACGGAGGTGACGATCCGGGCCAGTTCGTCGGTCGTCAGGTCGACGAGCGGCAGCATCTCCGGCGTGATCTCGGTGGCGTCGGCCGGGATGAGGTTCTCGGGGACGGCGTTGTGGGCCGTGCTCGTGGCGAGGGCGAGGCCGGCCGGGGTCGGGGTCTCGAAGAGTGCGCGTACGGAGACGGACAGGCCGCGTTCGCGGAGCCGTTCGACGAGGCGGACGGCGAGGAGGGAGTGGCCGCCGAGAGCGAAGAAGTCGTCATCGACACCCACCTCGGGAAGGCCCAGGACCTGCCCGAAAACACCACACAGCAACTCCTCCCGCTCCGTCGCGGGACCACGCCCCCCACCCGCATACTCCGGCGCCGGCAACGCCCTCACATCCAGCTTGCCGTTCACCGTCAACGGCAACGCGTCAAGAACGACAACAGCCGACGGAACCATGTACGACGGCAAACGCTCCGACACAAACCCCCGCACCCGGACCCCCAGCCCGGCACCACCACCACCATCACCATCGGCGTTCTCGGCGTTCTCGGCGACCACATAAGCAACCAGCCCAGGACCACCCGCCCCGTCCTCACGGACCACCACCGCGGCCTGCGCCACACCCCCGCACCCCGCCACCACCGCACGCACCTCACCAGGCTCGATACGGAAACCCCGCACCTTCACCTGATCATCAGCACGCCCCACGAAAACCAGCTCACCCCCACCGGTCCACCGCACCACATCACCCGTGCGATACAACCGGCCACCACCCCCACCAAACGGATCAGCCACAAACCGCTCAGCCGTCAACCCCGCACGACCCACATAACCCCGCGCAAGCTGAACACCACCCACATACAACTCACCCGCCACACCCGGAGCCACAGGCCGCAAGAACTCATCCAGCACATACACCCGCGCATTGGCCACCGGACCACCGAACGG
>NZ_JBSFHN010000075.1:0-5863 GCF_053597115.1 Streptomyces sp. NPDC001515
GGGACGAGGCGTTGACGGACATGACGGAGGTGCTCCTCGCGTTGTCGACGTGCTCGATGGAGGGGAGAGGGGTCCGCGCCGGACGCGGCCCGGTCAGAGCGTGCTGCGGTACGGGGGCATGAACCGCATCCGCGGCATCTGGTCGGCCAGCACTCCCCCGTCGACGACGATCCGCGCGCCCGTGAGGTACGCCCCGGCGTCCGAGGCGAGGAGCAGCAGGGCGCCCACGCATTCGTCGGGCCGGGCGTAGCGGCCGAGGGGGATGCGCTCGCGGTACGCGGCCTCGAACGCCTCCCGGTCGAAGGGGAACGCGCCGTCGATGGGTGTCTCGACCATGCCGGGGGCGAGGGTGTTGGCGGTGATGCCGTGCGGGGCGAGTTCGATGGCCAGGGTCTCGGTGAGGAGCTGGGCGGCGGCCTTGGAGGCGTTGTAGTGGGCCAGGCCCGCCTCGGCTACGAGGGCGTTCTTCGAGGTGATGGTGATGATGCGCCCGGCCACGGAGTCGGCCGCCATGTGTTCGGCGACGCGCCGGCTGAGGAAGAAGACGGCGTCGACGTTGACCCGCATGATGTGCGACCAGCTCGCCGGGGTGATCTCGTTGAAGCGTTCCAGGGCGGCCGTGCCCGCGTTGTTGACGAGGATGTGCAGCGGTCCGGCCTCGGCGCGCAGCGTGTCGGCGAAGCCGGCCAGGGCCTCGGTGTCCGCGAGGTCCTGTCCGTACACCCGGCAGCGGCGGCCGAGCGCCTCGACGGCGGCGGCGGTCTCGGCGATGCCGTCGGCGCCGGGCAGGTCGACGAGGACCAGGTCGGCGCCCGCCTCGGCGAGGCCGGTGGCGAAGGACCGGCCGAGACCGCGCGCGGCCCCGGTGACGACCGCGGTGCGCCCGGTCAGGTCGAAGCGGTCGGTGCCGCGGGGCGGGACGGCTGCGGTCATGGCGGGTTCCTTCGCACGGGGAGGGGAAGAAGGGGGGCCGCCGCGCGGGAGCACAACAGGTGGAGTGCGCGGCGGCCCGTCTGCGGACCGGCGCCGGCACCGGGGGGATGGCCCGGTCGCCGGCCCGCAGGCTCGGGGGATCCGTCCGGTCAGGTGAGACCGAGCAGATCGAGGGAGGGGCGGTGGATGATCTCCTCGACGGCGTCCGCGTCCAGCGGCGGCAGCCCGGGGATGCCGGGGATCCGGGCGATCTCCCGGAGCCCCTTCACCGAGTCGTCGACCGTGGTGAACGGGTAGTCGCTGCCGAACAGCACCTTGTGGAAGACCCCGTAGTCCTGGACCAGCCGGAGGCTGTGCCAGAGCTGGAAGGGCCGGTAGTGCAGGGCGCTGAGGTCCGCGTAGACGTGCGGGTGTTTGCGGATGACCGCGATGCACTCGCCCTCGAAGGGGTGGCCGAGGTGGGCGAGGACCATGCGCAGTTCCGGGTGGCGGATGGCGACGGCGTCCAGGTGGCGGGGCATCGCCCACTCCAGCGGGGCGCTGGAGACGAAGGTGGTGCCGGTGTGCACCAGGAGCGGCAGACCGTGCCGTTCGGCGTACGCGTACAGCTCGTCGTACTCCTCGGCGGCCGGGTCGAAGCCGGCGTACATCGGCATGAGCTTGATGCCGCGCAGCCCCAGTTCCTGGTGGCCGTAGCGCAGTTCCTCCTGCCAGCCGGGCTGGGTGGGGTCGAGCGCCAGATAGCCGATGAGCCGGTCGGGGTGTTCTCCGACGTACGCGGCCACGGCGGCGTCGTCCACCCAGAGTCCGCTGCGGCGCGCCTTGCCGCCCACGACGATGGTGCGGGTGGAGTCGGGCGCGGTGGCGGCGTACTCCTCCCACGTCACCGACAGGTCGACCTCGCCGGCGTGGGCGCGGGCGGAGTCGGAGCTGAAGGGGTCGGTGAAGTCGTGGCTGTGCCGGAAGAGGTGGGAGTGGACGTCGACGATCATGTGCGGTTCCGCTTCTCCCAGCCGTCCGCGAACATGTTCCAGAAGCGGTGGCTGGGCGGGTGCTCCTCGAAGACCTCGTCGACGAGTTCGACGCCGAGGCCGGGGGCGGTCGGCAGGCCGATCCGGCCGTCCTTCATCGGGAGGGTGCCCTTGAGGGCGTCGAAGACGAAGGGCTCCAGGAGGCCGTCGAAGGTCTCCAGGATCGTGAAGTTGGGGATGCCGAGGGCCGCGTGCACCGAGACGGTGGTGCAGAGCGGGGAGTTGGAGTTGTGCGGGGCCACGAGCATGCCGTGGGTGTCCGCGATCGCGGCGAGCTTCCGGACCTCGGTGAAGCCGCCGGCCATGGAGAGGTCGGGCTGGATGATGTCGACGGCGTTCGTGGCGAAGAGCTGCTTGTACTCGTAGCGGTTGTGGAAGTGCTCGCCGCCGGAGATCGGGAAGGCGGCGCGCTGCCGCAGTTCCGCGTAGCGCTCGATGTGGGTCCAGGGCATCGGCTCCTCGAACCAGCCGATGTCGAAGGGCTCCAGTTCGCGCACCAGCCGGGCGGCGGTGGGCATGGCGAACCGGGCGTGGCCCTCGATGAAGAGGTCGGTGTCGGGGCCGATGGCCTCGCGGACGGCGGCCACCAGGTCGACGGAGCGGCGGAGTTCGGCGCGGTCCAGTTCGTGGAGTCCGGGGCCGAAGGGGTCGAACTTGAGGGCGGTGTAGCCCTTGGCGACGGTCTCCTTGGCCTTGGCGGCGAAGACCTCGGGCTCGCGTTCGCCGGTGTACCAGCCGTTGGCGTAGACGCGGACGTCGTCGCGGCAGGCGCCGCCGGTCAGCCGGTAGGCGGGGACGCCGAGTGCCTTGCCCATGAGGTCGTACATCGCCTGGTCGAGGCCGGAGAGGGCGACGCCGCCCATGTCGCCGCCGCGCAGGAAGTCGCCCTGGTAGACGCGGAGCCAGAGTTCCTCGATGTCGAAGGGGTCGGCGCCGATGAGGTGGCGGCGGGCGAGGGACTCGGTGAGGGCGCAGACCTCGCTCACCCGGTAGGGGTGGGTGATCTCGCCGATGCCGGTCAGGCCCTCGTCGGTGTGGACGCGTACGTAGCCGAAGTCGCGCCAGGAGGTGCCGAGCATCAGGGTCTCGACGCGGGTGATCCGGCCGGCCGGGCCGGCGGGGCGGGTGCGGTTGACGGTCAGCATCAGCGGGTCGCTCCGCCCATGGTCGAGGTGTTCTCCAGGTCGCGGGCGCCGCCCTCGGCGAGGACGGCCGTGACGGCGGCCTCGGTGCCTTCGAGGAGGCGGTCCACGTCGGCGTCGGTGTGCGCGTAGCTGATGTGGCTGCGCTTGAGGTTGAGCGGCAGCTCGAACAGGCCGTGTTCCAGGAGCCTGCGGCGGTAGCCGACGAAGAGCGAGGCGTCGTTGTCCAGCAGGTCCGCGTAGGTGCGGGGGGCGTCGCCCGGCATGAAGTAGGTGACGAAGACGGAGCCGTATCCGGTGACGACGGCGGGGACGCCGAGGCGTTCGTAGAGGGCGGTGAGTCCGGTGCGGACCCGGTCGCCGAGGCGGAAGACGTGGTCGTGGACCGGTTCCTCGCGGAGCTTGCGCAGGGTGGCGAGGGCGGCGGAGACGACGGAGGGGTGGCCGTTGTAGGTGCCGGCGAAGAAGGCGGGGGCGCCGGGGCGGGTGGAGAAGAGGTCCATGAGGTCGGCGCGGCCGCCGATGGCGCCGACGGGGGCGCCGTTGGCGATGGCCTTGCCGAGGGTGGTGAGGTCGGGGGTGACGCCGGAGATCTTCTGCCAGCCGCCGAGGTCGTGGCGGAAGCCGGTGATGACCTCGTCGAAGATCAGGACGCTGCCGGCCTTCGTGGTCTCCTCGCGCAGCGTGGTCAGGAACTCCTGGTACGGCAGGAGCGCGCCGACGTTGTGCGGGACGGGTTCGACGATGACGGCGGCGATGTCGTGGCCGTGCTCGGCGAAGGTGCGGCGGACGGCCTCGCTGTCGTTGAACGGCAGGACGAGGGTGGCGTCCAGGACCTCGGGGAGGATGCCGGTCGAGATCGGGTCGTGACCGCCGACCTTCTCGGGCGCGGAGATGACGTTGAGGCTGACCGCGTCGTGCCAGCCGTGGTAGCAGCCCTGGAACTTGACGACGAGGCGCCGGCCGGTGGCGGCGCGGGAGACGCGCAGCGCGTGGAAGGTGGCCTCGCTGCCGGTGCTGGTGAGCAGCACCTTCTCGATCGAGGGGATCAGCTCGGTGAGCTGTTCGGCGAGGAGGACCTCGCCCTCGGTGACGCCGACGCCGAGGTGGCCGAGGGTGGCGCCGGCCTCGGCGGTGGCGCGGGCGACGTCGGGGTCGTTGTGGCCGAGCAGCGGCGGGCCGAACGCCGAGTGGAAGTCGGTGTACTCGCGTCCGTCGGCGGTGCAGAACCGTGCGCCGTTGGTCCCGGTGACGACCAGGTCGGTCAGTCCGGGAACGCTCCGCTGGCCGCTGTTCACGCCGCCGGGCACGACCTGGCGGGCGCGTTCGGCGAGTCGGGCTCCGGATGCGTTGCCTACCGGGCCTGAACTCATATCGCTTGCTCCTTGCGTCGAGAGTCGTCGGTTGTCGCGGGCCCTGCCCGGCCCGTGAGTCCCTGGCGCCATCCGCCCGGCAGTCGCCGCAGGAAAGGGGTGATCCGTGGGTACTCGGTGGTGCGTTTCGCTTTTTCAGAACACTGTTCTGTAGAGCAGAACAGTGCCTGGATATTACGTCCGGCCCCGGAGGGGGTCAACCCCTTGTTCTGTCGGACGAAGGGCCGGGCTGCGGGCGCCCGTTGGGCCGAGGGGCACGTTTCGCGCCCCCGGAGGCACTACGCTGTTCTGCTATGACGAACAGTGCTGCCCCAGAAGAGCCGAAGTACTGGGTCAAGAGCGTGGCCAGGGCAGCGGACATCCTCGAAGTCCTCGCCGCCCCCTCCCAGGGCAACGGCCTCAGCGTCACCGAGGTCGGCCAGGCGTGCTCCATCTCCAAGAGCGCGGCCTTCGGCATGCTCCAGACCCTGCGCGCCTACGGCCTCGTCTCCGACGACGGCGAGGGCATGAACCGCCGCTACCGGCTGGGCATGAGCCTGGCCCGGCTCGGCGACCGGGCCAGGGCCCAGGTGTCGCTGCGCGGGGTCGCCCATCCGGTGCTGCGCGAGCTGAGCCGGACGACCGGTATGGCCTCCCGCCTCGCCGTTCCCGAGGACGGCCACGCGGTCGTGGTCGACCAGGTCGAACTCGACCAGCGCGTCCGGCTCGATCTGCGCATGGGCCAGCGGGAGCTGCCGCACTGCACCGGGCTCGGCAAGGCGCTGCTGTCGGCCGTGCCGCAGAGCGAGGCGGCCTCGGTCGTCGAGCGGTTCGGACTGCCCCGGCGTACCGCGCGGACCATCACCGACCCGGCCACGTTCCTGTCCCATCTGCGCGACATCGCCCGGGTCGGGTACGCACTGGACGACGAGGAGGACGCCGAGGGGATCATCTGCATCGGCGCGCCGGTCTTCGACGACCGTTCGGTGTGCGCGGGCGCCGTGTCGATCACGGGGCTGAAGCTCGGACTGCCGGCCTGGCGCTACCAGGAACTGGGCGGCCAGGTGCGCGACGCGGCGCGCCGGATCAGCCTGCTGCTGGGCTGGGTCGAGGAGCCGGAGGACGGACCGGCCGGCGGCGAGACACCGCATTCCGGCGGATTCGGGTCTTGACCGATCGGCTCAACCCCCCGTAGGTTCCCTGCCAACCGGGGTGACATTCCGCCGTCACCGGCGATTTACCCCGTCCGGTCCGCTTCCGGCGCCTGCCCACCGCGCCGTGAACATCCAAAGACCGATCCCTTTTCAGCCATCCGCCGTATGGCAGTCCACCGCAGGAACGCTCCCTCCCTCGTCGCACTTCTCGGAAGGCGAAGTCCGCATGAGCGTTCCGCACCACCCCACGT
>NZ_JBSFHN010000076.1:0-4891 GCF_053597115.1 Streptomyces sp. NPDC001515
CCGAAGAACCCCTCCTGCACCAAGCACAGCTTCCTCGCCGGCACCCCCGTCCTGCTCGCCGACGGACGGCGCCTGCCCATCGAGGCGGTGCGCGTCGGCACCCTGGTCGTGGTCACCGACCCGGACAGCGGCACGACCACCGTCCGGCCGGTCGTCGACACCATCCGCACCGACAGCGACCGGGACTTCACCCGCCTGACCGTGCGCGCCGACGGCATCCCCGCCCGCCTCACCGCCACGGACACCCACCCCTTCTGGGTGAACGGGCCGAACCGCTGGGTCGACGCGGGAGACCTCCGGCCCGGCGACCGGCTGCGTACGCCCTCCGGCGCCTCGCTCCTCGTCGAGTCCGTCACCCGCTACCACCGGCAGCAGACCACGCACGACCTCACGGTCAGCGGCATCCACACCTACTACGTGGGCATCGCCCGGCAGAACGCGCTCGTCCACAACTGCGACGAGTGGACCAGCAACGGCAACCTGGACGAGCACTACAAGAAGCACGGCGACGAGATGGGCTACGAGTCGCAGCGCGAGTACGAGGAAGCCGCCAAGGACCTGATGTGCGACTGCGACGGCGGCCGGCCGGGCGTCCTGGTGAAGGAGGCGTCCGAGGACGGCACCGTCCGGTACTTCGACCCGGAGACCGGTGAGTACGGGATGAAGAGCAAGAAGGGCATCATCACCTTCTACAAACTCGACGGCGGTCTGGCGGCCTTCAAGGGGATGCCGGGCACCATGCGGCGCAGGAGGCCGAGGATGCGACGTGGCCATGTACGGATCTGACACGGACGGGACCGGGGGAGCGGGCGGGGCCGTGCGGTACCCCTGCGCGGCGTGCGGCCACAGGGTGTTCGAGGACCCGCCCGGCTCCTCGATGATCTGCCCGGTCTGCCGGTGGGAGGACGACGCGAGCCAGCTGCGCTGGCCGGCGATGAAGGGGGGCGCCAACCGCGTCTCGCTCGTCGAGGCCCAGCGCGCCTACGCCCGTGCCGGAGTGAGCGAGGAACGGTTCGCCGCCGACGCGCGGCAGCCCCGCCCCGGGGAGGACCGGCCCCCGGGCTGGCGGCCGGTCGACGCCTCCGACTCCTTCGAGGAGCCCTTGGTGCAGGACCGGCCCTGGCCCGCCGACCGCACGGTCCTGTACTGGTGGACGCCCCGCTTCTGGCGGCGCCCCGACGGGGACGCCCCGTCGGGCTGACCCGGCCCGCCCGGCCGCATCCGCCCGCCGGGCCCCGTCCGGCGGCAGACATAATCGGCCGTATGCCCGCCGACCCGTCCACCCGGACCGCCCCCGCCCCGTCCCGCCCGACGCGGGACGGGGCGAGACCGGCCCGGGGACGGTGCGCCGCCGCGTTCGCCGCCGCCGCACCCGCGCTCGCCGCGTACGCCGCCGTGCGGGCCCTCGGGCTGATCGTCCTGTGGGCGGCGGCCGGGGCGTCCGGCAAGGACCCGGTGCACGTGCTCGCGGAGCGCTGGGACTCCGTCTGGTACCAGCGGGTCGCCGCGCACGGATACGGGTACACCGTCGTCCTCCCTGACGGGGCCGTCCACTCCGACCTGGCCTTCTTCCCGCTGCTCCCGGCCCTGGAGCGCGGGATCGCGGCCGTGACCCCGCTCGGCCTCGCGGGCGCCGGACTCCTCGTCGCGTGGACCGCCGCGCTCGCCGCCGCCTGGGGCGTCTACGCCGTGGGCGCGCGGCTGGCCGGGCGGCGCGCCGGGGTGGTGCTGGCGGCGCTGTGGGGGGCGGGCCCGACGGCCTTCGTGCAGTCGATGGCGTACACGGAGACGCTGTTCACCGCGCTCGCCGCCTGGTCGCTGTACGCCGCGCTGACCCGGCGGTGGCTCACGGCCGGGGCCCTGTGCGTGCTCGCCGGCCTGACCCGTCCCACGGCCGCCGCGCTGATCGCCGCCCTCGCGGTCACCGCCGCCGTCACCCTCGTCCGCGACCACCGGACCGGCGGGCCGGACGGGCTGCTGCGGCGCAACGGGCGGATGCTCGCCGGGGCGGCCCTCGCCCCGCTGGGCTGGCTGGGGTACGTGGTGTTCGTCGCGGTGCGCGAGGGGGACCCGTTCGCGTACTTCGACGTCCAGGCGCAGTGGGGCAACAGCATCGACGGCGGGGCCGCGCTGGCCGCGTTCGTCCTCGGACTGCCGTGGCCCGCCACGCTCGGGCTGTGCGCGGCGCTGGCCGCGCTGGGGTGGCTGGTGAGCCTGTGCGTGCGGCAGCGCCAGCCGCTGCCCGTGCTCGTGTACACCGTGGCGGTCGTCGTCGTCTCGCTGATCGGCTCCGGGTACTTCGGCTCCCGGCCCCGGCTGATGATGCCCGCCTTCCCGCTGTTCCTGCCGCCCGCCCTCGCGCTGCTGCGGCTGCGCTCCACCGCCCGCACCGGGGCCGCCCTCGCGGTGACCGCCGCCGCGTCGGCGGCGTACGGCGCGTGGACGCTCCTGGGCTCCGGACCGCCCTGAGCGGATCCGGGGCAAGGGTTGGGCCCGTGGGCCCAAGCGCCCGGCGCCTCCGGGTTGTTACCGTGCGGTGTCCGTGGGTGGGGAACAGCGGCGGCGGGGAACCGGCGCCGGTCAGGAGCGGTCAGTGATGAAGGCACGTACGGCAGCCATGGCGGCGACCACGGCAGTGCTCTGCCTCGCGGCCGTCGCCTGCGGTCCCGACGACAAGCCGTCCGCGACGGACGGCGACAAGGCGGCCCCGACGAGCGCGCGGCCGAGCGCCCCGTCCTCCGCCGCCTCCTCGCCCGCCACCGCTCCGTCGCCCACCTCCACGCCCACCAGCAGCGGCAAGGTCCTCGACAAGGCCGGCCTCGCGGCGGCGGCGCTGACCACCGGCGAGGTCGGCACGTACGAGGTGACGCCCATGCAGGGCGGCGACGAGACCGGCACCGAGCGCTCCGAGAAGGCGGAGTGCCGGCCCCTGGTCTCCGTGATCAACGGCGCGCCCGAACCCGCCCCTGCGGCCACCGTCTTCCGGACCATCATGGACAAGTCGGAGGAGGGCAAGGACGACCAGACCGTCGTCACCGAGATCCTCACCTCGCACCCCAAGGACGGGGCGATGCGGCTCATGCGCGACGTCCGCGACGCGGTCCGGGCCTGTGCGGGCGGCTTCCGCACGTCGGGCGAGGACGGCCCGTCCACGTACAGCGAGGTGAAGCAGCTCCCGCTCGCCCCGGCGGGCCAGGAGAGCATCGCCTACCAGGTGACCGGCAGCATCGAGGGCGACAAGGTGCCGCTCGTCTTCCAGCTGGTGCGGACCGGGTCGACCGTCGTCACGTTCTACGTCGCCGACTTCATCGGCGGGAAGACCCCCGAGCTCCCGGCCGGCCTGGTCGCCGCCCAGGCCGCCAAGCTGCCCTGAGCCCGCACCCCGGCCGCCCGGTCCGGCGGCCCCCGTGGACCCCACGCGGCTGCGGCCCGGCACCCCGGAATCCGGGGGTGCCGGGCCGCAGCCGTCCGCGCGTACCGGAGCGGCGGGTCAGCCGTCCGCCGCCGGCGCCCCCTCGGCCGCCAGCGCCGTCCCCGCCTCGTCGTACAGCTCGCGCCAGCGCCGCTCGTCCGCCGCGTTGCCGACCCGGATGCCGAACGTCCACGTCGGATCGAGGAACAGGGTGTGCCCGCCCTCGAAGTCCAGGGCCAGACAGGTGCGGACCCCGGGGGCGGCGCCCGGCGCGCGGTAGACCCGCAGTCCGGTGCAGCGCAGTTCGTCGCGGCCGTCGCCGAAGAGCTGCTCCCCGCACCGGGTGACGACGACCTCGTCCTCCGCGTCCGCGAGCAGTTCGACGTCGCTCCAGTCGATGCCGTCCGCCGTGACGGCCTCCAGCCGGTCGAACTGGCCCACCGACGCGAACCGCAGCAGCCCCTCGTCCAGCCGCAGCCAGACGACGAGCGGCTGCGGCCGGACCTCGGGAACCTCCTCGTCCCGGTCCAGGAACCCGGGGACGAGGACATCGCGGACGGGGTGGTCGCGCAGTGCCTCCTCGGCCGTACGCCAGCCGCTCATGTCCGCTCTCCCGCTTCCGCCGCACACCGTGCCCGCCCGGGGGCGGGACTACGGCGTGGGCACCTTCTTGGTGATCTGGATGCCGGTGTCCATGCCCTCGCCGCTCTTGAGGGCGGTCCAGAAGTCACCGTTCTCCTTGAGGACGATGGTCACGCCCTTGCCACGATAGATCAGGCCCTCGGGCTCGCCCTTCTTCAACGTGCCCTTGCCGACCAGCTGGAAGTCGCCCCGCTTGATCGCGTCCGCGATGTCCTGCCGGAACCGGGGACCGTCCTCCTTGAGCTTCTTGTACTTCGTGCCGAGCGCGTCCTCGACCAGCTTCTTGTGCCGCTGGAAGTGGTCCTTGAACTTCTTCGGGTCGCCCTCGCCGACCGTCGGCTCCTTCGCCGCCTTGACCTCGTCCGGCGACATGTCGCAGTCGTTGTTGTGGACGAGCGCGTGCGCCGAGCCGATGCCCACGTAGTAGGTGTGGATGCCGTCGACGGTGAGGTCGTACGTGGTCTGCCGCTGGGTGTACCGGGTGATGCCGGTGACCGTCAGCGTGCCGCCCGTCTCGGTGCGCAGGGCGTCCCCGCGGACCAGGTCGCCCGCGTCCGTCCAGCCGCCGTCGCCCGGGACCCAGAAGGGGTGGGTGTCCGTGGCGGTGAGCCGGGCCGGGACACCGCCGGCGAGCACGGTGAGCCGGGTGAAGTGCTTGTCGTCGTACGTGGTGATGGACCGCTCGACGCGGCGCGCCACCGTCCTGCCGCTCACCGGATCGGTCGCGAGCACCCGGTCGCCGGGGCGGACCGCCTCGATGGCACGGGTACGGCCGTCGGCCAGCAGGACCCGGGTGCCGGCGAGGAAGCTGTGCTTGACCGCGCAGGTGGTCGGCTT
>NZ_JBSFHN010000077.1:0-3711 GCF_053597115.1 Streptomyces sp. NPDC001515
CTGTTCACCAAGCCGGGTGACTACCCGACGGACGTGTACGTGCTGCCCAAGCACCTGGACGAGAAGGTCGCCCGTCTCCACCTGGCCTCGCTCGGGGTCCGGCTCACCACGCTCCGCCCGGAGCAGGCCGCGTACATCGGCGTCGAGGTCGACGGCCCGTACAAGCCCGACCACTACCGCTACTGAGCCTTCCCACCCCCGCGCGGAGCCGCCGGCGACCCGTCACACGGCACCAGTCAGTGACGACCGGTCAGTGACAGCCGGCCACCTGCGGCCCCCGCGGTGTCCGTGGACGCGCGCGCGTCCACGGACCGGGTGACGCTCAGCAGCAGCGACGAACGCAGGCCCCCGCACCCCCGTGTCGGGGGCCTGCGCCGTACCGCACCCGCACAGCCCGAGGAACCCGAAGGACCCCATGCCCCGCGGCCGATATTCGCTCCACGATCTTCACGACCACACCCCTCTCGGCGAAGAACATTTCACCTGCGCGCCCGGCCCCTCCGGCTGGCGCTACCTCTCCCGCACGACCGCCCCGTCCGGCGATCACCTGGGATCGGTGGACCTCACCCTCGACGAACTCGGCCGCCCCATCCGACTCGAACTCCACACCGCGAGCTGGCAGGTCCGCGGCGCCGCCCTCGAAGGCGTCACCTGGGTGCGCACCGATCCGACCGGCACCCACGCCACCGAAGGCAATGTCCGCGCCCACGCCTTCAGCGGCACGTCCCCCGCGTTCCTCGTCTCGACCGCACGTCTGCTCCGTCTCACCCCCGCTTCCCCGCCCACTCGCATCCGCGTCGTCACCTTCACGGATCCCGTGCTCGCACCCCGGACGGCCGACCAGTCCTGGGCCCTGGTGAACAGTGAAGCGCACGCCACTGACAACGGCCCCCTGACCGTGGACGAATACCAGGTCAGCGCCCTGGACACCGGTGAGCAGTACGCCGTCCACATCGCCGGCGATGTGGTCCTCGCCGCCCCCGGCATCGAACTCGAAGACCTGGACTCCCCACCCTCCGACCGCTGAGACGCCCCCGGCCCCGAGTCCCCGGTCTCTAAGCAGGAGGCACGAACCCCGTGGCGGCGGCCCCGGAGCCCTTCTCCTCCCCGGACCCGGGAGGAGCGACGGGAGCGGTCGGCACCGAAGCCGCAGGGGCCCCGCCGGAGCCCCCGGGCCCGCCGGAGCCCCCGGGCCCACCGAAGCCACCCGGCCCACCGGAGCCCTCGGGGCCACCGAAGCCCTCGGCTCCGTCGGGACTCCCCGGCACCGAGTACCCGTCGGGAGACCCGCCGCCCGCCTGGGGCGCCCAGGCCGGGGATCCAGCAGGTACCGGATGACCTACCGGGTAGCCGCCGACCAGCGGGTTCGGCCCGGCCGCCCAGCTCCCCGGCGCACCGACGACGTTCCCCGCCGTCGCGGCGTACGCACGACGGGCATCCCGTGCCTGCCGCTCATTGACCACGGCGGCCAGGTACGCGGCCGCCGGCACCCCGGCCGGCGCCGGTACCCCGGTCCGCGCGGCGACCTCGCCCGCCAGCCGTTGCGCCATGCCCCGGCCCACGGCCGCGTCCAGCTGGTGCATGCGCGTCAGGTACTGCCGTACCGCCAGCCACAGATCGTCCGGGACCCCCGACAGATCGAGTGCGGCGAAGCGCCCGACCAGCCACGGAGGAGGTGGCGGAACGGCAACGCCCCGGCCCCCGGGAACCCGTTCCCGGACGACCAGCGTTCCCGCGAACACGTCCCCGATCCGCCGCCCTCGCGCGGAGACGAGCGAGGCGATCGCGGCGACCGTGCCGAGCGTCGCCAGGATCTCCACCACGCCCATCGCCCCCCGCACGAGCGCGTGCCGGAACCGGATGGGGCCTCCGTCGTCGCGCACCACCCGCAGCCCGCACGCCAGTTTTCCCAGCGACCGGCCGTGGCTGAGTGTCTCCACCGCGATCGGCGCGCCCACGAGCACGAGCAGATACGTCGCGACGGCCACCGCCGCCAGGGCGGCATCGTCCAGCGGCGCCGCCGCGACGGCCAGCCCGATCGACACCAGGACGAACGCGGTGCCCACCACGGCCAGGTCGATGAGCAGCGCCAGCGCACGGCTCGGCAGTTTCGCCGGCCGCAGCCCCAGTACGACCGCGTCCCCGGTCACCAACTCGCTCATCGTCGCCCGCCCCTCGCCGCCCGTCCCTGCCCCTCGGGCCCACAGTCTGCCAAGCTGGCCCGCAGAGCGCCGCAGTTGTACGGACCCGTACGCACGCACCCTTGCCCTGGAGCAGCAGCCGCCCATGGACCTCGACGTCTTCGTCAACGCCCACCGCAGCGAGTGGGACCGCCTGGACCACCTCGTGCACCGAGGGCGCAAGCTCACGGGCGAGGAGGCGGACGAGCTCGTCGATCTCTACCAGCGCACGGCGACCCATCTCTCCCTGGTCCAGTCGGGCGCCCCGGACCCCCTGCTCACGGCCCGACTGACCCAGCTGGTGGCGCGGGCCCGTGCCACGGTGACCGGCACCCGCCGTGCCTCGTGGCGGGACGCCGCGCACTTCCTCACCGCCGGTTTCCCCGCGGCCGTCTACCGTTCCCGGCACTGGTGGATACCCACCGCCGTGCTCTCCGTCCTACTGGCGGCCGTCATGGGCTGGTGGATCGGCACCCATCCCGAGGTCCAGGCCGGCATCGGAGCCCCGGAGGACCTGCGCCGGATGACCGACCCCGGCGGGGAGTACGAGACGTACTACTCCAGCCATCCGGCGGCCTCGTTCGCCGCGCAGGTCTGGACGAACAACGCGCAGGCCGCCGCGATGTGCCTGGTCCTGGGCGCGTTCCTCTGCGTCCCGGTGATCTGGATCCTGTTCGTCAACGTGCTCAACCTGGCCGTCGGCATCGGCCTCATGTTCTCCGCCGGCCGCCTCGACACCTTCCTCGGCCTGATCCTTCCCCACGGCCTGCTGGAACTGACCGCGGTCTTCGTCGCCGCCGGCACCGGCCTCCAACTGGGCTGGACCGTCATCGACCCCGGCCCCCGCACCCGCCGTTCCGCCCTCGCCCAGCAAGGCCGGGCAGCCATCGGGATGGCCATCGGTCTCGCGCTCGTCCTCTTCGTCTCGGGCGTCATCGAAGGCTTCGTCACCCCCTCCGGTCTCCCCACCTGGGCACGCATCACCCTCGGCATCACCGCCGAACTGGCCTTCCTCGCGTACGTGTACGTCCTGGGCGGCCGGGCCGTCCGCGCGGGCGAGGCCGGCGACCTCACCGAGGTCGAACGAAGTGCCGAGCGCCCAGTAGCCGCCTGATGTGCATGTGACCGCACGGAGCTGCTAGTCTCCTCCTCGCCCCAAAAACCGTTGACACGGTGGACCGGGGGAGGTAGATTCAAACGGTTGCCTCGAACTGGACAAGTTCGGGCCCAGCAGGTTAGATGTACCTCGCTCTCGACGGAGACTCGAATCTTCGCGGAGCCACATGATTCCCACTCTCTGAAGTATCCGGCCGATTAGCTTCGGCCAAATCGCTTCTGATAAAGTCGAATCAGCCGAAAGGCAAGGCCACTTCAACGGCCACCAGAATTCAGATTCGAACCGGAAACGGAACGAAATGGGTCTGGTAAGGTTGAAACCGCCGGAAAGGGAAACGCGAAAGCGAAGAACTGGAAAGCGAAAAACGCTTGACCCGCTTCGACCGGGAATCGGACACGAAAGAGTCTGATAGAG
>NZ_JBSFHN010000078.1:0-3051 GCF_053597115.1 Streptomyces sp. NPDC001515
ACGTCCACACAGCCCGCAAAACCGACACCGCCACGTCCCGGAACAAGAAGCCGACGACCCCACGACCTCGCCGCACAGGTTAAAGATCAAGTTAGTCTTCGCGGGCGCGGGACGCGCGCGGCCACGCCGTGTCAGTGCGGCCCGCCGCCGTACGGTCTCAGAGGGCGGTTCGTGAGCTGATGACCGATTCCCGGTGAGGCTGCTGGCTGTGGGTGCTGAGCGGCTACTGCTTCCTGGTGAAGCTGCCGACGTCTACCTCGGTGAGGATGCCGAGTTTGACCAGGCGCTTCAGCTTGGCGCGGGTGCCTCCGATGTTTACGACGTCCGGCCGATGCCGTCGCCGCCGGGCACCTCCTCCCCCTTCTGGGTCCGCGCCGCTGCCCGGCCCGGAGGGTCTGATGAGCTCGGCGATCACGTCCGAGAAGGGACTGGTGCAGGCGGATGAGGGCGTCGATCACACGGTAGTTCTCCCGGCCGCCCTCGGCCCGCTCGTCGTGCTCATGACCCAGATGATCGGTCACTTCCCCTTCGAGGGCCGACTCCAGCACCCGCTTCGTCAGCTGCTGCAGCAGGCCACCCTCGCCGGTCAGCTTCAACCCACCGGCCTGAGCCCGGGTCACCAGCTGAGCCACCAGAGAATCATCCACACCGGCCTCGTCAATCCCGGCGCCCATTGTCACGTCAGCCAGCAACTGACGCCCTATACTTGCGAGTTACACCGTCCACGGTGCAGTCCCTTACAAAGGACAAGGAGAACTTACGTGCAGCGTATCAACCGACGGGTGGTCAAGGCCGCACTGGTATCCGCCGTCGCGGCGGCTTCGCTCATCGTCGTCCCGAATCCCGCGTTCGCGATCGACAGCGTCGAGTGCTACAACATCGACGAGTACACCCATCTCCACTGGCATCACGATTACGGTTCCGGCTTCACCGCTTTCCATCAGTGTTTTGCCAACGCCGGAGAGTACTCAAACTTTAGGCCGGGGGGGACCAACTGGGTCGACAAGATCTGGACTGGAAATAACCGGGTCCAGTGGTACGGGGACGGAAAGTGGCAGCCTGCCACCCCGATCGACAAGTGGACCACCTTCACCTGGCCGAACCACCCTGGAGGCGTCAGGATTGATGCGATCAGGATCGTCTGATTCGTTGAGCAGCAGTTTCTGATCGATCTGAGCGCGCTCCCTGGACGGGATCCTGCACCACCCCGGCCAGATCGAGGAAGTCTGCGCCCCGCGCCATAACCCGGCGAACCTGGTCGCCGCCAAGACCCCGACCGCTGGCGGCGTCACACTGATACGTCGTGATCGACTCAGTGCGGTGTGGCAAACCGGATCTCGTCCGAAGCCTGTGGTGCGGGTGATCATTCAGACAGGGATGCCGGTGTGGTCGCGGGCATGAACAAACGGGCCCCTTGGTAGCCTCGGTCTTTCTTGACGGTCCGCCGACGGAGTCGGCGGACCGTTTCGCTTTCGGTGGCTGAGGGTGGGCAGGCCAGTGGCCCGACTGCCACGTCGGATAGGCACCGGATTCCACCACTCCGGTAGGGGTGGCGCTCCTCGTAGGGACGCAGCGACGCGTGAGCGACAGTGAGCTGACCTTGGGAGCGGTGCTGGCACGCCTGGAGGGCAAGAGCGCGAGATCGCCGCCCGAGCCGAGACCACGCGAGAACGCATCGCGGGACTCACCGCGCAGCTGAAGGAGTTCGGGCGGGCCGCCGAGGATGTGCGCATCACCCGCAAGACGCTGCCGGCGCTGCCCGAGCCGGCCTCGCCGTCACCGCCGCCCGTGAAGGTGCCGAACCATCCGGCCTACCGTCAGATCATGGCGGTGTTCGCTGCGGCCGACGCCCAGTTGCGGGCGCGGGCAGTCTGCGAGGCGATGGACCTGGAGATCGCCCCCAACAACGTCAACAACGTCCGGCTCAAGCTCAAACGGCTGGCCGAACGCGGCATCCTGATCGAGCCGGAGCAGGGCTTTTTCACCAAGCCGCAGACGTAGCCGCCTAGTCAGGCCACGACCAGCCCGACAGCCCAACCCGAAAGCCCGAAACGGGCATCACGTCACGTACCGCCCTCTCAAAAGACCAATGTCCGAGGTGCCCGATAGGTTGGTTACCTTCATACGGGCGGGAGGGGCACCGGGTGGCGGAGCGCGGGGGGCAAGCGGCAGCAGATGGGTTCCAATACCAGTACCTCGTGACGCTGGAAGCGCTTCTCGATGCCGCAGAAGGCCGCTTCCCCGGAGTCTCTGCAGCGCTGATCGAACCCGCAACCACCCCGGATGAAGACTCGACGGACCCCGACGCAATCGACTTCGAACTTGTCGATCAGCACCGCGGCAGCATGCACGCAGCACAGGTGAAGTCCGGCGGTTCAGGTACGGAGATGTCCGCTCCTGACGCGTTCGGCATCCTGCTTCGGATGATCCGCGCACGGCCGCGGGCAGGATCGTATCGACTGATCACGAACATGCGACTCCATCCCAAGGCGGTGCAGCTGAACCGGGCCTTGAGTGTCGATGATCCACAAGAGCTCCGCGATCACCTTCAGCGGTTGATGGAGCGCGGACGCTGGCGAGACGAGCCGGCGGGACTGAGCGATGACGAGCTGAACCGGCTGGGCCGCGCACGAATCTCGGTGGATTCCAGGCAGCGGTATCAACTGCGTGATCAGCTCCGGGAGCGCATGCGGCGACTCCGTAACGAGCATTGCCGCGGTCTGGGCCATGAGTCTGCCGGCCGACTCACGAACCATCTGGCATTCGAGATCCACCGTCGCGCTTCGGGCGAGTTCGACGGCGCGTTCCCCCTGGGGGAGTTCCGCGAGGAACTCCTCATTCCCGGGCGCCATCTGGCCCATGAACTCGGCGAGTTCGACTGGGGGATCATGGTGGGGGCAGTGCCAGCCGCACCAGACGTCCCCCGCCCGGACCTCATCGACCGTATCCGCGCGTCACTAAGACGGTGTCTCGATTGGTGCTGGATCGTTGCTCCCGGCATGGACATAGTTCTGCGTCTGGTGCCGGACAGGCTGTGGGAGATCTTTCAGG
>NZ_JBSFHN010000079.1:0-2955 GCF_053597115.1 Streptomyces sp. NPDC001515
CCACCTCGCCATGACCGACCTCATGGCCCGCCGCCTCACCGGCGAAAACACCATCTCCTGGCGCGACCCGACACCAGCACATCAAAGCCGCATACAAGGATGAAACAACAGGATGAAACGACCTCTTATGGCCGCCCGCGGTGGCGTGCCGGGGTGCACTGGTCGAGGCTGGGGCCATGCGCGAGATAGGTGATTATGAAGGGTTACACCGCAGCCGGTTGCGGGGGCTGGTTGCTCTAATGTGTGCGGGGGTACTGTCGGTCGTTGCGCCGCAGGCTTCGGCCCAGCAAACCGGCACCGTGCCGTTCGGCGGTGAGCAGTGCTCGGCGAGTACCGGGCCGTATCAGCGGCAACTGGAGGAGTTCTTGCAGTTGCCGGTGGATGGACGACAGTCCCTGCAGGACTGCTCGACCATTCGCGACTTCCAGCACAGGTATCAGCTCGTTCGCCAGGATGGGTACGCGGGGCTGGAAACGTACCGTCAGACACAGGTCGTACGGGCGGGCACGAATCCGAACGCGTCCGGCTCCTGCCCGGTTGATTCCGGCAGGGTCGTGTGTGTTGACATGGCGCGTCAGATCCTGTGGCTGCAGAGCGGCAAGAAGCTGGAGTACGGCCCGGTGGCCACGCGAACCGGCCGCTGGGGGGAGGAAACCCGACCCGGGCTGCACAAGATCTTTCGTCGCGTCCGCGATGAACATTCACAGCTGTTCGGCAATGCGCCCATGCCCTACGCGCAGTACTTCGACGGCGGCCAGGCGATCCACGGCCGGTACGACGACTTGTTCGACGGTGGTGGCTCAGCCGGCTGTGTCAACCTACGGTTGCAGGACGCGAAGGCATTGTGGGATTCAATCGGCATCGGCAGCCAAGTCTTCATCTGGGGCAGGAAACCCGGCACCTGAGGAAACCTCTGAGTCAACCGGCTACGTTGTGGAGCGGAGCAGGAGGCACCGGCCAGGACCTTCATTGAGTTGGATCCTGACTGGTCGGCCCGGCCGCCCAACAGGCCCCGGTGGAGTAGTACGACCATTCAGGTCACACGGTCGGTCTATCCGCATCTGCCTCGCACAAGCGTCTGGAACATTTGCATATGTTGCCAGCATGAGACTTGCACAGAGACACCTCGTGGTCATGGCACTCACGGCCTCCGCCGCAGTGTTCTTCGCTCCCGCGGCCCCTGTCTCCGCTGCCGGCATGCCGGCAGCGGAGACAGGTTCGCAGACCTTCGCCTTCACCGGCGCTCCCCAGCAGTTCACCGTCCCTGAGGGAATCTGCTCCCTGTCCGTCGTGGCGTATGGCGCGGCCGGAGGCACCGGTCAGTACGAGGTGCCAGGCGGCAGGGGGGCTGAGGTATCCGCATCGCTGGATGTGACGGCTAGTCAGGTCCTCACCGTCGATGTCGGGGGCGCGGGCCATGACGGGGATGCCCTCGACGCGGCTACCCAAGGCGGTTACGGCGGCGGCGGAAAGGGCGGCGCTTACCGGGTCGGGGGCCAGATCAGCGGTATCGCCGCAGGCGGCGGGGGCGGGCGGACCGTCATCAGCGCAGGGCCGACTCCCCTGATCGTGGCGGGCGGAGGCGGCGGCGGAGGCGCATCCTTCTTTTCCTCAAACATCGGTGGCGGGGACGGCGGACAAACCGGGGAGCCGGGCACCGGGCTGGCTGGGGACGACGAGGGCAAGCCGGGACGCCCGGGCGGGGAAGGGGGCCAGGGTGGCATCAACGCCCCGACCGCGGAACCGAACGGTGAGAACGGTTCCCCGGCCACCGGGCCGGTCGGTGGGCGCGGCGGCGACAGCGTCCGCGACCCGCACGGCGGGGCAGGCGGCGGAGGAGGCGGAGGAGCCACCGGAGGAGGAGGCGGCGCCGCGTCTCCCACCGCCTATAACAGCGGGGCCGGAGGAGGCGGAGGTTCCAGCGCAGGCCCCGCAGGCTCCACTTTTCTCACCGGCGCCCGCCAAGGCGACGGCCTGGCCACCTTCGAGTGGGAGCCCTGCGCCACAACCACCGGCGAACTGACTGTCGAGAAGACCGACAGGACGAATGGGCAGCCGCTGCCGGGGGCGGTCTTCCAGCTGTGGCAGGAGACTAACAACATCGACGGGCTCCAGACCACGGGCACCAACCCCGACATCGAGGTCGGCAGTGCCTGTGCCACTGACGAGCAGGGCCTGTGCACTTTCGACGCCCTGGAGCTCGGCACCTACTACCTGGAGGAGACCGCCGTCCCCGAGGGCTACCGACAGCCCAGCGATCCTGTCACCGGCCCGTTCGAACTGACAGGGCAGAACCCCGACCTCTCCACCACCATCAGCAACACCCGCGGTGAGCCCTGCAAGAACTGCAAGTGACCAGTTGATCTTGAGGTTCTGACCGGCGTCCGGGCTCGGGACTGTAATGAGCGCGGCGCGGGGCACGTGGTGGACGAGTGGGCGCCATGCGGCTTCGGCAATGTGGGGGGGCCGGTCGTAGGCGTGGGTGCCGATGGCGACGCGGTTGTCCGAGTCGGTGGCCTGGTCCAGGGCGGTCTCCCACACCAGTTCGAGATGGGGCTGGTGGTGTGGTCGGGGAGGTAGTCAAAGACGTTCCAGGCGTTGGGATTGCTGGTGGGCAGGAGCAGACTTGAGGCGCCGTAGCACAGGCACCTGTGTCCAGACACTCGTCAGACGGGCGCCCTCGGGCATGGGACGACACCCGTCTGACGAGTGTCCGACAGGTACCGCGCATGAGGCGCAACGTGAGGGTGAACTGAGTTGACGACAGCTCAGGACGGACGCAACACGAGCCGTCCAGTAGCCCGCGATAGGGCGGAGTTGACTGGGTTGTGCGGTCAATTGACCACGGTCAATGAGACGCTTCCGAGTCTGACGACTGTGTTTTCGCTGGTCAGGGGTGGGGGTGGCATCGGTGTGGGAGTGATGGGGTGTCGTTTCGTCGCTCTTGTGGAGGTC
>NZ_JBSFHN010000080.1:0-2921 GCF_053597115.1 Streptomyces sp. NPDC001515
AGAGCACCGTCCAGGACATACACACGGGCGTTCGAGATCGGACGGCCGATCGGGACCACGCCTTCGACGTCGTCGTCCGCGTACCAGGCCGTGGAGTAGACCGTGGCCTCGGTGGGGCCGTAGATGTTGGCGACCCGGGCGCCGGGGAGGGTCGTACGGATGCCGGCGACGGCGTCCGCCGTCAGCGCCTCACCCGCCAGGACCACCGTGCGGGGGCGGGCCTGGATCTCCCCCGCAGCCACCATCTGCGCGAAGGCCGACGGCACACCGCTGACCAGACTGACGTCACCGACCGGCATGTCGGTGTCCGCCAGAGCGAGAAGGTCAGGGACGACTTCCACCGTGCCGCCGGAAACCAGCGGCCCGAAGAGCTCGAAGACCGACACGTCGAAGTTGAAGGACGTGGAGACCAGAACACGCCGGAAGTCCTCACCACCGAACTCCCGCGCCGCCCAGCCCAGCAGACCGGCCACCGACCGGTGCTCCACGACCACGCCCTTCGGGCGGCCCGTCGAACCCGAGGTGTAGATCACGTACGCCGGGTGCTCGGGACGGATACGCGTACCCAGCGGGCCGGCCGGGAGGGCAGTCAGGTCCAGCCCGTCGACGGCCACGACGGTCGTCGCATCCGACTCCGGGACGGCCCTCGCCGTGCCCGCCGAGGCCAGAACCACAGCCGGCCGCGCATCGCCCAGCATGTACGCGATCCGCTCCGCCGGGTAGCCCGGATCGATCGGCAAATACGCACCCCCGGACTTCAACACCGCAAGCAGCGCCACGACCGAGTCGACGCCACGCTCCAAGCAGACACCGACGAACGACTCAGGACCCACGCCCAGGGCCGCCAAGTGACGGGCCAGCCGGTTCGCGCGGGCGTCGAGATCCGCGTACGAGACCTCCACACCACCCGAGACCACCGCGACCGCCTCCGGCGTCCGCACCACCTGCGCCTCGAACAGCTCAGGCAGCACACCCCCCGGCAACTCGACCGCCGTGTCGTTCCACTCGGACACGACACGGTGGCGTTCGGTCTCGTCCAGGACCTGGACGGAGCGGAGCGGGACGTCCTCGTCGTGGTCGAGAGCCGATTCGAGGACGGTGACCAGGTTCTGCGCGGTCGTGCGCAGCGAGAGACCAACGGTCTCCGGGTCGATCGGGGCGACCGCCTGGACGGCGAGCGAGATCCGGTCGCCGTTGTCGTCGACCGAGACCATCAGGGGGTAGTTGGTGCGCTCCTCGAAGAAGACCCTGCGGATGCCGTCGAGTCGCTCGTCGCGTACCTGGGGCGCCTCGGTCCCAGCCTCGGTTCCGGTTGTGGTTCCGGTTCCGGTCTCCGTCGTGCCGCCGCTGTTGTGACGGTAGTTGAACAGGGCGGTGAACAGCGGCGCGTCGGCGGCCACCCCGCTGGCCTGCTGGGCCACTGTCAGCGGCGCGTGCTCATGCTCAAGCAGCTCCGCGAGCTGGCCGCGCATCGCGGCGACGGCCGTCAGGACGCCGAGCGCGTCAGTGCGTACCCGGACCGGAAGCGTGTTGAGGAACGGGCCGGGGACCCGGTCGGAGCCCGTGCCGGCGTTCATCCGGCCGAACAGCACGGTGCCGAAGACGACGTCCTCGCGGCCGCTGACCGCAGCGAGGACGCGCGCCCACGCCAGGTGCAGAAGAGTGGCGGGGCTGGCGCCGAGGCGGCGGGAGACGGCGAGCAGCCGGGCGTGGAGGTCGTCACCGAAAACGACCCGGGCGCGGGTCGTGCCTGTGCCGTCGCCGTGGACGTCGACCAGGCCGAAGGGGGCCGTGGTCTCGGTGACGTCGGCGAGGAGTTCGGCGAAGTAGCGCTCGTGCTCGCCGGTGGTGACTCCCGCGCGGGCCTGGGCGACGAAGTTCCGGAAGGGCAGCGGTTCGGCGAGGGTGCTCTCGCGTCCGGTGAGGAACGCGTTGACCTCGGCGAGCATGACCTCAAGGGCGGTGTGGTCCTGCACCATGTGGTGGATCCGCACCAGGGCCAGCCACTGCTGTCCGCCGGGCACGCGGGCCGCGTGGACGCGGATCAGCGGGGCGCGGTCCAGGTCCATCGAGTCGCCGCCGGCGGCCAGGAGCTGCGGCACCGGGTCGCCGGCCTCGGCATCCAGGGTGACGAGGTCGACGGGCAGGGTCGCCTGCCGCCGTACGACCTGGACGGGCTCGCGCAGGCCCTCCCACACGATCGAGGTGCGGTAGATGTCGTGCCGGTCGACCACCTGCTGCAGAGCGTCGGTGAACGCGTGGAGGCGGTCACGGCTGTCGAACTCGACGACCGTCGGCATCACGTATGTGTCCTTGCCGCCCTCGGCGAGGAGGTGGTGGAAGAGCAAGCCTTCCTGGAGGGGGGCCAGCGGGTAGACGTCCGCGATGTTCGCCGCGCCGCCGTCGACGGTGGCGACGATCCGCGTGATCTCGTCGGCGGTGAGGTCGACGAGCGGCAGCATGTCGGGGGTGATCGCGGTCGCGTCGGCCGGGATCAGGTTGGCCGGTACGGCGACCTGCTCGGCACCCGTCGAGGCGGCGAGGCCGGCCGGGGTCGGGGCGTCGAAGAGGGCCCGGACGGAGACCGTGACTCCGCGCTTGCGGAGCAGGGCGACCAGGCGGATCGCGAGGAGGGAGTGGCCGCCGAGCCGGAAGAAGTCGTCGTCCACGCCGACGCCGGTCCCGGTCCCATTTCCGCTTCCGTTTCTGTCTCCGTTTTCTGCGGCGTCGAGTCCCAGGACCTCGGCGAAGGCCGCGCAGAGGATCTCCTCGCGGGCGTTGGACGGGCCGCGTCCGCTACCGGTGGCGTACTCGGGTGCCGGGAGGGCCTTGCGGTCGAGCTTGCCGTTGACGTTCAGCGGCAGCGCGTCCAGGACGACGACTGCCGAGGGGACCATGTACGAAGGGAGACGTTCCGCAGC
>NZ_JBSFHN010000081.1:0-2839 GCF_053597115.1 Streptomyces sp. NPDC001515
GTGGTGTTTTCGGGCAGGTCCTGGGCCTTCCCGAGGTGGGTGTCGATGACGACTTCTTCGCTCTCGGCGGCCACTCCCTCCTCGCCGTCCGCCTCATCAGCCGCATCCGTACGGTCCTCGGCATCGAGGTCCCGCTGCGCACCCTCTTCGAAGCCCCGACCGTCGCTGCCCTCGCGAGCCGCCTCGCCGGCGCCGGGAGCGCACGGCCCGCCCTGCTCCCGGGCACACGCCCCGAGCGCATCCCGCTCTCCTCCGCCCAGCAGCGCCTGTGGTTCATCAGCCAGCTGGAAGGCCCCAGCGCCACCTACAACGTGCCCGTCTCCCTGCGGCTCTCGGGCGGAGTCGACCGCGAAGCGCTCGGCGCGGCCCTGCGCGACGTGATCGGTCGCCACGAGGTCCTCCGCACGGTCTTCGAGGTCGCCGATGGCCAGCCCTACCAGCGGATTCTGGACCTGGAGGACCTCGCCTGGGAGCTGTCGGCCGCCGAGGTGACACCAGCGGACCTGCCTGCGGCGATCAGGGAAGCGGAGAAGTACGCCTTCGACCTCTCGGTCGAAGCCCCGATCCGCACCTGGCTGTTCGACGCCGGCCCCGACGAGCAGGTCCTCGTAGTCGTCGTCCACCACATCGCCGGAGACGGCTGGTCCATGGGCCCCCTCGCCCGTGACGTCTCGGCCGCCTACGCGGCGCGTCGCGAGGGCCGCGCCCCCGAGTGGGAGCCGCTGCCGGTGCAGTACGCGGACTACGCGCTGTGGCAGCGCGAGCTGCTCGGCGACGAGAACGACGAGAACAGCCTGATCTCCCAGCAGGTTTCCTACTGGCGCGAGGCACTTGCGGACGCCCCCGTGGAGCTGGACCTGCCCTTCGACCGGCCGCGCCCCGCGGTCGCGTCCCACCTGGGCCACAGCGTCCCGCTGAGCGTCCCCGCCGCCGTGCACCAGCGGCTCGCCGCAGTGGCGCGGGCCGAGGGCGTGACCACGTTCATGGTCCTCCAGGCGGCCCTGGCCACCCTGCTCTCCAAGCTCGGCGCGGGCACCGACATCCCGATCGGCTCGGCGAACGCCGGCCGCACGGACGAAGCCCTCGACGACCTCGTCGGCTTCTTCATCAACACCCTGGTCGTCCGCGCGGACCTGTCCGGCGACCCGACCTTCCGCGAGGTCCTCGGCCGCGTCCGCGAGACGAGCCTGGCGGCGATGGCGAACCAGGACGTGCCGTTCGAGAAGCTCGTCGAGGAGCTGGCCCCGGCCCGTTCCATGGCCCGCCACCCCCTCTTCCAGACCGTCCTCACCCTCCAGAACACCATCGACGCGGCCCTCGACCTGCCCGGCGTACGGGCGGGCGCGGCAGCCGCGGACGACGACGCGACGTCGGGCCGAACGGCCGTGAAGTTCGACCTGGACGTCATGGTCGCCGAGGTTTTCGACACCGAGGGCGCCCCGGCGGGCCTCGGCGGCTCGGTCACCGTGGCCGCCGACCTCTTCGACGCGCAGTGGGCGGGCCGCATCGCCGACGCCTGGACGACCCTCCTCGACACCCTCACCCGGGACACCGGCATACGCCTGAGCAGGGTCGACGTCCTGCCGGACGAGGAGCGGCGCCGGGTCCTGACGGGTTGGAACGACACGGCGAGTGACGGTCGGTCGGTCCTGGTCCATGAGGGGTTCGAGCGGGTGGTGGACCGGGTGCCCGGCGCGGTGGCCCTGACCGCCGACGGTACGGACATCACGTACGCCGAGCTGGATGCTCGGGCCAATCGCCTCGCGCATTATCTGATCGGTCAGGGCATTGGTCCGGAGTCGGTGGTGGGTCTGTGCCTGCCGCGCGGTGCGGACATGATCGCGGCGATCCTCGGGGTCTGGAAGGCCGGAGCCGGCTATCTCCCCATTGATCCGGGGCAGCCGACGGACCGGATCGCGTTCATGCTCCGTGACAGCCGTGCCGCGCTGGCTCTGACGACGGAGGAGATTCTGGACGAGCTGCCCGCCGGTCGTTCGCGGCTGGTGGCGATCGACGACACGTTCGTGGAGATGCAGCTTGCCGCCGCGTCCGCGGAGCGCCCTGATCGTGAGGTCGATCCGCAGTCCCTGGCGTATGTGATCTATACGTCGGGTTCGACGGGCCGGCCCAAGGGTGTCGCGGTCACCCACGGTGGCCTGGCCAACTACACGGCCTCGGTCCCCGACCGCCTGGGCTTCGCGGGCGAAGGCGCCCGGTACGCGCTGCTCCAGGCGCAGGCGACCGACCTGGGTAACACGGTGGTTTTCGCGAGCCTCACCACCGGAGGCGAACTCCACATCCTTGACGAGGCAGCGGTCACCGACCCGGAACGGGTCGCCGCCTATCTGGCCGAGCACGAGATCGACCACTTCAAGGTGGTCCCCTCGCATCTGGCCGCGCTGACCACGTCCGGTTTCGAGGCCGTGCTGCCTGCCCGGTCGCTCGTTCTCGGCGGCGAGGCCGCTTCGACGGTCTGGCTGCGTGAACTGCTCGGGGCTGCGGGTGAGCGGGAGGTCCACAACCATTACGGTCCGACCGAGACGACGATCGGCATTGCGACCACGAGGCTGACGGCCGAGGGGATCGCGGGCGGGACGGTCCCGGTCGGCACGCCGATCGCCAATACCCGCTTCTACCTCCTGGACTCCCGTCTCCAGCCGGTCCCGGTTGGTGTCGCCGGTGAGCTGTATGTGTCCGGTGCCGGCCTGGCGCGCGAATACGTGGGCCGCGAAGCCCTGACGGCCGAGCGGTTTGTCGCCAACCCGTACGAGAGCGGCCAGCGGATGTATCGCACGGGTGACCGTGCGAAGTGGACGCAGGACGGTCAGGTGGTCTTCCT
>NZ_JBSFHN010000082.1:0-2708 GCF_053597115.1 Streptomyces sp. NPDC001515
AGAGCACCGTCCAGGACATACACACGGGCGTTCGAGATCGGACGACCGATCGGGACCACGCCTTCGACGTCGTCGTCCGCGTACCAGGCCGTGGAATAGACCGTGGCCTCGGTCGGACCGTAGATGTTCGCGACCCGAGCGCCCGGGACGGCGGTGCGGATACCGGCAACGGCATCCGCCGTCAATGCCTCGCCCGCCAGCACGACCGTACGGGGGCGGGCCTGGATCTCACCCGCCGCCACCATCTGGGCGAAAGCCGAAGGCACACCGCTGACCAGGCTGACGTCACCGACCGGGGTGTCCGAGTCCGCGTCGGCCAGGGCAAGGAGATCCCCGACGACCTCGACACTGCCGCCGGAAACCAGCGGCCCAAAGAGCTCGAAGACCGACACGTCGAAGTTGAAGGACGTGGAGACCAGAACACGCCGGAAGTCCTCACCACCGAACTCCCGCGCCGCCCAGCCCAGCAGACCGGCCACCGACCGGTGCTCCACGACCACGCCCTTCGGGCGGCCCGTCGAGCCGGAGGTGTAGATCACGTAGGCCGGGTGCTCGGGACGGATACGCGTACCCAGAGGGCCGACCGGGAGGGCAGTCAGGTCCAGCCCGTCGACGGCCACGACGGTCGTCGCATCCGACTCCGGGACGGCCCTCGCCGTACTCGTCGAGGCCAGAACCACAGCCGGCCGCGCATCGCCCAGCATGTACGCGATCCGCTCCGCCGGGTAGCCCGGATCGATCGGCAAATACGCACCCCCGGACTTCAACACCGCAAGCAGCGCCACAACCGAGTCGATGCCACGCTCCAGGCACACACCGACAAACGACTCCGGACCCACGCCCAGGGCCACCAAATGACGGGCCAGCCGGTTCGCACGAGCGTCGAGATCCGCGTACGAGACCTCCACACCACCCGACACCACCGCCACCGCCTCCGGCGTCCGCACCACCTGCGCCTCGAACAGCTCAGGCAGCAAACCCCCCGGCAACTCGACCGCCGTGCCGTTCCACTCCGTGAGGACCTGACGCAAGCCTGCCTCGTCCAGGACCTGGACGGAGCCGAGGGGCACGTCCTCCTCGTGGTCGAGGGCCGATTCGAGGGCCGTGACCAGGTTTCCGGCCGCCGTGCGGACGAACTCGCCGACCACGCGGGGGTCGATCGGGGCGACCGCGTCGACGGCCAGCGTGAACAGGTCGCCGTTGTCGTTGACCGAAACCATCAGGGGGAAGTTGGTGCGCTCGCGGGTGAAGACGGCGCGCATGCCTTCCATGCCCTCGTGGCGGCGCTTGTCCGCACGCTGCTCGGCGCTGCGGCCGGGGTTGTGGCGGAAGTTGAACAGGGCGGTGAACAGCGGGGTGTCGCCGGTGACGCCGCTGGCGCGCTGCGCCACGACGAGCGGGGCGTGCTCGTGCTCCAGCAGCTCCGCGAGCTGGCCGCGCATGGCGGCGACGGCCGCTCGGACGCCGGTGGCCTCGGTGCGGACGCGTACGGGCAGCGTGTTCATGTACGGGCCGGGGACCTGGTCAGCGCCCTCTCCCGCGTTCATACGGCCGAAGAGAACCGTGCCGAAGACGACGTCGTCGCGGCCGCTGACCGCGGCGAGGACCCGCGACCAGGCGACGTGCATGACTGTCGCGGGGCTCGCGCCGAGCCGGCGGGAGACTTCACGGAGCCGCACCGTCAGCTCCGGATCGAAGGGCACCACTTCGCGTGCCGCTCCGGCGCCGTCGCCCCGTACGTCGGCGATGCCGAAGGGGGCGGTGGGTTCGGTGACGTCGCCGAGGAGGTCGGTGAAGTACCGCTCGTGCTCGGCGCGCGCGACGGCGCCCCGGGTCTGGGCGACGAAGTTCCGGAACGGCATCGGCGCTGACAGCTCCCGGCCCCGGCCGGCCAGGATCGTCTGGACCTCGTGGAAGACGATCTCCAGCGCGGTGTGGTCACGGACCACGTGGTGCGCCCTCAGCAGACCGAGCCAGCGGCCGGTACCGGGCACCCGGGCCGCGTGCATCCGCAGCAACGGGGCCTGCGTCAGATCCATGCGCAGACCACCGGCCGAGAGGAGCTGCTCCGTCGGGTCGCCGCCCTCGGGGTCGAGGACGACGTCGGTGACGGGCAGGGTGGCGTGGCGCCACACGACCTGGACCGGCTCGCGCAGGCCCTCCCAGACGATCGAGGTGCGGTAGATGTCGTGCCGGTCGACCACCTGCTGCAGAGCGTCCGCGAAGGCGTCGAGCCGGTCACGGGCGTCGAACTCCAGGACGGTCGGCATGACGTAGGCGTCGTCGCCGCCGTCGGCCAGCAGGTGGTGGAAGAGCAGGCCCTCCTGGAGGGGGGCGAGGGGATAGATGTCCGCGATGTTCGCGGCGCCGCCGTCGACGGAGGAAACGACGGCGGCCAGTTCATCGGTGGAGAGGTCGACGAGCGGCAGCATGTCGGGCGTGATCGCGGTCGCGTCGGCCGGGATCAGGTTGGCCGGTACGGCGACCTGCACCGCCCCCGCCGACGCGGCCAGGCCGGCCGGAGTCGGAGCCTGGAAGAACGAGCGGACCGAGACGGAGACACCGCGCTTCTGCAGGAGGGCGACGAGGCGGATGGCGAGCAGGGACTGGCCGCCGAGGGCGAAGAAGTCCTCGTCCACCCCCACACTGTCCAGACCCAGGACCTCGGCGAACGCCGCGCAGAGGATCTCCTCACGAGCGTTCGACGG
>NZ_JBSFHN010000083.1:0-2151 GCF_053597115.1 Streptomyces sp. NPDC001515
GGCCGGCGGATGTATCGCACCGGTGACATCGTCCGCTGGAACGCCGACGGCCAGCTCGAATACCTCGGCCGCACCGACGAACAGGTCAAGATCCGAGGGATACGGGTCGAGCCGGGTGAGGTGCAGACAGTCCTTGCCGGCCATGACCAGGTGGCCCAGGTCGCCGTCGTCGCCCGCGAGGACACCCCGGGAGACACCAGGCTCGTCGCCTACGTCGTACCGACCCGTGACACGTCTGCCGGCGGACTCGCCACAGCCGTCACCGAGTACGCCGCCGACCGGCTGCCGTCCGCCATGGTCCCCTCGGCCGTCGTGGTTCTCGACGCGCTGCCGCTGAACATCAACGGCAAGCTGGACCGCAAGGCCCTGCCGGCTCCCGACTTCGCCGCCGTGGCGGGTGAGGGAAGGGGACCGGCCACCGTCCGCGAGGAGATCCTCTGCGCGGCCTTCGCCGAAGTCCTCGGGCTGGACCACGTCGGCGTGGACGACGACTTCTTCCGCCTCGGAGGCCACTCCCTCCTCGCCGTCCGCCTCATCGAGACCCTCCGTACCCACGGCGTCACGATCTCGCTCAAGACGCTGTTCGACGCCCCGACCCCCCACGCCGTCGCGCGCTCGGCCGGAGCCGATCGGATCGAGGTCCCCGCCAACCTGATCCCGGCGGGGGCCACCGCGCTCACGCCGGCGATGCTGCCGCTGGTCGACCTCACCGAGGCGGAGCTCGACGCGGTCGTCGCCACCGTCGACGGCGGCGCCGCGAACATCGCGGACATCTACCCCCTGGCCCCCCTCCAGGAGGGCCTGCTCTTCCACCACCTCCTCGCCGACGGCGGCGAGGACGCCTACGTCATGCCGGCGGTCTTCGAGTTCGACACCCGCGACCGCGTCACCGCCTTCGCCGCGGCCCTCCAGCAGGTCGTCGACCGGCACGACATCTACCGCACCTCCTTCGCCTGGGAAGGGCTCCGCGAACCGGTCCAGGTCGTCCGGCGCCACGCCACCCTGCCCGTCACCGACGTCCACCTGGACCCCGGGGCCGGCGACCTGGTCGACGCACTCCTGGCCGCCGCGGGCGGCACCATGGACCTCGGCCGGGCACCCCTGCTCGACCTGCACCTCGCCGCCACGAGCGACAGCCGTGTGCTCGTCCTCCTGCGCATGCACCACCTGGTCCGCGACCACACGGCACTGCGGATCGTCCTCGACGAGGTCGAAGCGATCCTCGCCGGCCACGGCGACACCCTGCCCGAGCCCCTCCCCTTCCGGACCTTCGTCGCCCAGGTACGCGGAGCGGCATCCCGCACCGACCACACCCGCTACTTCACCGACCTCCTCGGCGACGTCACCGAACCCACCACCCCCTACGGCATGGCCGACGTACGCGGCGACGGCTCCGACGCCCGACTGGCCCTGCTGCCCCTCGAAGACGGACTGACCGCCCGGCTGCGCACCGCCGCACGCCGGGCCGGAGTCAGCACGGCGACCGTGCTGCACGTCGCGTGGGCCCGCGTCCTCGCCACCCTCAGCGGACGCGACGACGTCGTCTTCGGCACCGTCCTGCTGGGGCGGATGAACGCGGGCTCCGGCGCCGACCGCGTGCCCGGCCCCTTCATGAACATGCTGCCGGTCCGGATCCGCACCGGCGAACTCGGCGCGCTCCAGGCCCTGTCCGCCACGCGCGGACAGCTCGCCGAACTTCTGGAGCACGAGCACGCCCCCCTCGCCGCCGCCCAGCGCGCCAGCGGCGTCACCGGCGACACCCCCCTCTTCACCTCCTTCCTCAACTACCGCCACAACGCGGGCCAGGACGCCGAGGCGAGCTGGAACGACACACTCGACGGCACACTCCTGCTCTTCGCCCGCGAGATGTCCAACTACCCGCTGGCCCTGCTCGTGGACGACAACGGCGACCGCCTCAGCCTCTCCGTCGACGCCGCCCGACCCATCGACCCCACCGCCGTCACCACCCTCACCCGCACCACCGTCGAGCAGCTCGTCGACGCCCTGGAGACCGCCCTCGACGGCGGCACCGACGTGCCGCTGCGCACGCTCCGCGTCCTCGATGAGGGGGAGCGTGAGCGGGTGGTGGTGGGGTGGAACGAGACGGCGTCGGGGTCGGTTTCGGGTTCGTTGGTGGAGTTGTTCGATGCG
>NZ_JBSFHN010000084.1:0-2107 GCF_053597115.1 Streptomyces sp. NPDC001515
CAGGAGGAGATCCTGTGCCTGGCCTTCGCGGAGGTCCTCGGACTTCCCGAAGTGGGTGTGGACGACGACTTCTTCGAGCTCGGCGGCCATTCCCTCCTCGCCGTCCGCCTCGTCAGCCGCATCCGCTCCGTCCTCGGCGTCGAGGTCGGAATCCGTGAACTCTTCGAGGCCCCGACGGTGGGCGGAATCGCCGCCTGTCTGACCGGTGCCGAACAGGCCCGGCTTGCTCTGAAGGCGGGGGAGCGCCCGGAGCGCGTACCGCTCTCCTTCGCCCAGCGCCGCCTGTGGTTCATCGGCCAGCTGGAGGGCCCGAACGCGGCCTACAACGTCCCGGTGGCCCTGCGCCTCGACGGCGACGTCGACCACGAGGCCCTGGAGGCCGCCCTGCGGGACGTGATCGAGCGCCACGAGGTCCTGCGTACCGTCTTCGAGGTGGCGGACGGCGAGCCGTACCAGCGGATCGTCGCCGTCGACGAGCTGGAGTGGACCCTGCCCCTGGTGGAGGTCGCTCCGGAGGAGCTGGCCGACGCGGTCGCCGCGGCGGCCGGACGCGCCTTCGACCTCGCGGTCGAGATCCCCTTCCGCGCCTCGCTGTTCACCACCGCCGACAACGACCGCGTGCTCGTCGTCGCGATGCACCACATCGCCAGCGACGGCTGGTCCAAGCGCCCGCTGGCCCGCGACCTGTCGGCCGCCTACGCGGCGCGTCGCGAGGGCCGCGCCCCTGCGTGGGAGCCGCTGCCGGTGCAGTACGCGGACTACGCGCTGTGGCAGCGCGAACTCCTCGGCGACGAGAACGACGAGAACAGCCTCATCTCCCGCCAGGTCGCCTACTGGCGGCGGACACTGGCCGACGCACCCGAGGAACTTCAGCTCCCGGTCGACCGCGTGCGGCCGGCGGAGCCCTCACACCGAGGGCACGACGCCGCCCTGACCGTGCCCGCCGACGTGCACGCCCGCCTCGCGGAGGTGGCGCGGGCCGAGGGCGTGACCACGTTCATGGTGCTGCAGGCCGCCCTGGCGATGCTCCTGTCGAAGCTGGGCGCGGGTACGGACATCCCGATCGGCGCGGCGAACGCCGGCCGCACGGACGAGGCCCTCGACGACCTCGTCGGCTTCTTCGTCAACACGCTCGTCATCCGCACCGACCTGTCCGGCGACCCGACCTTCCGCGAGGTCCTCGGCCGTGTCCGCGACACGAGCCTGTCCGCCTTCGCCCACCAGGACGTCCCGTTCGAGAAGCTGGTCGAGGAACTGTCCCCGAGCCGGTCGATGGCCCGGCACCCGCTGTTCCAGGTGATGCTCCAGGTGCAGAACAACGCCGAAGCCGTCCTCGATCTCGACGGTGTGCGGGCCGGGGGCCTCGCGGCCGGTACTGGTACCGGCACCTCGGTGGCGAAGTTCGACCTGGACGCCTCGGTGGTCGAGACCGTCGACGAGAACGGAGCCCCGGCAGGCCTGCGCGGCTCCGTGGTCGCCGCCGCCGACCTCTTCGACGCGGACACCACCCAGCGGCTCGTGGCGCGCTGGACGCACGCCATCGAGCAACTCGCCACAGACCCGCAGCTCCGCCTGAGCGCCCTGGACGTCCTGGGCGAGACCGAGCGCGATCAGGTCCTCACGGAGTGGAACGGCACGGCGGTCGAGTTGCCGGGGGGTTTGCTGCCTGAGCTGTTCGAGGCGCAGGTGGTGAGGACGCCGGAGGCGGTGGCGGTGGTCTCGGGTGGTGTGGAGGTCTCGTACGCGGATCTGGACGCTCGCGCGAACCGGCTGGCCCGCCACTTGGCGGCCCTGGGCGTGGGTCCGGAGTCGTTCGTCGGTGTCTGCCTGGAGCGTGGCATCGACTCGGTCGTGGCGCTGCTTGCGGTGTTGAAGTCCGGGGGTGCGTATTTGCCGATCGATCCGGCGTACCCGGCGGAGCGGATCGCGTACATGCTGGGCGATGCGCGGCCGGCTGTGGTTCTGGCCTCGACGAGTACGGCGTCCGTGATCGCGCGGTCGGATGCGACGAACGTCGTGGCCGTCGACGGGCTGGACCTGACTGCCCTCCCGGCCGGCCCGCTGGGTACGCGTATCCGTCCCGAGCACCCGGCGTACGTGATCTACA
>NZ_JBSFHN010000085.1:0-1903 GCF_053597115.1 Streptomyces sp. NPDC001515
GCGGGGCCGCGCGGTGGGTGTCACCGTGCGGCCCCGCACTGTCTGCCGGGTGGGGGTCTCAGCCCTTGCGGTTGTTGATCTCTTCGGTGAGCTGGGGCACGACGTCGAAGAGGTCGCCCACGACGCCGTAGTCGACGAGCTCGAAGATCGGCGCCTCGGCGTCCTTGTTGATCGCGACGATCGTCTTCGAGGTCTGCATCCCCGCCCGGTGCTGGATCGCACCCGAGATACCCGACGCGATGTACAACTGCGGCGAGACCGACTTGCCCGTCTGACCGACCTGGTTGCTGTGCGGATACCAGCCCGCGTCCACCGCGGCGCGCGACGCGCCCACCGCCGCACCCAGCGAGTCCGCCAGCGCCTCGATGATCTGGAAGTTCTCCGCGCCGTTGACCCCGCGACCGCCCGAGACCACGATCGCGGCCTCCGTCAGCTCCGGACGCCCCGTCGACTCCCGCGCCTCACGCGACACCACCCGCGTCGCCCGCGCCCCCTCCGAGAACGACACCGCCAGCTCCTCCACGACACCCGCCGCGGCCACCGGCTCCACCGCCGCCGAGTTCGGCTTCACCGTGATCACCGGAACACCCCGCGACACCCGCGACTTCGTCGTGAACGACGCCGCGAACGCCGACTGCGTCGCCACCGGACCCGACTCACCCGCCTCCAGATCCACCGCGTCCGTGATCACACCCGAACCGATCCGCAACGCCAGCCGCGCCGCGACCTCCTTCGACTCCGCCGACGACGGCAGCAGCACCGCCACCGGCGACACCACCTCCACCGCCGCCCGCAACGCCTCCACCTTCGGCACCACCAGATACTCCGCGAACTCCGGCGCCGACGCGGTCAGCACCCGCACCGCACCGTGCTCACCCAGCACCCCCGCCGTCGCACCGGCACCCTCACCCAACGCCACCGCGACCGGCTCACCGATCCGACGCGCCAACGTCAGCAGCTCCAGCGTGGGCTTGCGGACAGCACCGTCCACATGATCGACAAAGACGAGAACCTCAGCCATGAAACTCAATCTCCTGCAAGCGAAAGAAGCACCGACGGACAGACGGGAGGAACAGGGCCCCGCCCACACCCCACGAACACCCGGATCAAATGAACTTCTGACCCGCCAGGAACCCGGCCAGCGCCTTCCCGCCCTCGCCCTCGTCCTTCACGATCGTGCCCGCCGTACGCGCCGGACGCTCGGCCGCCGAGTCCACCGCACTCCACGCACCACCCAGACCGACCTCGTCCGCCTCCACACCCAGATCATCCAGATCCCACGCCTGAACCGGCTTCTTCTTCGCCGCCATGATCCCCTTGAACGACGGATACCGCGCCTCACCCGACTGGTCGGTCACCGACACCACCGCCGGCAACGACGCCTCCAGCCGCTCCGAAGCCGCATCCCCGTCACGGCGCCCACGCACCGCACCGCCCTCGACCGACACCTCCGACAGCAACGTCACCTGCGCCACCCCCAGCCGCTCCGCGAGCAACGCCGGCAGCACACCCATCGTCCCGTCCGTCGACGCCATCCCGCACACCACCAGATCGAAACCGGCCTTCTCGACCGCCTTCGCCAGCACCAGCGACGTCCCCATCACATCACTGCCGTGCAGACCCTCGTCCTCGACGTGAACCGCCTTGTCCGCACCCATCGACAACGCCTTGCGCAACGCGTCCCGCGCATCCTCCGGACCCACCGTCACCACGGTGACCTCCGCGTCATCGGCCGACTCCGCGATCTGCAACGCCTGCTCGACCGCGTACTCGTCCAGCTCCGACAACAGCCCGTCGACATCCTCACGGTCCAACGTCAGGTCATCGGCGAAATGCCGGTCACCGGTCGCGTCGGGCACGTACTTCACACAGACAACGATCCTCAAGCTCACGCCGGCTCTCC
>NZ_JBSFHN010000086.1:0-1795 GCF_053597115.1 Streptomyces sp. NPDC001515
AACAGATCCGCCGACACCACCACCGAACCACGAAGCCCCGCAGGCACCCCCGACCCATCGAAAACCTCAGTCACCGAGGCATCCAGATCGAACTTCGCGGCGGACTCACTGGTGGCCGGGCCGTTGTGGGTGACGGCCCCGGTCGGGTCCTGGGCATCGCGGGCCTGGGCGTCGCCGGCCTCGGCGTCGCCGCCCTGGGACGGGGCGTTTCCGCTGCCCGTGCCGGGCAGGTCGAGGACGGCTTCGGCGGTGTTCTGGACCTTCAGCATCACCTGGAACAGCGGGTGCCGGGACAGGGAGCGGGCCGGGGCCAGTTCCTCGACCAGCTTCTCGAACGGCACCTCCTGGTGCTCAAAGGCCGCCCATCCGGCCTGCCGCACCCGTGCGAGGAGTTCGGTGAAGGTCGGGTCGCCCGACACGTCCGTGCGCAGGACGAGGGAGTTGATGAAGAAGCCGACGAGGTCGTCGAGGGCGACGTCCGTGCGGCCGGCGACCGTCGTGCCGATCGGGATGTCGGTGCCCGCGCCGAGGCGGGCGAGGACGGCCGCGAGGGCGGCCTGGAGCACCATGAAGGGGGTCACGCCCTCGGCCTTCGCGAGCTCGGCGAGGCGTGCGTGGACCGAGGCGGGCACGGTCAGCGGGACCTTGTGGCCGCGGTGCGAGGGAAGTGCGGGGCGGGAGCGGTCGGTGGGGAGTTCCAGCTCCTCCGGGATGCCGGCCAGCACCCCGCGCCAGTAGGCCATCTGCGCGGACAGCACGCTGTCCGGGTCGTTCTCGTCGCCGAGCATTTCGCGCTGCCAGAGCGTGTAGTCGGCGTACTGGACCGGCAGCGGCTCCCAGTTGGGCGCCTGGCCGGCGGCGCGGGCGGCGTAGGCGACGGAGAGGTCGCGGGCCAGCGGGCGCTTGGACCAGCCGTCGCTGGCGATGTGGTGCGTCACCAGGACGAGCACCTGCTCGCCGCCGGTGGAGAACAGCGAGGCACGGATCGGTATCTCGGCGGACAGATCGAAGGTGTGGCCGAGGACGGCGGCGATCGCGTCGTCGAGCTCGGCGGGGGCCACCTCGGCCACCGTCAGGGACCAGTCGAGATCGGCCGACTTCAGGATGTGCTGGTACGGCTCGCCGTCCGCGACCCGGTAGACCGTGCGCAGGACCTCGTGGCGGCCGATCACGTCCCGCAGGGCGGCGTCGAGGGCCGTCCCGTCGGTCTCGGCGGACAGACGCAGCACGACCGGGATGTTGTACGTGGAACTCGGGCCCTCGGACTGGCTGAGGAACCACAACCGCCGCTGCGCGAAGGACAACGGGATCATCAGGACTCCTCCTGGTTACGCATGGGCCGCAACGCCGGCCGTGCTGTCTTCTGGTGGACTAGTTGTTGTGCGAGTGCTGCCACGGTCGATGCTTCGAGGAGCACGCGGAGCGGGACCTCGACGCCGAGTTCGGCACGGATCCTGCTGGTCAGGCGGACAGCGAGCAGAGAATGGCCGCCGAGGGCGAAGAAGTCGTCGTCGACGCCGACTTCGGGGAGCCCGAGGAGTTCGGCGAAGGCCGCGCAGAGGATCTCCTCCTGGCGGTTGGCCGGCCCGCGTCCTGCGGATACGGAGTGCTCGGGGGCGGGGAGGTTCGTGCGGTCGAGCTTGCCGTTGGCGGTCAGCGGGAGCGCGTCGAGGACGACGACCGCAGAGGGGACCATGTACTCGGGAAGCCTGGTTCCGACGAACCGCCTTACGGAATCCGGTAGTTCCTCGGATGCTTCGGGGTCGGTGGGGACGATGTAGGCGACGAGGCGGGT
>NZ_JBSFHN010000088.1:0-1605 GCF_053597115.1 Streptomyces sp. NPDC001515
CTTGATCTTTAACCTGTGCGGCGAGGTCGTGGGGTCGTCGGCTTCTTGTTCCGGGACGTGGCGGTGTCGGTTTTGCGGGCTGTGTGGACGTCGTGTCGTGGGGTGGGCCGAGTGTTCTTGCGGCCGGGTGGTCTGCCGGGGCCGGGGCGGCTGGGTTTCGGTGCACCGGCCGGGCAGGCGGTCGTCGGGCGGATGTGCCGGAAGTCGCGGCGGACGCGGGCGGGTGTGAGGCGTTCGGCAGGTGCGGGTTTCTCCCAGGGCCGGCGCCGGTCAGCTGCCAGGGGTCGGGCGAGACGGAGTTGGGTGTAGGCGGCGAGGATCAGCCAGGTCCATCGGTCGGCCGCCTCGGGGGTGCGGATCTTCGGGCAGGTCCAGCCGAGGGTCTGTTTGAACAGGCGGAAGGTGTGCTCGATGTCGAAACGTCGCAGGTATGCCTGCCAGAGGCGGTCGGTGTCCGCTGCGTCTGCGTCGGTGCCGGACCACCACAACCAGACCGGCTTCGGGGTAGCTCCGCTGGGCAGGTGGTCGATGTCCAGGCGGATCACGGTCCCCTCGATGATCGGGAGGACGGCGTCGGCTGCGGCCCAGGACGAGCGGTGGGTGAGTTTGGGGTGGAGCCGCTTCCAGGACCGTGCGGTGGCGGTGCCGTAGAGGCGGGTGTCGGTGACGGTGGTGGTGTCCGGGGTGCCCCAGGTGTCGGGCTGGCCGAAGACGAACTCGCCGCCGTGCCGGGGCGGCCGGCCTTTGGTGTGGGGCTGTCGTGATGGTGCGGGTCTGCGTAAGACACGGTCCGAGCGCATCCGGGCCAGGACCTGCACCGGCAGGTCCCGCAGGAGGTGGGTAAGCCGGGGCGCGTCGTATCCGGCGTCCGCGACGACGAGGATGTCCGGGTCGCCGGTCTGCCACTGGCCTGCGGTGATCAGCCGCTCGACCAGTTCGCGCAGCTGCCGGGCAGTGACGGTTGCGGTGTCGTCCCCGGGGGCCAGGCGCAACGCGTCCAGGGGTGCGGTCCACGAACTGCGGCCGGGTTCCAGCGCGCAGACGATCGAGTAGGGCCACCCTGGAACGGGGATGTGCTGGTCCTTGCCCCGGCCGTAGGTGTGACACAGGATCCGCTGCGGTGATGTGTGGGCGTCCGGCCTCAGCCAGCAGGTGACGTCGACGGCCAGGACCAGCCGGCCGTCGACGGACCGGGGCAGCGGCACCGAGGCCAGGGCTCGTCGCATCCGGCCGGCGTCGACCCGGCCCTGGGCGAGCGCGGCGTAGAGCCCGCCATGACCGCGGCGGTGTTCGCCCACCAGCGACAGCTCGGCCAGCGACCTCACCGGTCCGTCACCGCACAAGACCGCGTCCGCCAGCTCGAACAGAGCATCCGAACGCGCGGTGAGACAGGAATAGAACTCGCCCCGGAAGCGTGACAGTTCCGCCAACGGCTCCTGCCGGGCATCGTGATGCAGCAGACTCATCCTCACGGCCTTCGTGCTGGACGTGTGTGTTCCTTGGTCGGAGCACATGTTCAGACGAAGGCCGCTTCCGCGTACGGCAGATACCGAACCGAGTGATCAAGTACGACGCATCGTTCGACGACGCACGTTAAAGATCAAG
>NZ_JBSFHN010000089.1:0-1532 GCF_053597115.1 Streptomyces sp. NPDC001515
AGACGGTGTCTCGATTGGTGCTGGATCGTTGCTCCCGGCATGGACATAGTTCTGCGTCTGGTGCCGGACAGGCTGTGGGAGATCTTTCAGGATGTGGTGCCGGAGCCTCCGGTACGCGCCCAAGGCGGAGGCCGCCGGAGATGTGACGATCGTGCAGTGCTGGCCGCGATCATCTTCGTCGCCACGTCGGGCTGCACCTGGCGGCAAGTGCCACCAGTCTTCGGAGCTTCCTGGCAGACGGTCCACCGCCGCTTCACCGATTGGTCCACGGCGAGGGTCTGGGCAAAGTTGCACCGTGTGGTCCTTGACCAGCTCGGCAGGAACGGTGAGCTGGACTGGTCGCGCTGCGCGATCGACTCGGCCAGCGTCCGAGCGGTCAAAGGGGGCCTCTGACCGGACCGAATCCGACCGATCGCGGCAAGCTCGGATCGAAGATGCACGTCGTCTGTGACCGCAACGGGCTGCCGATCTCGGTGGGTATCTCCGGCGCCAACGTCCATGACAGCCAGGCGTTGGTCCCGCTGATGCGCGGTATCCCGCCGATCCGCTCCCGCTTCGGGCCGCGGCGTCGCCGCCCGGCCAAGCTCCATGCTGACAAGGGGTACGACTTCGACCACCTACGCGGATGGCTTCGGCGTCGGCAGATCGTGCCGCGCATTGCCCGCCGCGGCATCGAACCCTCCGACCGTCTCGGCCGGCACCGCTGGGTGGTCGAGAGGACGATGTCCTGGCTGAACGGCTGCCGCCGCCTGCACCGACGCTACGAGCGCAAGGCCGAGCATTTCCTAGCCTTCGTTGGCATAGCCAGCACCCTCATCTGCTTCCGCCGACTCATCCGATGAGATTGGCCGCCTTCCGCGGCTCGGCGCCGGAAGCTCAGCGGCCTACTGGTGACGCCAGACTTCCGCAGGAGTGATGTCCCAAGAGGTCCCGGCGATCTCTCCTGTGTTGAAGAACGATGCCCAGCTCACGACCACATCGCCCGCGCGCTGCCCGCCTCGATCGAACTCGAAGCCGGGCCAGCAAAGGTCACCCGAGAGGCAGTACATGATGCCGAGGCCACGTTCGACAGCGCATGCTTCCATCTCCGAGTCCAGCTCCGACGGCACGCGACCGATCAGACGGATCCCCTCGCAGGTGACTTGGGGACCGCGGATCCCATCAACAAGCACACAAGTCAAGCCCACGCCCTCGACGAAGTAGGACTTCACTGCAGGTCGATGCTTGTCCGACCCCATCCTGCAGAACTCCACGCGCCACTGAGCCCGCTGCGGACTCCACCGGTCAATCTCGCGCTCCTCGGCAGCGAAGCCATGTCCCGCCATGATCGCCACCGCTTCACGTCGATCGACTCCGAAGACCAGGGGACCAACCAACTGACGCGGAACATAACCCCACTGCTCTCGCTTCGAGTCCTCGAGCACCGCCCAACCGTTCATGTCCATGTCCATTGGCTCATGATCGTCTACCCGGTGCTGCCGACACAATCCGGCCGAGAAGTAAGGAAGCACACGGGTTCATCCTCCGCACTC
>NZ_JBSFHN010000090.1:0-1458 GCF_053597115.1 Streptomyces sp. NPDC001515
CTAGTACTCCAGTGCGGTTTCGTGATCTATCCAGCGGGTTCGTCGGCGGCTCGTCGTCGGTAGTGGCTGTGCCGGGCTGTTGCCTGGTGGCGCCGACGCCAGGTGGACCAGTGCAGCAGTCTGGTCACGGTCGCGGCTGGTGGGCCGAGGACCGTGGCGAGTAGGTGTCGGATCTCCGGGACGGTCAGCGTGATCGGATCGCGGCTGGGGGCGGGGTGGGGTGCGTCATGGAGCCGTTCGGGGGCCGCGTCGGCGGCGAGGGCGGTCAAGAAGGCCAGGGCAAGCATGGCGAGGGTGATGTGCCGGTGCCAGGCGGTCCAGTTGCGGACCTGGTAATGGTCGAGTCCGACCTGGCCCTTGGCGGCCTGGAAGCACTCCTCGACGCTCCAGCGGATACCGGCGACGCGGACCAGTTCGGGCAGGGGCACGTCGGTTGGTGACCAGCACAGGTAGAAGGCGAGTTCGCCGGTGGTCCGGTTGCGTCGGATGAGCAGGTGCCGGTGGCTGTCTGTGCCGATGTGGATCCAGGCCCAGTCGTAGTACCGCGGGCCTTTCGCGCCGTTGCCGGCGCTGTAGCGCTGCCAGGCGGTGGCGGGCAGGCGGCCGGCGACGGTGTCCGCGCGGATGGGTGTGCGGCCGTGGTTGATCCTCACCCGCATGGAGCAGGCGACGGCCATCACGTAGCCGGTGCCGCGGGCCTCGAGGGCGGCGCGGAGTTGGGGGTCCTGGCCGTAGGCTTCGTCGCCGGTCACCCAGGATGTGGTGATCCCGGCGTCCAGCGCGGCGTCGATCATCTCCGAGGCCAGGCGGGGCTTGGTGGCGAACTGCACCGTCTCGGGTATCCCGGCCGCGGTGCGGCGTTCGGGGTCGTCGGACCAGGAGTGCTCGGGCAGGTAGAGGCGGCGGTCGATCAGGGCCCGTCCCCGCTCGGTGGTGTAGGCGAGGAACACGCCGACCTGGGCGTTCTCGATGCGTCCCGCGGTGCCGGTGTACTGCCTCTGCACTCCCGCCGAGGACCGGCCCTTCTTCAGGAAGCCGGTCTCGTCGACGACCAGAACGCCGCCGTCGGTGCCGAGGTGTTCGACGGCGTAGGCACGCAGGTCGTCGCGGACGGCATCGGCGTCCCAGCGTGTGTAGCGCAGCAGACGCTGCATCGGCCCGGGCCGGGCATGGCCGGCCTGTTCGGCCAGTTGCCAGCAGTTCTTCCGCTCGACGCTCGACAGCAGTCCGAGCAAGTAGGCGCGGGCCGTTGCCCGGGGCTCAACTCGCCCGAACCGGCCCGCGATCCGGGCCATGACCTGGTCGAACATCGCCCGCCAGCGGGCAGGGTCTACGCTATGGCCTGCGGCCACCGCACGATCTTCAGGAGTCCACACAACCCCCGATGATCACGCGGTGGCCGTACCCGTTTCCAGCCGGGTCCACCAGCAAGATCGCGAAGTCAGACTGGAGTACTAG
>NZ_JBSFHN010000091.1:0-1399 GCF_053597115.1 Streptomyces sp. NPDC001515
GTAGTAGGTAAGCGATGGGGTGACGCAGGAAGGTAGTCCAGCCCGGGCGGTGGTTGTCCCGGGGTAAGGGTGTAGGCCGTGTGGTAGGTAAATCCGTCACACATATAAGGCTGAGACCTGATGCCGAGCCGATTGTGGTGAAGTGGATGATCCTATGCTGTCGAGAAAAGCCTCTAGCGAGTTTCATGGCGGCCCGTACCCTAAACCGACTCAGGTGGTCAGGTAGAGAATACCGAGGCGTTCGGGTGAACTATGGTTAAGGAACTCGGCAAAATGCCCCCGTAACTTCGGGAGAAGGGGGGCCATTCCTGGTGATCGGATTTACTCCGTGAGCTGGGGGTGGCCGCAGAGACCAGCGAGAAGCGACTGTTTACTAAAAACACAGGTCCGTGCGAAGCCGTAAGGCGATGTATACGGACTGACGCCTGCCCGGTGCTGGAACGTTAAGGGGACCGGTTAGCTGCTCTTCGGGGTGGCGAAGCTGAGAACTTAAGCGCCAGTAAACGGCGGTGGTAACTATAACCATCCTAAGGTAGCGAAATTCCTTGTCGGGTAAGTTCCGACCTGCACGAATGGCGTAACGACTTCTCGACTGTCTCAACCATAGGCCCGGTGAAATTGCACTACGAGTAAAGATGCTCGTTTCGCGCAGCAGGACGGAAAGACCCCGGGACCTTTACTATAGTTTGATATTGGTGTTCGGTTCGGCTTGTGTAGGATAGGTGGGAGACTGTGAAGCGGCCACGCCAGTGGTTGTGGAGTCGTCGTTGAAATACCACTCTGGTCGTGCTGGATGTCTAACCTGGGTCCGTGATCCGGATCAGGGACAGTGTCTGATGGGTAGTTTAACTGGGGCGGTTGCCTCCTAAAGAGTAACGGAGGCGCCCAAAGGTTCCCTCAGCCTGGTTGGCAATCAGGTGTTGAGTGTAAGTGCACAAGGGAGCTTGACTGTGAGACCGACGGGTCGAGCAGGGACGAAAGTCGGGACTAGTGATCCGGCAGTGGCTTGTGGAAGCGCTGTCGCTCAACGGATAAAAGGTACCCCGGGGATAACAGGCTGATCTTCCCCAAGAGTCCATATCGACGGGATGGTTTGGCACCTCGATGTCGGCTCGTCGCATCCTGGGGCTGGAGTCGGTCCCAAGGGTTGGGCTGTTCGCCCATTAAAGCGGTACGCGAGCTGGGTTTAGAACGTCGTGAGACAGTTCGGTCCCTATCCGCTGTGCGCGTAGGAATATTGAGAAGGGCTGTCCCTAGTACGAGAGGACCGGGACGGACGAACCTCTGGTGTGCCAGTTGTTCTGCCAAGGGCATGGCTGGTTGGCTACGTTCGGAAAGGATAACCGCTGAAAGCATCTAAGCGGGAAGCCTGCTTCGAGATGAGTATTCCCACCTCCTT
>NZ_JBSFHN010000092.1:0-1357 GCF_053597115.1 Streptomyces sp. NPDC001515
GTTAAAGATCAAGCTAGGGCGTGTTTTAGAAGTCGCCGACCTGTTTGGTTGGCCGTCCGGGGAAGTCGCGGGTGGCCATCCAGATGGTGAGGTCGCGGGCGATGTCGTTGATGCTGGTCGCCGTGGTGACCTCGTGCTCGTTGCGGGTGGTGTCGTGGCGGACGATCTCGTAGGCGCCTTCGTCCAGGACGGCCACGGAAGTGAACCAGAGGGGGTCGTCCTCGTCGGGCTGGACGACGACGAAGGTGTTGTCGGAATCGTTGAGGTCGCTGATCATCATGAACAGCGCGTCCTCGGACGGATCGTCGATGCGGTCGCCGCTCTCGCTGTCGGCGCCGTAGTACCGAGCCCCCATCGACGTCTCTCCCGTCCGTCCCGCTCACCCTGGCCGCGGTCAGCATGGCATGCGGGAACGACAGCCTCGACAGATCACAGCCATTCGCCGATCGCGGCGATCATGACGGTGGCCTCGAAGCGGACCGCGAGTTTGTCGAACCGGGTGGCCACCGCCCGGTTGCGCTTGAGCCGGTTGATCCCGCACTCGACCGCGTGCCTGGCCTTGTAGTCCTCGCGGTCGAAGACCGGAGGCCGCCCGCCGGCGTTGCCACGCCGTTTGCGGTTGCGTGCCTGGTCGGCCGGCTCGGGGATGGTGCAGCGGATCCCGCGCTTTCGCAGGTAGGCCCGGTTGGCGCGGGCCGAATACGCCTTGTCGCCTCTCACCCGCAGCGGACGGACACGAGGGCGGCCCGGCCCGACGCGAGCGACGCGTATGCCTTCCAGAACGGCAGTGAACTGCGGGCTGTCGCCGCGCTGTCCGGCGGTGACCAGGAGGGACAGCGGCCGCTGGCCTTGTTCGCAGGCCAGGTGGATCTTGGTGGTGAAGCCTCCCCGGGACCGGCCCAGGCCGTGGTCGTCAGGCTCGGTCCGGATGCCGCCCGGCGGCTCCTTCTGGTCCTGTCCGCCGCGGCGGGCGCCTGCGGCGTGCTGATGGGCCCGGCAGATCGTGGAGTCGACATTGACCTCCCACGTGATCAGCCCGGCTGCATCCGCCCGAGCCTGCAGCCGGGTCAGCAGCATCGGCCAGGTGCCGTCCCGCTGCCACCGGCGGAAGAGTCCGTAGACCGTCTGCCACGGACCGTATTCCGACGGCAGATCCCGCCACGGTGCACCTGTCCGCACCCGCCAGCGGATGCCGTCGATCAGCTTCCGTCGGCCCACGGGCGGCCTGCCCAACACGACGACCGGCAACAACGGTTCCAACACCGACCACTGCTCGTCAGAAAGATCCCCTCGCCCCACACCGAGATCATCACGGCACAGGGCGAGAGACGGAGCCCACTTCTAAAACACGGCCTAG
>NZ_JBSFHN010000093.1:0-1265 GCF_053597115.1 Streptomyces sp. NPDC001515
ACGCACATGCCGAGCGAGGACGGGATGCAGTACCCGGCGTCGCGGTGGCAGGCGGGGCAGGTGCGGCGGGCGAGCATGGCCTTGGCGAGCGCGGCGGTACGGCCCGGGGTCATCGGGCGGACCGGGCGGGCCAGGTCGATGCGGTAGAGGTACGCGATGAGGGGTTCGCGCCGGCGGCGGGGGCGGCAGACGACGGCGGCGACGTCCTGTCCGCCGGGCCGCAGCCCGAGCGCGCGGAGCTGTCGGCGGGTGGCGTAGCCGTCGGGGGCCAGGCGCCACCGGTACTCCGGCAGCGCGGCCATCACGCCACCCGCTTCCAGGCGGCCCGCAGGCGGACCTCGGAGGCGGAGTGGCCGGCCGCGCGGAAGCGGGCGGCCATCTCCCGGTAGGACAGGGCGGGGGTACGGCTGTGACGGATCTGGTCGACGAGAACGTCCAGGACCTCGTCCGTGGTGGCCGGTGCGGCCTCCAGGGCGCGGGCGGTGAGCTGCTGGTCGGGATCCCAGACGGGGAGTTCCCAGCAGGGCGCCGCACCGGGCGTGACGGGGGTCGTCACGCTGGTCAGGGCCGGTCCGGTGCTCTCGCCGTTGCGGGCCGTCTCCAGCGTCGACCACGCCCGGGACAGGGCCTGCGCGGTCTCGGCCTGGACGCGTGCGACGCGGGCACCGGCCTGCGTCACGGCCGTCAGCCGCGTCTCCTCCGTGGCCGCCTCGGCCCGCAGCCGGGCGCGGGCGACGGCGGCTTCGTCGCGGGCTTCCTGCTGGATGTCCCGGATCGAGCCCAGCGCGGACGCGGTGAGCGCGGTGCGCTCCCACAGCCCGTGCACCAGCCACAGGGCCTTGGCCGCGATCGGCAGCCAGGCGACGGCCAGCCACGCACCGGCGGACTGCGCCGACAGGGCATGGGCGACCAGGACCCCGGTCGCGCTGAGCCCGAAGCCCCACCCGACGGCGGTCACCATGTGGCTGTGGTCGCCCTGGGCGGCCAAGCGGCGTTCGTAGGCGAGGGTGGCCAGCCACCCGCCGTCGATCCCCAGGCCGACGACCAGAGCGACCGGCCACGGCATCACCGGACTGAGCCACATCACGACCACGGCCAGGGTCAGGACCATGGACACCGCCGTCATCCCGACGGCGGGAAGAACCGTCCGCGCCTTCATGCCGCACCGCCCTTCCCGTACAGGAACCGGAAGAGGGCGAGCTGCAACTCCACCCAGTCCAGGCCGGTGGGCTCGGGGTAGCCGTGCCGAACGAGCACGTCCGCCA
>NZ_JBSFHN010000094.1:0-1260 GCF_053597115.1 Streptomyces sp. NPDC001515
GTGTCGGTGTCGGTGTCGCTCATGCCGTACGCGTCGACAGCCCAGGCCACATAGTTCGCCAGGCCCCCGTGGGTCACCGCGACACCCTTCGGACGCCCCGTCGAACCCGACGTATACATCACATACGCGACCGACTGAGGGTTGTTGTCCGTGGCCGGGATGTCCGCCGGTGCCGCGTCCAGCTGCATCCGCATCAGGGCACTGTCCAGGGCCACGAAACGGTTCCGGCCCGCCGGGAGATCATCCAGGATCTCCTCCGTCGTCAGCGTCAGAACCGCACCGCTGTCGGCCAGCACGAAACCGATCCGCTCCGCCGGATAATCCGGATCGATCGGCAGATACGCCGCACCGGCACGCCACGCCGCCAGGAACGCGACCACCGCGTCAACCCCACGCGGCAGACACACCCCCACCACCGACTCCGGGCCGATGCCCTGACCCACCAGGAACGCCGCCAGCCGGTCCACCCGGACATCCAGCTCCGCGAACGACACCTCCACCCCACCCGCGACCACAGCCACCGCATCAGGAGTACGCGCCACCCGCCGCGTAAACAGCTCCGGCACCGACACCGAACCGACATCCGACTCCGTGTCGTTCCACTCCACCAACACCCGACGACGCTCATCCGAACCGAGGACATCGAGGTCACTCAGATGGGTCTGCGGGTCGACGGTCAGCAGGTCCAGGACGCGGACGAACCGTTCACGCAGGGTGCGAACCGTGTTCGGGTCGAAGAGGTCGGCCGCGGCGACGACCTGGCCGCGTACGCCGGCCGGGGCACCCAGTTCGTCACGGGTCTCCGTGAGCCGGATCTCGACGTCGAACTTGGCCACGGCGGTGTCCGTGGACGTGCCGGCTCCTTCGGTTCCGGGGAGGTCGAGGACGGCGTCGGCGTTGTTCTGTAGGTCCAGCTGGACCTGGAACAACGGATGCCGGGCCATCGAACGACTCGGCGCCAGCTCCTCCACCAGCCGCTCGAACGGCACCTCCTGATGCGCCAGCGCCGAAAGACTGACCTCCCGCACCCGCCCCAGAACCTCACGGAACGTCGGGTCACCCGACAGATCCGTACGAATGACCAGAGTGTTGACGAAGAAGCCCACCAGATCGTCCAGGGCCTCGTCCGTACGGCCGGCGTTCGCCGAACCGATCGGGATGTCCCTCCCCGCACCCAGCCTCGACAGCAGCATCGCCAAAGCCGCCTGCAGGACCATGAACGACGTCACACCCTCGGCCCGCGCCACCTCGACCAGACGC
>NZ_JBSFHN010000095.1:0-1189 GCF_053597115.1 Streptomyces sp. NPDC001515
GCCCGGTTACATTCCGAACCCGGAAGCTAAGCCTTTCAGCGCCGATGGTACTGCAGGGGGGACCCTGTGGGAGAGTAGGACGCCGCCGAACAATCTTTCAGGACCCTTGGTCCCAGCGTTCAGCGCTGGGACCAAGGGTCCTTTTTGTTTTGCCGAAGCGCGCCCGATGCCGGGCTGCGCAAGAATGTTTGCAGTACTCGATGACAGGAGCCCCACCGATGCCCACCAACTCTCCCGACGATCGTTCGGATCGCGAGCCGCGTCGCCGGGACGGCGGTGACCGGGGCGGCTACAGCGGCGGCCGGTCGGGCGGCGGGCAGCGCAGGGACGGTGACCGGGGCGGATTCCGCCGCGACGACAGCCGGCCCGGCGGTGACCGTGGCGGCTTCCGTCGCGATGACCGTGACCGGGACCGTGGCCTGCGCCGCGACGACAACCGTGGCGGCTCGTACGGCGGCGGCTTCCGCCGTGACGACCGCCGCGATGACCGTCGTGACGACCGGCCGCGTGGTCCGCGCCGCGACGACGACAACCGTGGTGGTGGCTTCCGTCGCGATGACGACAACCGTGGTGGCGGGTTCCGCCGCGACGACCGTGACCGGGACCGTGGCCCGCGCCGCGACGACAACCGGGGCGGTTCCTCCGGTGGCGGGTTCCGTCGTGATGACCGTGGTGGTTCTGCGGGTGGTGGGTTCCGTCGGGACGATCGTGGTGGGTTCCGTCGTGATGAGCGGGCTCCGCGTCGTGAGGACGACCGTGGTGGGCGTCCCGGTGGCGGGTTCGACCGCCGTGACGACCGCCGTGATGATCGTCGTGACGACCGGCCGCGTGGTCCGCGCCGCGACGACGACAACCGTGGTGGTGGCTTCCGTCGCGATGACGACAACCGTGGTGGCGGGTTCCGCCGCGACGACCGTGACCGGGACCGTGGCCCGCGCCGCGACGACAATCGTGGCGGCTCCGCAGGCGGTGGCTACCGGGGGCGTGACGACCGGGGCGGTTCCTCCGGCGGTGGCTTCCGCCGTGACGACCGTGGGGGTTCCTCCGGTGGCGGCTTCCGGCGGGACGACCGTGGGGGTTCCTCCGGCGGTGGCTTCCGTCGTGATGACCGTGGTGGTTCTGCGGGTGGTGGGTTCCGTCGGGACGATCGTGGTGGGTTCCGTCGTGATGAGCGGGCTCCGCGTCGTGA
>NZ_JBSFHN010000096.1:0-1187 GCF_053597115.1 Streptomyces sp. NPDC001515
GGTCAGATCGAGTACCTCGGCCGTGCGGACGAGCAGGTCAAGATCCGGGGCTTCCGCATCGAACTCGGAGAGGTCCAGTCCGTCCTGGCCGGACATCCGCTGGTCGCCCAGGCCGTGGTCGTGGCCCGCGAGGACGTGCCCGGAGACAAGCGACTGGTCGCCTACGTCGTTCCGAACGACAGCACTCCGGAGACCGAACTGCTCCACCGGATCGCGGAGTTCGCGAGCGATCGCCTGCCGTCCTACATGGTCCCGTCGGCTGTCGTGGTCCTGGACGCGCTGCCGCTGAACGTCAACGGCAAGCTCGACCGCAAGGCCCTCCCCGCCCCGGACTACTCGGCGGGCAAGGACGGATCCGGCCGCAGCGCTGCGAACCTCCGTGAGGAGCTTCTGTGCGGGGTCTTCGCGCAGGTCCTGGAGCTGCCCGAGGTCGGGGTGGATGACGACTTCTTCGCTCTCGGCGGTCACTCCCTGCTTGCCGTTCGTCTGATCAGCCGGGTCCGTACGGTCCTCGGTGTCGAGGTTCCGCTGCGGGCGCTGTTCGACACGCCGACGGTCGCCGGTCTCGCGGCTGGCCTGGAGGACGCCGGACAGGCCAGGCTCGCCCTGGCGGCGGGCGAGCGGCCGGAGCGGGTTCCGCTGTCCTTCGCCCAGCGGCGCCTGTGGTTCATCGGCCAACTGGAGGGGCCGAGCGCGACCTACAACATCCCGTTCGTGCTCCGGATGGCTCATGAGGTCGACCGGCACGCACTCGCCCTCGCCTTCCGTGACGTGGTCGCCCGCCACGAGGTCCTGCGGACCGTCTTCCCGACGGCCGAGAACGGCGAGCCGTACCAGAACATCATCGAGCCCACCGACCTCGACTGGCAGCTCAACGTCGTCGACGTGCAGCCCGCGGCGCTCGACGCCGCGATCGCGGGGGCCGAGGCACACGCCCTCGACCTCTCCACCGAACTGCCGATCCGGGCCACTCTCTTCGAGGCTGGTCCTGATGAGCGGGTGCTTGTTGTGGTGCTGCACCACATTGCGGGTGACGGGTGGTCGATTGCTCCGCTGGCCCGGGATCTGTCGACGGCGTATGCGGCGCGTGCGGAGGGGCGGGCTCCTGGGTGGGAGCCGTTGCCGGTGCAGTACGCGGACTACGCGTTGTGGCAGCGCGAGCTGCTCGGCGACGAGGCCGACGCCGA
>NZ_JBSFHN010000097.1:0-1058 GCF_053597115.1 Streptomyces sp. NPDC001515
GGTTCCTCCCCGGCAGGACCGGGGAGGAACCAGCCGGAGGACGGGTCCGGGCCGAAGGGGCCTCTGCCCAGGCCGTATCAGGCCACCCCGGCGACGGCCAGCGCCGCGAGGACCCCGGTGGCCACGCTGATCCCGCCGAGGTAGTCCGCGGCGCCCGCCCCGCCGTCCCGCCACGAGTACGGGGCCGCGTGCGGCGACACCGTGTCCGTGTCGTCCATGAGCCCGTCCACGGCGAGACCGATCGCCGCCCCCGTCGCCAGCGCGACGACCGGCATCAGGACGCCCTCCGAACCGGAGGCGTACGACTGCGTCGCATAGAGGTAGACGAGGGCTCCCACGGGCGCCCCGAGGGCGGCCGACAGATGCAGGGCACGGGAGGCGCGCTGCTCGTAGGGCAGGACCCGGGCGGCGGCGAGGACCGCGAGCACCGTGGACAGCACGACGGGGACGTGCTCCAGGGCCAGGCGCCAGGCGAAGACGTCGAGGCGTTCGTCGCTTGCCAGCAGGTCGACGAGCCCCCGCGAGATCACGTACCCCGCGATGACGTAGACGAGCGCCCCGGTGATCCAGCTGCGGGCCAGCGCCAGCGCGGATCCGACGCCGCTCGCTCCACCGCCCGGTCTGCCCGTCCGGCCGGGACCGTGCCCCGCGGGTACCCGCCCCGCGCTTCCGCTTCCCCAGCCGCTGCCACCGCTCACGGTGCTTCCTCCCTCTGTGACGCCGTCCCGACGGCTTCCGTCGTCCTCTGCCGTTCCTCGGGTGTGGCGTGAGCGTACGGCCGGTCCGGGAGCCCTGACCTGGGTCCGGGGCCCCAACCTCGGGCCCAGCCTGTTCCCGGGAGCCACCCCCTGCGCACGGGGCGCACCGATTGGGTCCGCGGGCCCAAGACGCCTGCCGGGAAAGCCCGTTACGGTCGCCCTATGCCATTCATGGGGGAGTTGCGTCGTCGGGTGCGGCGGGGTGTGCCGCGTACGAGTGTGCGGTTGCCGGGTGCGCGGCTGCGGGGGCGGCGGGACCGGGGGCAGGGTGCTCTGGAGTACGTCGGTCTGACGCTGGTC